>JBFJQB010000155.1:0-7264 GCA_041616855.1 Cognaticolwellia sp. | reverse complement strand
CTCTAATTTGCAAAATCCCTATAAGTAGAACGTGTCTTTGTTTATAATCGCGGACATAAATTAGATTGGAAAACCTATATGCAGCAATTTTTAGCATTAACCTCCCCAGGTATAGAAATATTACTGGCGCAAGAACTTAAAGATTTGAAAGCTGAACAAGTTGTTCAAAAGCCCGAAGGTGTTTACTTTAATTCAACTATTGAGCATGCATATCATATTTGTCTGCACTCTCGCTTATCAACTCGTATTTTGCTGAAATTGGGCGAGGGCGATGCGACGAATAAAGATGAACTTTATGCGGTAGCTAAATCTATATCTTGGTCGGAATTGTTTTCTGTTGAAAATACTTTCGCTATCGATTTTGTTGGCACCAGTGACGAAATTAGAAATAGCCAATTCGGGGCTTTAACCGTCAAAGATGCTGTCGTTGATCATTTTCGCGATTTAGAACAAGAGCGTCCGTCAGTTGATAAGTCTGCACCACAAGTAAGTTTTCAGGCACGTTTATTAAAGCAAAAAGTGACTATTTATTTGGACTTTTCTGGTCGAAGTTTGTTCAAACGGGGCTATCGAGAAAATACCGGCGCAGCTCCGCTAAAAGAGCACTTAGCTGCCGCGATGATAACCCGCTCAGGTTGGTTAGAAGACACCTCTAAACCTTTAGTAGATCCTATGTGTGGCTCAGGAACCATTGTAATAGAAGCTGTTCTAATGGCCGCAGGTTACGCACCGGGTATTGATCGAGCAACTTGGGGCTTTGAATACTGGTTAGGACATCAACCAGATGCATGGAAAACTGCAAAGTCTGCTGCTATTGAGCAATCGCATGTTGGTTTAACGCAATTAAAAACTAAAGTGTTTGGTGTCGATCTTGATAGTCGCGTTTTAAAAACGGCACAACAAAATGCGCGTAACGCTGGTGTGCAAAAGTTTATCGAGTTCTCCTGTAAAGACGCTACCCAGTTAAAAAATGCATTTGGTAGCCAAGGTACTATTTTGTTCAACCCGCCCTATGGCGAACGAATTGGTGAATTGCCCGAACTCGTCGAAGGGTTCGCAAAATTAGGGCAAATTTTTAAAAGCCAGTTTATTAATTGGCGTATCGCTATTTTAACCGCCAATGTTGAATTACTCAGCTTGATGAAAATGGTCAGCTTTAAGCGATATAAGTTTAAAAATGGTCCATTAGACTGTCAATTCGCCCTATATAATTTAGACGATAAGCAAGTTTCCAGTAGTAATGTTAATGCGGAGTTTGAACATAAAGATTCCGCATTCGCTAACCGTTTATTAAAAAATAAGAAGAACTTGAAAGGCTGGTTGAAGCAAGAGCAAGTGGAATGTTATCGCTTATATGATGCTGATATTCCAGAATATAATGTTGCCGTTGATGTTTATGGTGACCATCTTGTTATCCATGAATACTCAGCGCCTAGCAATATTGAACCAGAAAAAGTGGCTAAAAGGTTACAAGAAGTGGTTTATTTTGCTCCGAAAGTTCTGGGTGTGCCAACCGAGAAAGTCATTATTAAAACGCGCGCGAAACAAAAAGGTAAAGAACAATACCAGCGTGTTGAACAAACCAAAAAATCAATGGTGGTGCATGAGTACGGCGCAAAGTTGAAAGTGAACCTTTGGGATTATTTAGATACCGGCTTG
Organism: Cognaticolwellia sp.; assembly: GCA_041616855.1. GTDB lineage: Bacteria > Pseudomonadota > Gammaproteobacteria > Enterobacterales > Alteromonadaceae > Cognaticolwellia. The sequence goes on along the minus strand of JBFJQB010000155.1, from coordinate 5,605 downwards.
TTTTTAGACCATAGAAAGACTCGCCAAATTGTCGCGAAAAAATCTAAAGGTAAATCATTATTGAATTTATTTGCTTATACTGGCTCAGTTTCATTACAAGCAGCACTTCATGGCGCAGACAAAGTGACGACGGTAGATATGTCTAATACCTACTTGAGTTGGGCGCAAGATAACTTTGTTCTGAACAATTTAAGCGGCCATAAATATGATTTCATTCAAGCAGACTGTTTACAGTGGCTAAAAAAGAATGAAGAAAAATTTGATGTGGTTTTTATTGATCCACCGACCTTCTCTAACTCGAAACGCATGGGAGAAAGTTTTGATGTACAGCGTGATCACGTTAACTTAATTACTGATGGTATGAAATCACTAGCTGATGGTGGCGAACTCATTTTTACCAATAATAAACGTAATTTTAAAATGGATTTTGACGCGGTTGCCGCACTTGGCTTAAACGTACAAGAAATGAGTGATAAAACGCGAGATAAAGACTTTCAACGTAATAAGCATATCCACAATAGTTGGTTGATCACGCGTAAGGTGAATTGAAGTGACGGTAGAATTTAATTTATATGGCACTGAAGGTTGCCATCTATGTGAAGACGCGTTGGCGTTATGCTTGGCGGTTATGCCTGCTGAAAAAATTAGTGTCATTGATATTATTGATGATGAAACCTTGCTGGAACTTTATCGTATTAGTATTCCCGTATTAGAGCGTTTATCAGATCAACAGAAGCTATATTGGCCATTTGATCAAGCACAAGTTTTGGAGTTGTTGTAATTTATGGAATTAATTCGTATTTCACAGGGTGAATTAGCCTTTGGTGAAGACAAAGTCTTAGATAAAGCAGACTTAAGTGTACAAACCGGCGAACGTATTTGTTTAGTCGGCAGAAATGGCGCCGGTAAATCAACATTAATGAAAGTATTGATGGGATTACAAACGCTAGACGATGGTCAAGTACTTAAATCTAGTACAATGCAAGTGGCGATGCTCGAGCAAGATCCCCCAGAATCTTCAGATATCAGTGTTTTTGATTATATCGCGCAAGGCGTGAAAGAAAATGCTGATTTAATTAAGCGCTATCATGCCATTATTCATGATGTTACTGAGGACCCATCAGAAAAAAATCTGACTAAATTGTCTAATGTCCAAGAACAATTGGAACTCGCTAACGCTTGGCAAGATGAGCAATTGATCGAACAAGTGATGACCACGTTAGCGTTAAACCCAGATGATAAAATTTGTGACTTGTCAGGTGGTTGGTTACGTAAATTAGCGCTAGCAAAAGCCTTAGTCACTGCGCCAGATATTTTATTGCTTGATGAGCCCACCAACCATTTAGATATTAAAAGTGTTTTATGGTTAGAGTCGTTTTTAAAAGATTTTGCTGGCACCATATTGTTTATCAGTCATGACAGGGCATTTATTCGCGGCGTATCGACCCGAATTATTGATCTTGATCGCGGTATTTTGAAAAGTTATCCAGGTAATTACGACCTTTATATTGAGCAAAAAGCGCATGATTTACAGGTGGAAACACAACAAAATGCTTTATTTGATAAACATTTGGCTGAAGAGGAAGTATGGATACGCCAAGGCGTTAAAGCACGCCGTACACGTAATGAAGGCAGAGTAAGGGCGCTTGAAAAGCTGCGAAATGAACGTCAGGCTCGTCGCGAGGTCCGTAATCAAAGCACGATGAATATTACCCAAGGCGATCGTTCAGGTAAGTTAGTTTTTGAAGCTGAAAATTTAACCATCGCTTTTGATGATAAGCCAGTGATCAAGAATCTAGATTTATTGATCACCCGCAATGATCGCTTAGCCTTTATCGGTGCCAATGGTACAGGTAAATCGACCTTGATTAAAATGATCATGGGTAAACTCGAAGCTACTAGCGGTAAAATGCGCTCAGGCGTTAATTTGGATATCGCTTATTTTGATCAACATCGCGATGCACTCGACCTCAATAAAACCGTACAAGAAATTGTCGGTGAAGGTAAGCAAGAGGTCGTTGTAAACGGCAAGCCTCGACATGTATTGGGTTACTTACAAGACTTTCTATTTAGCCCCAAGCGTGCACGCACACCGGTAAAAGCATTATCCGGTGGCGAGAAAAATCGCTTGTTGCTTGCTCGCTTGTTTTTGCGCCCGAGTAACTTACTGATTCTTGATGAGCCGACCAATGATTTGGACATTGAAACCTTAGAATTATTAGAAGAAGTCGTTGCAAATTATGCTGGAACGGTTATTTTAGTCAGCCATGATCGTGACTTTGTTAATAATTGTGTAACTAGTTGTTTGTACTTTGATGGTACGGGCCATATTACTCAAATTGTTGGCGGCTATGATGATGTTGATAGTTACCTTGAATATAAAGATAAACAACGTCAAGCAATGGCAAAGCCCGTCGTTAAAATAGCCTCGACGGAAAAAGTTGAAAAAGCGGATAAAAAAACCAAGGTTCCAGCCAAGAAAAAACGCTCATTTAAAGAGCAAAGAGAATTAGATAGCTTACCTGGGGTTATTGATGAACTTGAAAATTTAATTGCTGAATTACAACAACAAGTCAACCATGCTGACTTTTTTAGCCAAAGCCCAGAACAAAGTAATAAAACATTGAACCAGTTAGCCGAAAGTGAGTCCAAACTCGAACTTGCCTACGCTAGGTGGCAAGAATTAGATGAATAATAACAAAAGTGAGTTTAGTAGTTACATGAACAAATTTGTAAAATCAATTTTAGCATTAGGTGTCACTAGTGCATTAGGACTTTCCGCTGTTAATGCCGCCACATACCAAGTTATCGACAAGGGTGATGTTGCTTCATTAAAATATACTTACTCACAACAAGAAAATAACAATGGCGAAGCTGCTATTTCTGGCAGTAATATCTATAATTTTCCAGTGCAGTTTCAATACTTGGATGAAGATGACTATAACGCTATTGTTAGATTAGCTGATAGCAAGTATGAAAGCGAATTCGCCCTAGAAAATATTCAAGATGAAACCGCTTTACGTGCCGGTAATCCAACCGCGAATGACTTTTCGTGGGTGTTAAGATTTCTCAAAGAAAGAGCCAGTAGTAGCCTGTACCAAAAGGTTGGTGATATTTTTGCCATGACGAATTTTAATGGTGAAACAGAGCTATTAACTGTGTTTGATGAAAAGTTTGCTGGCACAGATATGTATACCCGTTCTACAAAAGAATATATCAGTGGAATAACCAACGAGGGTTGGGTGTACGGTAATGCTTCTGCACCTTATTTACCTATAGCATTTACTAATAGCGATGGTGAAGAAGTAACACACTGGGTACGTGATTTTAGCAAGCGTGGCTTCTTTTCCTCTGATGGTGGTGAAACCATCATTGAGATCATTCCGCCAAGTGAAACGGATTTACCTGAAGAGCAACGCTTTGGTGGACAGTCAGCCATATTGGACATCAGTGAATCGCAATATGCGGTTGGTTATGTCAGTACTAGCATTGATCAAAATGCCATTGATTATATTAATAATGAAACGGGGGGTTGTGCTGACCCTGATGTATTAAATGATAAACCATTTGACGTCTGTGTACAGGAAATTGCTGGTGAAATGTATCACACTGAAGCAATAAAGTGGACGATTGATGAACAAGGTATTGTTACATCAGAAACTTTAGGTCAGCTTGTTACGCCTCATGTTGATGATGAACGTGAGTTTACTAGCGTTGCTCAAGCCATTAATAATCATGGTGTTGCGGTTGGTTATGCCAATGGTTGGGTCGATGAAACGGAAACGGACCCAAGCGTTAATGAGCCAATAAGCAAATATGCCGTGGTATTTAAAAATGGTTTGGTCACTGACTTTACCGATGATCATGGTAAATATTTTGATTCTCGTGCTTATGATATTAATGATGCCGGCATCGCGGTAGGACATGTTTCGACTTATGTAAATGGCAGCCTACGTACTAAGTTCTATCATGTTGATACTAATGCTGAAACCATGGAAATGATTTTACCAACAGACTTTTTTAATGGTAGCTCGAGTACCGCACGCGCGATTAATGAAAGTGGCAAAATTGTCGGTGAAGGAGAAGTTGAAACACACAATGACACCCCACAGAGGCCTAACCCGAGAAGAACACATGGTTTTTTATATGATATAGCCAGTGAAAATTTTACTGACCTTAACGACTTTTTAACTTGCGACAGTGCTTATACCATTATTGAAGCACGCGATATTAATGATGAAAACGAAGTATCAGCAACCGCGTTAGTCAGGGTACCTCGTCGTGATTCTAAAGGCGAATTAATGCTTGATGAACAGGGCGTTCAGTTGATGGAAGATGTGGTGCGCGCAGTAACTTTACGCCCAATAGCGGGTGAAGTTGAAGATTGTAGCGAAGTTAAAGAAAAAATAGAGCGACAAGGTGCAGGTATCGGCTTTAGTAGCTTATTCTTGTTAATGTTGGCTGGTTTACGCCGTAAATCTTAAACATTAAATTTTTCGCTAACAACGATCTATAAAGCCAGACTTTTGCTTAATGCCAGTCAGATAACTACTGACTGGCATTTTTATTGCGCTATTAATTCGGTTTTTGTTTAACACTTTGCGAATATAATCCCTTTAGTTTTATCGGTAATAAATGGTGTGCCACTTTATCTCTAGATTGTAATCAATTGAGGGATATTTGTTGTTAGTTAGTACATCAGGTTGTTATATTATTGTTACACTTTTCAATATCGTATTAAGGTATTTATGGTACGCTGTTATGTTAAACGTTAAATACATCAAAGTTATTTGGAAGGACTTATGTTAAAAAATAAACTAATCATAATGTTGGCACTTGTCGGTGTTTTGGCTGGGTGTGTATCAACAAAGCAGGCTAGGGTTGGCTTTGATCGCAATAAAGAAATCTCTACATCGCATTATAAAACCTTTGCATGGTTAAGCGAAACTAAGGTTTTAGCTGAGCCTATTGATGTTAACCCTGTAATGAAAGTTCGGATTGATAATGCTATTGAGCAAGCATTTATCGCCAAAGGCTATCAATTAGTTAGTGATGCGGAGCAGGCTGATTTTACCATTTCATATACCATGGGTAGTCGAGATAAAGTAAAAGTTGATTCTTTACCTGTAATGTATCGTACTAGTTTTCTTTGGGGGCACCGCTATTACGGCGGTATTGGTATAAGCCAAAATACCCATGCCCGCAATTATACTGAGGGAAAACTGGCTATAGACGTATATGATGTAAAGAGTCGTCAACCGGTATGGCATGGTTGGGCAGTAAAGCGAATTAAGTCAGCTGAACAAGATAACCCAAGTAAAGCCATTAAAATGGTTGTTGAACAAGTCGTCGCTCAATTCTAATTCAGCTATTAGTGACACGAAAAACTAAGCCTTTAAACGCAGATTATCGGCCTTTAATTTTAAAAGCAGATAAACTGTGAATTTTTGATTATTAATCAGGATTAAGATAAGATGTTTTCAATGTCTTTATACTAAGCAAAACTTAATTTATAGAGACATTCACTATTTCTATTTAAAAGTGAGAGGTATATGAAACTATTAACTTTTGCCTTTATGGCTACGATGAGCTGTTTAGTTTATGT
>JBFJQB010000154.1:0-7323 GCA_041616855.1 Cognaticolwellia sp. | reverse complement strand
GTTGGCATCACAAAATATATTATTGGCTATTACAGCCAAGTCAGGCCGCATCAACATAATGGCGGTTTAACACCAAACGAGTCAGAGAAAAGATACTGGCTTAACTATAAAACTGTGGCCAATTATCCTTGACCACTACATGTTGATATTTAGTATCAAGCTACTGATATATGTGAATAGACCAGATTTTGAATAGCTTTAATACGATGTTAAGTTGTTGCGTGTAGAGCCTGATATAAAAAACACTGTAAGTTTTTTTGTTTTTCTTGATACCGGGCTAGTCGTTGCTTGAATTCTAGCGGTAACTGGTTTAGTTCGTTAATATCGTTATAGCTAATAAATTCGTTTGCTAAATAAAATGGCTGTAGTTCGGTGCCAGCAAAACAAATTATTTTTGAATATCTTTTTTCTTTAGTGCCATTTCCCTCAGTGATAATCGTTCGGATAATAGAACTAGCGATATTTTTTCCACGATATGCTCGATCAGTGACTAAGCCATGAAGCAACCAAAAATTACCGTTTTCTTGGCCCGCTGATATGATAGCCGAGGCTATAATGGTGCCCTGGCTCTTCACTAGATAGCAATGATCTTGCCCTATGCAACTGGCCGAATAGTGCTGAGTTTTATAAAAGCGTTTGATGGCTTTCTTATCCGCTTTTGTCGCCTTTACAACCTTATATGCAGAGTCATTGTTATCGATATTCATAGTGTTAGTGAAATTGTTTTAAGCTGCTTAATTAGTGCTGCATTTTACTTCAGAGGCTCGAATTAGTAACGATTTTTCGCAAATGTCTTAGGATAAGGCTCCAGCCAGTTTTTAAGTAACACAGGATAATATAATACCCTGTGTGTTTTGGCTTTGGCGTAAGGTAGCTAATAGCGAGATTTGAATCGAAGTGCTTTATCGTTAACTGATGATTAAAAAGTATTTTGGCATTTAACTAAATAGTTTGGCTAAATGTTGGTAATTACAGGTTATAATACGACAATAGTTTTTATTTTAAAGTATCAATAGCCATCGGAGTATTCAAGATTCTGCTGACTATAAGTTTAATGAAGTGGAGAGTAAGTTTGCAGTTTAGTGATTTTGGATTAGATAGTAAAATAATGTCAACCGTAGAGCATTTAGGCTTTACAGAGCCTACTGAAATCCAGCAACAGGCCATTCCTGCTGCTATGACAGGTCATGACTTAATCGCATCCTCTAAAACAGGCTCAGGTAAAACTTTAGCATTTATTATTCCTGCGATGCAGCGTTTATCTAAAAATCGTGCCCTAAGTAAACGCGACCCTCGCGTGGTAATTCTAACGCCAACGCGTGAATTAGCGAAGCAAGTGTTTACCCAGTTAAGAATGTTTACCTCGGGTTCGCAATTTAAAGCAGTGCTTATTCTTGGCGGTGAGAACTTCAACGACCAAGTAAAAACTTTGGAAAAAGACCCTCACTTTATCGTCGCTACCCCAGGACGTTTAGCTGATCATCTGTCGCAAGGGCACTTCTATCTAAGTGGTTTAGAGTTATTGATTCTTGATGAAGCCGATCGTATGTTGGATCTCGGTTTTGCTGAACAATTAACACAAATTAATAAAGCGGCGGACCATCGTAAACGTCAAACACTGATGTTTTCTGCAACCTTAGATCACGCACAAGTAAATGACTTTGCGTTAGCATTATTGAAAAAACCCAAACGTATTGCAATTGGTAGTGCTCATACTGAGCATAAAGATATTACCAAGCGCTTTTATCTTTGTGACAACTTAAGTCATAAAGAAAAGCTACTTGAGCATTTTATTGCTACTGAAAATCATCAACAAATGATCATATTTACAGCAACACGTGCTGATACCGACAGGCTTTCTAAACTGTTGACCGAGCAGGGCTTAAGCACGGTCGCTTTAAGTGGTGAGCTCAATCAAGGTCAACGTAATCAAATCATGGAAGGGTTTAGTAAAGGACAGCAAAAGATATTGATCACAACTGATTTAGCTTCTCGCGGTTTAGATTTAATTAATGTCTCACATGTGATCAATTTCGATATGCCCAAGCATACTGAAGAATTCGTCCATCGTATAGGTCGTACAGGTCGCGCAGGCAGTCAAGGTGATGCTATTTCCTTGGTCGGACCGAAAGACTGGTTAAGCTTTAAAAATGTTGAAGGCTTTTTACAACAAAAGCTTAGTTTTGATGTAGTTAAAGGGTTAAAAGCCAAGTTTAAAGGCTTAAAACCGAAAAAAGCAAAAGTCGAAAACAAGGCAAAAGATGATACGAAATCACAGGTCGTTAAAAAACAGCCTAAAGCGAAGAAAGTTGTTAAACATAGCTTTTTAGCGCAAGATGCTGGAGACTTGCCTGTATTAAAACGTAAGCAAGCTGTTGCCCCGCAAGATATCGAAAATACGGATATCAATGAAGTAGACTAATCAGTAATATCCGTACTAGCAGCTAAACTTTCCATAAACCCACATACCTGACTTAAAGAAGGTGTGCGGGTTTTTATTTTTATAGTGCTAAATTCTGCGCTAGTTTCAACTGATTTCATCGCGGATAACCTTGATGTTAATGCTGAATAAATCGCATAATATCGGCTAGTTAATCCTTGGTCGGATACGGGCTAAGCTTGAGATATTAGCATCAGACAAATTCGCTATTTTTTCTATTGTCAACAATACTAATAACTTGCTTTTAATCCCTTAAACTTTATAAAGAGTTGCCAAAAGCATGCTGTGCTCTTTTCTTGTAAGGCTAACATTACGTGTCAGCGAGAGATGAATCAAAAGCGACAGTTTCATTAGCAAGCGATAAGAAATACTTTGTTGTAGATACGGAGCTACATCAAGGCTTTCAATTAGGTGGCTTAGTGATTGAACCCGACTTAGGTGTCGTGATCCGAAATGGGCAGCGCTATCACTTGGCACCTAAAGCGATGGAAGTTTTATTATTTTTAGCATCAACTAATGGTGAAGTAGTCTCCAGAGAACAAATTTTGGCTTTTGCTTGGGGAGACGAGCACGCGTCAAAAACGAATGTAACTCACGTTATCAGTGAAATTAGACATGCACTTGATGACCACAAAGAATGTCCTACCTATATTCAAACCATACCTCGTAAAGGCTATCGCATGCTTTTGCCCACCGTTGCTAAGCCAGCTAATAGCATTTGGCCTTTTCCCGTTGATCAAATAGGTCAAATAAATGGTGCAGATAAACAATGGAAATTATCATTTTCCTTGTTGAAGAGTAGTCGCTTAATAAATGCTAGTGCAGCGTACTTAGTCGTTTCTTGGCTGCTATTGCAGGTATTCTCTATTATTTTGCCTATTTTTGATGTACCAACATGGGGGGGCAAGGTAGCCGCATTATGTTTGGTTGTCGGTTTTCCTATTGTGATCAGTTATCAGTTGTTTAATGAGTTTAAAATAAGGAAGAAGTTTGCCTACGAAAACAATAAAAAGCATCGTTTTGTTTACCGACAATTTGCTATAGATGGCTGTTTTGTCTTAATTATTGTATTTGTTATCTCTTATGTATCTACGCATTTGATTGAAAAGATAGAAAGTGAGAGTGCATTACAGCCACTTAATATCGAACTTGAAACAAAAGCACCTCAAGCAAAAGTGCTCGAAAATGCGGTTGCTATTTTACCTTTTTATGCCGCGGAAAAAGCTGAAAATCAGCAATATTTCGTCTCAGGCTTACAAGAAGAGCTGATTAATTTATTAGCCTTAAAATCGGTATTTAAAGTTGCCTCATTAAGGGCGGTAAGCGCGTTAGATTCTAAAGCCAGTATTGAACAAATCAAAGATAGTTTAGGCGTGAAATATATTGTAGAAGGGCGTTCAAATCTTGTCGACAATACATTAAGTATTACCACTGTCATGACGGATGTCGTCAGCGGTTTTCAGGTTTGGTCTGATGAATCTCAAGGTTCAATCAATGAGCTCGTGCTACTCTATAGTGATTTGTCGCGTAAAATTACTAATGCATTACATTTGCTTGTAGTTGGGAATAAGTCAGTCAACAGCAATCATTATATGCCAACTGAAAGTTTTGCGGCTTACGATGCTTATCTACAAGGCAAAGAAAAGTATAGAAATTCAAATAATATTAGTGCTCTGGCTGCAGCAGAAAAACTGTTTATTAGCGCGTTGCAATTAGACCCTGATTTTGTCCAAGCATCGTCAGCATTATGTCAAACCTACTTAGAAAAATATTTACTCAGTGATGACACCAGTGAATATGATAAAGCAGTCAATGTTTGTCAGTTGATCGCCAGTAATGAGTTTGTTTCTTTTGAGTCTCAACTAGCTCTTGGCAAGCTTTACCGGGTCAATGGCCAGTATCAACAAGCTGAAATACATTTAAATAAAGCGAAATCAATTAACCCCGACTCGAGTGAAGTTTTTATTTCCCTAGCGGATTTATTTGCACGGCTGGATCAAAATGATAAAGCTGAAAGTTTATATCAACAAGCGATTTATTTTGAACGGGGTAATTGGAAAAATTACTATGATTATGGTTTGTTTTTATTTTATTCAGGGCGCTATGAACAAGCCATAAGTCAATTTAACAAAGTCATTTTAATTAATAAAAATGCCGCTATGGCCTACAATGCACTAGGCGCTGTTTATTACATGATATTAGATTTTGAGCAGGCCAATATTGCTTGGTCAAAGTCTTTAGCCATTAAACCAACAGCAGTCACTTTTTCAAATTTAGGTACCGTACTATTTTTTATGCAACGTTTTGAAAATGCAGTTGAAATGTATTTACAAAGTGCAGAATTATCACCACTAGATCCAATTGTGTGGGGAAATTTAGGAGATGCCTTTAAATACAGCAAAAATAGAGCACAAAATGCCAAATCTGCTTACGAGAAGGCCCTAGAATTAGCAAAAAACAATGCCATTATTAATGATAAAGATCCGAGTCTACAAGCACAAATTTCGCGTTACTATTCAGAATTAACCCAATGTGAGCAAGCAAGAGAACATCAAGACACCACACTGAAAAGTAATAGCCAAGACCCTTATATATATTACGACTTAGCGATCGTTGCTATTAATTGCTATGACGATAATAATTTAAAGTTATTTATTACAAAGGCTATATCTTTAGGCTATCCAGCGGCACTTTTTTTGGCAGATCCGCAGTTTTACGACTATAAACAATGGATAAAAGAAATTGTTTAATGTCATCAAACTCGAAAAGGGAAATTCAATGAATATCAAAAACAGTAAATTATTAATACGAGTCCGCAGCAGTTTAGTGTTATTTATTTTAACCTACGTTATGGCTGCTTTTGGCGCAGTGAGTAATGCAGCTAAAGATAAAGAGTTGGTCATTATTATCGACCCCACTAGCCATTGCGCAATTAATGTCGCTCCATCTGACAATGAAAGTAATTGCGCAATCTTATATCCTACAGGAAAGAGCCCTTGTAAAAACGACCCAGAATGTGTGTGCTCAACAAAAGAGAAATATATTTCTTGGCAGACCAGTACTGGCGCAGGGTTTGATATTCACTTTACTCATGGTTCACCTTTTAAAAATTGTACATACAGCGCTGCACCTCATGGTGAAGTACGTTGTAAAATTAAAAAACAAGGCGATTACTATTATGAAGTGAATGTTGAAGGGTGTGCAAATAACCCCTACGATCCTCGCATTGTGGTGAAATAAATAGGCTAACTCTGCGAGTAAATCATTAACGCTCAACAGACTTTCTTCGCTACCCAATACATTTCACATACGTAGTATTTGTTTAAGTGATGTCGTTAGTTAACGCTAAAGCTAAGCAAATAGATGGTGCAAATTGTAAAGTTATAAGTCTCTTATTTCTTTTGTGTGCTGTCATAGGCAAGTTGGGCACATTCTCGTCTTAATACCTCATCAAATGACTCAGGGACATGAAAATAGTAGCCTTGACCATAATCAACATTAATATCGTGCAGTATTTCTGCGCTTTCTTTGTTTTCAACAAATTCAGCAATCGTTTGTTTATCTAAAACGTGCGCAATGTTATTCATTGATTGTACCAATGCTTGGTCGATAAGGTTTCCAGCAAGATCGGTAATAAACATACCATCAATTTTGACATAGTTAACCGGCATTTTCTTTAAGTAGCCAAAAGAAGAAAAGCCACTACCAAAATCATCTAAAGAAAATCCGCAACCAATTTTTTTAACTCGATGCATAAATTCAATGGCATTAGAAAAGTTGGCCATCGCGGCCGTTTCAGTCAACTCAAAACATAAATTTCGGCAAATATTGTTATTGTTTTTAATTAATTTATATATCTTACTATTAAAAGCAGTGCTAGAGACTGTTTGTGCAGATAAATTGATGCTAACCACCCAATTAACCGGCAGTAAATATTTATATTTTTGTAATACGCTTAGGGTTTTCTTGACCACCCATAGGTCAATTTTATAAGCTAAATTGTATCTTTCCGCAGCGGGCAGAAATGCCCCTGGTGGGACGATTTTGTTATCGATATTCATACGTATCAAGACTTCACCTTTAAAGGTGTTTTTCTTCGAAAAATCTAATGGCATTATTTTTTGAAAATAAAGCACAAAGCCATTGTCACTTTCCAATGCCTGATTAATTTTGTTAATCCATTGCATTTCACCAAGCAAGTTACTGCCATTTTCGTCTGAATCATTAAAGATAACCGTACGACCTCGATCGAGATCTTTCGCGCTGTAACAGGCACTGTCTGCTTCTGTTAACGCTGACTGTATGTCTACAGAGTTTTTATCAATGGTTGAAATACCGGCACTCATTCCTACTTCAAAAAACTTGTCTTGCCAATTAAATCGATTGGCATCAAGTGCCATTCTTAATGTTTGAATGATCTCCAAGGCTTTTTCAGGGTCGCAACTTTCTAACAACAAACCAAATTCGTCACCTCCTATTCGCGCAAGTACATCATCTTTGCGAAGGTGTTGTTTAAATAGCGTTGAAATTTGTTTTAGTAGCTCGTCTCCGGCTGTATGACCGCAAACATCGTTTACCACCTTAAATTGATCTAAATCGAGGAAGCAAACACAATGGCAAATATTTTGTACTTGCGCTTTTTCTAACGACATTGACAATAGACGTGAAAACTCAGCTCGATTGATCAGGCCAGTTAAATCGTCATGCGATGCTTGGTAACTTAAGCGCTGTGATAGTTTATGTAAGTCAGTAATATCTTGAGAGACAATAAGAATAAATTTTTTACCAAATTGCTTAATTAACCTAGCGCCGTCACGGGTCCAAAACAAATGTTTTGCTTTAGTAATTCTTTTTAGCTCCCAGTGTGTCATAGATGTTTTGTC
>JBFJQB010000153.1:0-7325 GCA_041616855.1 Cognaticolwellia sp. | reverse complement strand
ATAGTTTTCCTCATCATTGCGACCGGTTCTCATCAACTCAAGGTAATAACAATTAGGAAAGTATTGCTGATAAAAATTCAGCATTTGTTCAACAAACTCTTGATTGCCTTTTAATAATGCCTTACCGACATCACCTTCTCGCCCGCCAGAAAGTAAAATCAAACCTTGAGCATGTTCTATCAGCCAATCACGGTCTAAAACCGCTTTACCTTGAATATGACCACGCAAATAAGCCTTGGAAATTAATTCAGTTAAATTTTTATAGCCGACATTACTACTGGCTAAAACCACTAAGCGTGATAATTCATCTTCCAATGCCGGGCTTTTTACCCAGAAATCACAACCAATAATCGGTTTGATACCTGCGCCATGTGCAGCATGATAATACTTAACTAAACCACACAAGTTAGTTTGATCCGTTAATGCCATCGCAGGCATATTTAACTCGGCTGCCCTTGCAACGATTGGCTTAACTTTCTTCAAACCATCGCACATCGAATAATCACTATGAATTCTTAAGTGCACAAATTTAGGATCACTTGGTGTGACTATTGTCTCAGGTGGGCTAGTGGTAATAGGTGAATCGGATTCAGACATCGAGTGCTCTAATTATTTTTATTATGCGTTGCTGCATTAGCGAGTACATTGGCGACAGGTTTGAAACTTCTACGATAACAATCAAGCACCCCATGCTCGATAATTTTTTCTAAATGTGTTTTGGTAGGATAGCCCTTATGTTGGGCAAACCCATAATAAGGGTATAGCTTATCTAAAGCGATCATCTCATCATCTCTGGCGACTTTAGCCAATATGGAAGCCGCACTGATCTCTGCAACCCGTGCGTCACCTTTGACGACACTTTCACAAGCGATAGTACCTGAGTCATGGGCAAATGTTGGACATCGGTTACCATCAACCAGTACATAATCGGGTAACACCTGCAAACCTTGTACTGCGCGTTGCATGGCAAGCATAGTGGCATGGAGAATATTAAGTGTGTCAATTTCTTCTGGTGAAGCTCGGCCAATCGACCAAGCAATGGCGCGCTCTTTAATTTCTACCGCTAGCAGTTGGCGCTTTTTATCAGAAAGTTTTTTTGAATCCATCAATCCCGCAATAGGATTGTCGGGATCTAATATGACCGCCGCAGTGACAACATCGCCAACTAAAGGACCACGGCCAACCTCATCCACACCAGCAATACAATAGGCGACGGGGTATTCAAAAGGCTCAATGATATTTTTGACTGCCGGCATAATAACTCTGCTTAACCTTATAATAAATCAATAACAGCTTTAGCTGCTTGTTTACTAGCATTTTGTTTTAATGCTAAATGAATATCTGTGTACGCTTGGTTCAATTCAGATTGATCGTCAAATAAGCGCTCTTGCACCAAAGGGAGTATGTTTTCTACTGTCACCGCGTTTTGTAGCAGTTCTGGTACTAAGCCTTTATTAGCCAATAAATTAGGTAGAGAAAACCACTGTAACTTCACAAAACCTTTAAAAAGATGATAGGTCAACGGGTTGAACTTGTAGCAGATGACCATCGGGCGTTTTATTAAAGCCGCTTCTAAGGTTACCGTACCAGACGCCGTTAACAAACAGTCACTGGCTGCCATCACCTGCTGAGTTTTGCCGACAATCACCGTAACCGGTAAGTCTGGGGCAAACTTTTGCTGTAACTGATGAAACTGCTCAGCGCGTTTATCACTGATCATTGGCACGACAAATTGAATCTTAACTGCTTTGCCTTTTTGGCTGTCTAACAGCTTTTGCGCAGTTTGTAAGAAGGGTTCAACCAACCTTGACAGCTCACCACCCCGGCTACCGGGCATTAAAGCAAGGATTTTGGCCGAGTCTGATAAACCAAGTGCTTTGCGGGCTAAGGCTTTATCTGACACCAGTGGAATATCATCCGCCAATGAATGACCGACAAAAGTGCAAGGAATTTGGTGTTTATCATAAAAAGCTTTTTCAAAAGGTAATAATGACAATACCATATGGGTCGCTTTTGCTATTTTAAAAACACGTTTTTCACGCCAAGCCCAAACTGAAGGACTAACATAATGTACCGTTTTTATCCCTTGCGCTTTTAAGCGCCCTTCTAAAGTGATATTGAAATCAGGCGCATCTATACCAATAAAAACATTGGGTTTATTAGCAACAAAATAATTGCTGAGTGATTTTCGAATATGCAATAAGCGGCGCAGGCGGCCGAGTACTTCAAACACCCCCATCACTGAAAGCTCTTCCATGTCATAAAGGCTTTCAAAGCCTAACGCTAACATTTTAGGACCACCAATTCCGATAAAATGGGCGTTGGGATAACTTAACTGCAGTTGCTGCATTAAACCAGCGCCTAAGGTGTCACCAGAATGTTCGCCAACAACTATAGCGAATGTAACTTCAGAATTATTCATAATTTAATTTGTCGTGATTAATGGGTCTACTTTTGACTTTGATTAATTAGCATTACAAATTAATTAGCGAATAATCCCGCGACTCGAATTTTTAATGAAATCGGTAAACAGCGTTAATTCCACTCTATCGGCACCGTCATCGGTAATTTTTTGCATTGCTTGATCAATCGTTAAGCCTTGGCGATAAACCGCTTTATAGGCACGTTTAATTTGTAAGATGACATCTTTATCGAAACCACGGCGCTTTAAGCCTTCACTGTTTAAACCGAAAGGTTTTGCTGGTTGACCTGATGCCATCACATAAGGAGGAATGTCTTTAAGAATCAGAGAGTTTGCGCCGATAAAGCTATGTGCGCCGATGTGACAAAACTGATGAACACCGCTCATACCACCAATAATAGCATGATCACCAACATGTACATGGCCTGCGATTGACGCGCCATTGGCTAGGATACAATGGCTGCCAACCATGCAATCATGCGCAACATGAGTATATGCCATAAATAAGTTATTGCTGCCAATCTGCGTTAAGCTATTATCTTGCACGGTTCCGCGATGTATTGTACAGTTTTCACGAAAGGTATTGTTATCCCCGATCACCAATTCGGTTAATTCACCGGCATATTTTAAATCTTGACAGTCTTCACCAATTGAGGCGAATTGAAATATACGATTGCCTTTACCTAACCTTGTTGGGCCATTAATAACCACATGTGAGCTTATTTCACAGTTATCACCAATAACAACATTAGCCGCAATATAAGTCCAAGGGCCAATTTTTACATTTTTTCCAATCACTGCACCCGTTTCGATAATAGCTTGCGGGTGGATTAATGACGTTGAGTTAACCATATTATAAAGCTCTTCTTGCACACATTAAATCAGCAGAGCAAACCACTTTACCGTCGACTTTCGCCTCGGCATAAAATTTCCACATGCCACGACGCTCTTTAATAAATTCTAAATGTAAGTGCAAAGTATCACCCGGGTGCACTGGCTTTTTAAATTTCGCTTTATCAATCGAGGCAAAAAGAAACAGCTCGCCTTCGCTTTTATCAGCAACTGATTTAAAACCTAATATACCACTTGCTTGTGCTAATGCTTCAAGAATAAGTACCCCAGGAAAAATAGAATAGCTTGGAAAGTGCCCCATAAATGCTGGTTCATTGACCGAGACATTTTTAATCGCATGGATAGATTTGCCAGGCGTATAATCAAGTACACGATCGACGAGTAAAAACGGGTATCGGTGTGGAATAATAGTTTTAATTTCTTCAACATCGATCATGTTATTTTGCGATTCCAAATTTATTTCCTCTAATGTTAACTATGGCGTCATCTTGCTAGCTTTTTAAAGCTAATAATTCTTTTTCTACTGCGCTTAAGCGTTTAGTTAAGGCTTCAAGCTTTCTAATTCTGGCATTACTTTTATGCCACTCTTTATTGGGCTGGCATGGCATGCCTGATGAGTAAACACCCGATGCAGTTAAAGATTTAGTTACCATGGTCATACCGGTAAATACGCAGCCATCGGCAATATTTATATGACCATTGATACCCACTAGGCCGGCAATTACACAATTTTTACCAATTTCAGTACTGCCGGCAATAACACTACAAGCCGCCATGGCGGTATTCTCTCCGATAACCACATTATGAGCAATCTGTATTTGGTTATCTAAAATAACACCATTGTGAATAATTGTATTACCTAATGCACCTCGATCTATGGTGGTACTTGCACCTATCTCAACATTATCACCAATGACGACTGTGCCTAATTGCGGTATTTTAACCCAGTCGCCTTTATTATTTGCATAACCAAAACCATCGGAGCCAATAACGGTATTAGCTTGCACTAAGCAGTTTTTGCCAATCGCCACGCCATGATAAATACTAACATTAGTCCAAATACGGGTGCCTGCGCCTATCTGTGCGGCAATACCAATAAAAGAGCCCGCTCCTATACTCACACCATCAGAAAGAGTCACACCAGCTTCAATAACCGCGTTAGCGCCTATAGTCACCCCCTCACCAATAATAACGTCTTCTGCAATCACGGCACTAGGATGAATCTGGTTAGCGGGCTTAGGTGTCGTATCGAGCAATTGCGCAACCAAAGCATAACCCATGTATGGGTTAGCCATAATTAAGGCATTAGTTTGACATTTTGTTGCTTCGGCTTCGGTGACAATAACTGCGCTAGCATTCGTATTGAGTAATTGTGCGCTATATTTACTATTAGCTAAAAATGCAATTTGGCCCGCTTTTGCTTCAGCTAAGGTGGCAATACTTGAGATTTCACATTGGTCATCACCTTGAACAACCGCACCGATTTTTTTTGCAATATCTGCAAGGATGTAACTCATAAGCATAAACTTCTTTTTGACTAAATCTAAAGCATAGATTTATTGGAAAGCGTTAACCACCTTAGTGCTAAACGCAATATTCCGAATCAATTTGATTCGGAATATTAAAAATAGACCACTAATTAAAGAATAACAGTCTGAATTAACCACTATTCATTCAACTTGAGAGCAACTTATTATTTCAGTTTGCTTACTTGATCAACCACTTCAGAAGTAATGGTAGTGTCTGGTTTTGCATAAACTACCGCACTTTGCTCAAGCACTAAGTCGTAATTACCTTTCGCCGCAATATTATCGATTGCTTGACGAACTAAGGCGATAATTTTATTAGTTTCTTCGTTTTTACGCGTACCCGTTTCTTGCTGAAAGGCTTTACCTTTTGTCTGATAATCTTGAAAAAGTGAAGCCATTTTTTCATCTAAATCAGCAATTTCTTTCTCGCTCATTAATGAACCATCGCGTTTTTTCTTTTCTTGAAGATATTTAATATCTTGTTCAAGTTGTGCAAGCACTGCTTTTTCGTCTTTAAACTCTGCTTCTAAACTTTTCATTACAGCGGCTGTTTGTGGAATTTTTCCCATCACTTCTTGAAAATTTACCACAGCAATTTTTTGCTCTGCTGCCATAGCTGAACTTGCTAATAAAAATCCTGATGCTGCAGTAGCGATTGCAATAGATTTGATCAATTTATTCAATTTTATCTCCTAAAATATCTTCCAATATTTTTTATATTTTATAGTTATGCGGTAGTTATACCGTTTCAGTTAATTTGGTTCAAGCCTATTTATTTAAAGTTACACTATTGGGCGAATAAATAAGCTTTATTTACGTAAATATTAAAACGTTTGACCAATATTAAAGCTAAAGAACTCGGTGTCATCACCTTCTTCTTCTTTTAAAGTTTTAGCAAAACTAAAGATCATCGGCCCCATTGGCGATAACCATTGCACAGATAAACCGGCTGACGCTCGGTAACGTCCTACATCTGAGTAATCTGCTATTTTGTCAAACTCTACCTGAGCCAAGTCTTTATAGTCATCTACATTAAATTCAGTATCCCAGACATTGCCGGCATCAACAAAAATACTGCTGCGCACGCTGTTACTAAAGCCTTCATCTAAAAATGGGGTCGGTACAATAAGTTCAAGACCCGCAATCGCAATGGCATTACCACCAACAGAGCGCCTAGATGCAAAAATGGAATCATGATCCGGCCCTAAACAGCAACCACCACCAGAATCTACAGCATCAGGCGTTCCTGGAATTGCTGTTGGGAATCGGTTAATCGCACGTGGTCCAACTGTATTAGATTCAAAGCCTCTTAGGGTACCAGAACCACCGGCTCTAAAGTTTTCCCAAAAAGGTAAGACTTGATCGTTACCTTCGACGCTACCATAACCATTACCATAACCGAGCTGGAATTTAGCTAACACAGTCCAACGTTGATCACGTGTTAAGGGGAAATACCATTTAGTATCTAAGTTAACTTTAAAATAATTAACATCTGAATTGGGTGTGGTCATTTTATATGACAAGCTTTGTTGTGAGCCGTCAGTTGGAAATGTTCCGCGATTCAAAGTCGAACGTGATATAGCGGCGTTAATATCAAAGTTTTTAAAGTTCAAACCACCATCAGGGTTGTTAGGATCTGAATATAAATCATAAAACTTTTGAATTTGTTCATAGGTTTGCAAACGCGTAATACCGTTATTTTTGTAACCTAAGCCAAAGCTTAAACGCACATATTCATTAATAGGGAAACCTAACGTCGCCCCAATACCATAAGTTTTATTATTATACTGAACTAGGTTGGCTCTACCGGCATTAAATTCTTGATAAAAAACATTGCCGCCTAACGAGACACCATCGACCGTAAAGTAGGGGTCTGTGTATGAAATACTGGCATTTTTTGAGTAGCTTGAGGTGTTAATATTAAAGCCTAATCGATTACCCGTACCTAAAAAGTTATTTTGCTGAATACCGGCATTTAAACTTAACTGTGTGGTTGAACCATAGCCGATACCTGCGGTAAATGAGCCCGACGGTTGCTCTTTTACTTCAAAGTCAATATTGACTAAATCATCTTCACCAGGCAACTGATTGGTTTCAAATTCAACGGTTTCCATATAAGGTAAACGCTGTAGCCATGCTTTAGAGCCTTCAACTAAGTTGTTCGATAACCAAGCACCTTCCATTTGGCGCATCTCACGACGTAAAACGTGCTCTGCTGTTACATGGTTGCCTTTAAAGTTAATACGATTGACGTACACTCGTTTGCCAGGGTCGACCGACAAAACCAACTTTACAGTTTTGTTTTCTTCATCGATTTCTGGAATTGTCACCACCTTGGGATAAGCATAACCATAACGGCCTAAAAACTTACTGACTAATTCTTCAGAATACGTCACTAAAGCGCCATTATACAGTTCATCGGTCTTAATTGGCGTGATGGCACGAATGGTTTTTTCAAAGCCTGCCATGTCACCAATAAAGTCGACTTCACTAACGGTATAAACCTCACCTTCACTAACATT
>JBFJQB010000152.1:0-7387 GCA_041616855.1 Cognaticolwellia sp. | reverse complement strand
TGGTTTATCTTACAGCCGTTTCATTAATGGTCTTAAAAAGGCTTCTATTGAAATCGATCGTAAGATCCTAGCTGACATCGCAGTATACGATAAAGCAGCTTTCACATTCTTAGTTGAAAAAGCGCAAGCTTCTTTAGCATAAGTTTGAGATATTAGCTCTAAAAAAAGGACGCCATTGGCGTCCTTTTCTTTTTTTAAGTACAGAAAAATTGACTAAAAAGTCAGGAAATTAATACAGTCAAATGAGTTGTTAATTAAGCAAGTTTATATTGTTAAACCATAATTCCTTTATCCTAAGGTTGCTTAATTAAAAGTTCATATTCAATTATAGGAAGTGAAGGTCTTATTATGAGTCTTGCTGATCAAATTTTAGCGGTAAATAATGATTTACCTATTCGTACTGACGTTGCTGTGCACAGTGGCAAGGTGCGATCTGTCTATTGGCTAACTGAAGCGGATAGCCGTCGCTTAATTACAGAAAAAAATTATGATGTGGCACCAGATACACCATTAGCGATAATGGTGATCAGCGACCGTATTTCCGCTTTTGATTGTATTTGGCATGGTGAAGGTGGCATGAAAGGTGTGCCAGGTAAAGGCGCGGCATTAAATGCGATTTCTAATCATTGGTTTAAATTATTCAAAGAGCAAGGTTTAGCTGATAGTCATATCTTAGACATTCCGCACCCATTTGTTTGGATAGTACAAAAAGCCAAGCCTGTGATGATTGAGGCAATCTGTCGTCAATATATTACCGGTTCAATGTGGCGCTCATACGAGAAAGGCGAACGAGAGTTTTGCGGTATTAAGTTAACTGATGGCCTTGAAAAAGACAGTAAGCTACCCGAGTTACTGCAAACGCCATCGACTAAAGGCATTTTAAAGGGGGTTCCAGGGGTGCCTGAGGCTGATGATGTCAATATTACCCGAAAAAATATTGTAGATAATTTCGCGGCCTTTAATTTCAAGTCTCCTGATGATATCGCCTTGTATGAAAAGTTATTAACCGAAGGTTTTGATGTTATTTCAGCCGCTTTAGCTCAACTTGATCAAATTTTTGTCGATACTAAGTTTGAGTTTGGCTATGTTAAAGATCGCAATGGGGCAGACAAACTTATTTATATGGATGAGGTTGGTACGCCTGACTCTTCACGTATTTGGGATGGCGAGCAATACCGCGCGGGTAAAGTCGTTGAAAACTCGAAAGAAGGTTTCCGTCAATTATTACTTAATCACTTCCCAGACCCTGATATATTGTTAAATAAAGACCGCATGAGCGAGCGTGAAGCCTTAGCTCGTGACAATGAGTTGCCTGCATCAGTGCTCATGGCTGTATCTGACACTTATATTGCGATTGCTGAAAAGATAATAGGTAACAAAATTGTCTTATCTGAAAACCCTAAACAAGAAATTATCGATATTTTACGTGATGAATACCAATTGATTGATTAAGTTATTAACTGTTACTTATTCATTAAAATAGCCCCGCAATAGTGGGGCTTTTTAATAGTGATTATTTCTATTTTGCTAATACAGAGTTTATATCATCCTAACTTACAATTTAGCTAACTAATGATCACTTAAAGCTTTTTGCTTTACTTGCGTTTGCAACCGAGAATATTGTAATGTTAATAAAAAAGTTAAACGGATGAACTAAGTGGCTGAAGAAACCAGTGGGTCGATAAAGCAATTTATGAAAAAAGAGCTGAAAGGCTCAAAAACACAACTATTGATGGCGATCATATTGATATTTGTTGTGACATTTTGGCATAGCTATTCGACTATTAAGGTTCATCAGGAATATCAAAACTCCTTGATGGATTCAATCAGTAATCGGGTTATCGATGACGTTGAACACCACTTTTTACAATTACGCCTTGAAGTTAAGGAGTTCCAATGGCGTCATCAAGCAAAGTTATTGGCATTGCATCAACAAGGTAAAGCGGCCAAGAAAGAAGATTATATTGAGTTGCTTAACCAATTACGCAGTGAAATCAAAGGGGTTCGACTTTTTTCTGTCATCGATTCATCAGGAAAAGGCTTATTTGAGCATATCACCGGTGATTTTTCATTAGATTGTAAAGAGGAAGTACACTCGACTATTGCTGAACACTCACAAGAAAGTTTGTTCTTCCATCGTAGCGCCTCAAGTGTGCATTATGATCTTTTAGAGCCTTTAATTGCGACGCAAGGAACGATGTTTTTATTTGTAGCCTTCGACCCCAGTCACTTCCAAACATTACTAAAACGCCACCGTTTACCACAACAAGACTTATTTTTATTAAGAAAAGATGCCATTGGCAAAGTTGAGCTTTCAGTTTCAGGTAGTGAAGACTCATCATTTGAGGACATCGTGATGACTGAATCTGAGATAAATCAATTCTCATTTTTAAAAGATATTCCAAGAACACGATGGAGTGTTGCTATCCGTCTACAAGAACAATACAGCCAGAAATTGAGTAATGAAAACTATTTTAGATCCTTATTAACTTGGGCGGTCATTTCATTAGTCTTATTGATTGCCTATCTGTCAAAACGTCGTATTAGTCGTCGGCAATTTGAAGTGATACAACAACTTGAATTCGTCGAGTCACACGATACGCTAACCGGTTTAATGAACAGACATGCCGTTGTTAGCAGTTATGAAATGATTAAAGATAACTTAACGGCAGGTCAAGGGGTCGCTATGATGCTTGATCTGGATAAATTCCAAATGGTTAATAATTCCGTTGGATTTAGCAAAGGTGACATTTGCCTGCGTATCGTTAGTGAATCATTGCAAAAACATCTGCCTCAATTAAGCGAGTTTGCTCGGATTAGTAATGATCAGTTTGTGGTCATAATGCCATATATTGAGCACACCCATGCAAACAAAATCGCAGAATTGCTAAAACAAACCGTAGCAGATTTAGACTTTTCTTCAATATCAGCTGATATTTCGATGACCTGTTGTGTTGGTGTGGTTGAACTTAATGCCGACTTTGTTGATGGTGAGCATCTGATGAGCTCATTAGCGTTGTCTATACGACTGGCTAAATTAAAGGGCACGAATAACATTCAGCACTACCAGAGTGATGATCCAGAGTTATTGCGTCATGCAGAAGAAATGAACATTGTTAAGACGGTTAAATATGCGCTGTTAGAGAATACCTTCGTCCTGTATCGACAAGAGTTAAGAAAAGCCGCCGGCGACTCATCAGAAAAAGTCTATGAAGTGTTATTGAGAATGGCAGATAGTGCAGGAAACATGATAAGTCCGGCATTGTTTATTCCTATTGCTGAACACCATGGTCTGGCATTAGAAATCGATAAGTGGGTGATAACCCGAACCTTTCAACAAATAAGTATTGAAAAAACTACTGATCATTATTGTATTAATTTATCAGGACAAACCTTAGCCGATAGCTCTATGGTTGAATTTGTCACCGATAAAATTAAGGAGTTTGATATTCCCCCAGAGTTAATCACCTTTGAAATAACCGAAACCTTTGCTATTACCCATTTGCAATCAGCGACTTATTTTATTGGTGAAATTACATCGCTCGGCTGTCGATTTGCCTTAGATGACTTCGGCAGTGGCCTTTCATCCTTTAGTTATTTGCAGCAATTACCGGTGCAGAAATTAAAAATAGATGGGGTTTTTGTTAAAGACATTGACAATAATCCACGCAATCAAGCGTTTGTTAGTACCATGGTGAGTTTAGCGCAATCGATGGGCATGGAAACGGTTGCTGAATTTGTCGAAACCCAAGCCGAATATGAAATGTTGAGCACGCTAGGTTTGGATTACTTTCAAGGCTACTACTTCCATAAGCCAGAGCCATGGGGGGATTAAAGTTAGCCTTTAAAACAGCACTTTACTCGCTTGATATGAGATCGTCACCAATCAATTACCTTGCCCCCCTTGCTTTATTGCGATGCTCTTGTGGGTAAGAGCAATGTAGCTTGATAACTAAGGCTAAGGCACTTGAGTGTTCATTTCTTTGGCATTATTTGACGAATCACCTGCCTTTTTAAAAACAATCGTTAATTTACACGAGTTTTTTCTTCAATAACGGCGATTTTCTCTACTTTCTCGACAATTTTTTGTGTAAAATCATTCACCATTTTATTAATCGAAAAGTCTAGCTATAGGTCGAATTCGGCCGATGTTAATGCCCTGTACTTTTAACCTATTTTGTTAAATATGGCGCTTTAAACACGCTTTAGAGGAACTCATGAATTTAGACGATATTATATTGCAGGCGGAAGAGGCTATTGCTGCGGCAACTGATCCTGCTGAACTTGACCAAGTGCGCGTTAACTTTTTAGGAAAAAAAGGTTTGTTCACCGAACAAATGAAAGGCCTAAGCAAGTTACCAAAAGAAGAAAAGCCCAAAGCGGGTCAAGTGATTAACATCGCTAAACAAAAAGTACAAAAGCTTTTAACTGAACGTGGTGAGTTGCTACGTGCTGAAGTTGTTAAACAGCAACTTGCGGCCGAGTCAATTGACGTAACCTTGCCAGGGCGTGGCGATGAGTTAGGTGGATTACACCCTGTGACCCGCACGATTGAGCGCATAGAAAGCTTTTTCGGTGATTTAGGCTTCTCAGTTAAGCAAGGGCCGGAAGTTGAAGATGACTTTCATAACTTTGATGCTTTAAATATTCCAGAGCATCATCCTGCTCGTCAAGACCATGATACCTTTTACTTTAATCCTAAGTTAGTGTTGCGTACGCAAACCTCAGGTGTGCAAATTCGCACCATGGAAAAAGAACAACCGCCTTTGCGTATTATCTCACCAGGTAAAGTTTATCGTAATGATTATGATCAAACCCATACGCCGATGTTCCATCAAGTAGAAGGTTTAATGGTTGATAAAGATGTCAGCTTTACCCATTTAAAAGGGGTTTTGCATGACTTTTTACACCACTTTTTTGAAGAAGAAGTTGAAATACGTTTTCGCCCGTCTTATTTCCCATTTACTGAACCTTCAGCCGAAGTCGATATTATGGGCAAAAACGGTAAGTGGCTAGAAGTATTAGGCTGCGGTATGGTGCATCCGAATGTATTACGCAGTGTCGGTATCGACCCTGAAGTTTATACCGGTTTTGCCTTTGGTATGGGGGTTGAGCGTTTAACCATGTTACGTTACGGCGTAAATGATTTACGGTCATTCTTTGAAAACGATCTTCGCTTCTTAAAACAGTTCAAGTAGGAAAGCCATATAATGAAATTTAGTGAATCTTGGTTACGTGAGTGGGTTAATCCTGCAATTTCTTCTGATGAATTAGCTCATCAAATTACCATGGCTGGCCTTGAAGTTGACGCCGTAGAACCTGTAGCAGGTGAATTTACCGGCGTGTTAATTGGTGAAGTGGTTGAATGTGGTCCACATCCTGATGCTGATAAATTACAAGTTACAAAAATTAATTTAGGGCCTGATTACAACGATGGCGAGTTAGCTGATATTGTTTGTGGTGCTAAGAACTGTCGTTTAGGCTTAAAAGTGGCGGTTGCCACCGTTGGCGCCGTACTGCCAGGCAATTTTAAAATTAAAAAAGCGAAACTTCGCGGCGTACCGTCACACGGCATGTTATGTAGTGAGTCTGAAATTGGTTTATCTGATAGTTCTGACGGCATTATGGAATTGGCACCAGACGCGCCTATTGGCCAATGTGTCCGTGAATACCTAGACCTTAATGATGTCACCATCGATGTTGATTTAACCGCTAACCGTGGTGATTGTTTAGGTTTGAAAGGGCTAGCCCGTGAAGTAGGCGTATTAAATGCTTTAAGTGTTACAGAGCCTACCATTACAGCTGTGGCGCCAACAATTGACGATACAGTTGCGATTACGTTATCAGCAGAGCAAGCTTGCCCACGTTATTTAGGACGTGTGATCAAAAATATCAATGTGAATGCACAAACCCCCCTATGGATGGTAGAAAAATTACGTCGCTGTGGTATTCGCTCAATCGATCCGGTAGTTGATGTTACTAACTACGTATTACTAGAGCAGGGGCATCCTATGCATGCCTTTGATTTAGCGGCTATTGATGGCGGCATTAATGTCCGTTATGCCACTGAAGGTGAAAAACTGGTGTTACTTGATGAAAATGAAGTGACACTCTCAGAGCAAACCTTAGTGATTGCCGACGGTGATAGTAAAGGTCATGGAAAAGCATTGGCGATGGCCGGGATCTTTGGTGGTTTAGCCTCAGGTGTTACTACGCAGTCAAAAGATATTTTCTTAGAAAGCGCGTTTTTTGCGCCGTTAGCGATTTTAGGTAAAGCGCGTCAGTATGGTTTACATACCGATGCCTCACATCGCTATGAGCGGGGTATTGATCCTCAATTACAACGCGATGCCATGGAGCGAGCAACACAATTATTGCTTGAAATCGTTGGTGGTGCAGCTGGTCCTATTGTTGAGGCCGTATCTGAAGCAAACATTCCAGCAGAGAAAACGGTTAGCTTACGTCGTGCCAAGTTAGATGGCCGTATTGGTCATCACATTAGCGACACAACCGTTACTGAGATATTAACTCGTTTGGGCTTTACTGTTTCTGAAAGTGGCGCAAACGAAGCGAAAATTTGGACTGTGGTGGTACCGGCATATCGTTTTGATATCAGCATTGAAGTTGACTTGATTGAAGAAGTTGCGCGAATTTTTGGTTACAACAATATTCCTAATGTTTCACCAAAAGCTACCCTTGCTATGCGTGAGCAAAAAGAAGCACAGTTGCCAGTAAGCAAGTTGCGTAATGCCTTAGTCAATCGTGGTTACCAAGAAGCGATCACTTACAGTTTTGTTGACCCAAAAGTTCAAACACAATTACACCCAGGTCAAGCAACCATGACCTTACCGCATCCTATTTCATCTGAAATGTCAGAAATGCGCGTCAGTTTATGGACCGGTTTATTACAATCTGTTGCCTATAACCAAAACCGTCAACAAAACCGCGTGCGTTTATTTGAAACAGGCTTGCGCTTTCTGCCGGATGAAAGTGTTGAGAACGGGGTTCGTCAAGACAATATGATCGCCGGTGTTGTCAGCGGCCAGCGTAGCGAAGAACATTGGGATATCGAAAAAGCCGCAACAGACTTTTATGATATCAAAGCCGATGTTGAAGCGCTGCTAAGTTTAACAAGCAACGAAAGTGCTTTTACTTTTTCAAAAGCCGAAGTTGACGCTTTACACCCAGGACAAACCGCTGCTATTCACAAAAATGGTGTGTTAGTTGGCCATGTTGGAGCGTTACATCCTGAATTAGAACGAAAATTAGGCCTAAATGGTCGCACATTAGTTTTTGAACTTTTACTGAGCGAAATTTGTACGCAAAATATTCCGCAAGCACGCGATATATCTCGCTTTCCGGCCAATAGACGTGATATTGCTGTGGT
>JBFJQB010000151.1:0-7398 GCA_041616855.1 Cognaticolwellia sp. | reverse complement strand
TACATTGGCCGATGGTTCGAATGACTTACTGGTTTTATCAAAAGATTTAACCAACTTAGTTGGTCGTTTTAAAGTCAGTAATTAACAATTAACAATTAACAATTAACAATTAACAATTAACATTTAACATTTTGCATTAGAAATAGTATTGCATGATGAGCCAGTATATTTTTTAGTTTTTATACTGCTTCAATTATGAATACTCGCGTTTATTGTCTAAAAGGTGTGCAAATCGTTCTGTATAATATTATTTGATTTTTAATCATATCCTATATTTTCAGTGTATTAGATAGGATAATAATTAAGTTGTTATGAAGTCTTAAATACTATTCAGAACTCACAGTTGTGTTTATTGGTAATAACTATGTAATTTAACAATAAATCAATCAGTGATACTTTTTAAGCAATAGCTTTGGGTTGTTAGAGGGGCTTTTTAGTAATCTGACACGTTTTATTATTGTGAGAGTTTTGAGGGAAAATGAAAGCAACTTATTTGTGGTTTTTTAGAAATGATTGAACACCGGAAATTAACCTGAAAATAAGACCTTAACCATCAAAAAAGTCCACCGTCTTAGCAAGCTATTTAGCTTGGCTATGACGGTGGACTTTTTATTTACTTTTGTTGATTTATTCGGACGTTATTTTACGAGCTCATATATCGCGAAACTCAATGCAGGCATCTCTAGATTCAAGTCACCATTAGCATTGTTATCTAACTTACTGTCGCCGGTTACTAAACGATACTTTGCACCGTTTAAGGCAATATTGGCTTTAGCCGGTTTATCACTGGTATTAAAAGCGACTAGCATTTGTTGGTTTTCAGCCGACGTGCTGTTGTCAGCAGTTAAGGTGCGTGTGATGGCAAAAATGGCATTATCATCGGCTTGAAATACTGTTTGCTGCTCGCCTCTGCGTAGCGCAGGGTATTGGTAAAAAATATCAGCATATTGCGCAAAACGTTGATAAAACGGGTGCTCGGTATCAAAGTTATCGTCAGCAGTGGTGGCATCGGTACCTAGTAGGTCGTCGTCATTATAGCTTGCAACTTGTGATGGCATCATATCTTGACGAGCGGCTTGGTCACCGCCGTCACCGACAAAACCTTGCTCGTCGCCATAATAAATAATCGGTACGCCGCGCATAAAGTAGCTCATGGCATGAGCTAAAAGGGTGCGCTTGATCATTTGCGATTCAGTGTAATTAAACTCACTGTTTTTTAGCATATAAGCAAAGCGCCCCATGTCGTGATTACCCGTAAAGTTCATTAGCTGATTTGCATTGCTATCATGATCAAGGTAATCAGTATCGTTAGCAAATAATGTCGCTAATACTTTAGTGCCTTTTTGCTCTACTAAGCTTTGTGCCATGGCGCTTTGAAAGGCGAAATCTAACACTGATTGCATATTACCTGCCTTGGTGTATTCGCTCAATTCTTTAGTTGTAAAGCTATACACTTCACCAAACATAAAGAAATTTTTGATGCCTAAATCTTGTGCATGCGTTACTAACGCAGGAGAAAATTCAGCCCAAAACTCAGTGTTAACATGTTTTACCGTATCAATGCGAAAACCATCAGGTTTAAATTCCGTGATAAGATTTTTGAAAATATCTATCATGCCTTTCAGCACTTCAGGGTCGTTAGTATTGAGATCGTCAAGCCCGGCGAAATCACCACGCTTTGAACTTTCTCCTTGCCAGAATGAATCACCTTGGTTGTGATAGTACTTGGTGTCATTTAACCAGGCCGGTGTTTTTAAATTTTCTTGGCCTTTAGGAATAACGGTGGTGTATTTATCACCCGCAGCTAACTGCGCTAATGATTTAAATGGGCAGCCTTTATCGTCTTTTACTAACCATTGTAAGCCGTCTTCGCCGTGACACTCTACGTATTTGATCACATCAGCGGTGTGATTAGTAATAATGTCGAAGTAAATTTTAATGTTTTCAGCGTGCGCGCTATCGATAAGATCTTTTAAATCATCATTACTGCCTAAGTGCGGGTCAATTTCAGTAAAATCTAGCACCCAATAACCGTGATAACCAGAGCTGTCAGCTTGCATAGCTTGGTTACGTAAAATAGGCGTTAACCAAATAGCAGAAATACCCAGCTCTTTTAAGTAAGGTAATTTAGCTTTTAAGCCTTGAATATCACCGCCGTGGAACATGCCTTTGTTGGTTTTATCAAAACCACCTGCAGAAATAGGCTGAGTTTTTGAGCCGAGATCGTTGTCGGTATCACCGTTGTTAAAACGATCTGGCATAACAAAGTAAAACACTTCTTCTTGCACATCACGCTCTAGGTAATGCGGTAAATCTGCGGCAGTACGTTTACCGGTTTTAGCTACCGTAGTCGTCCCTTTATTTACTTGGCTTTCGGTCTTACTTTCATTGACCACAGCACTTACTGCGGTATTTTCTGTTACGTTATCACAGGCCATTAAGCACAGTGAAATTGCGCCAGTGCACAGTAATGTAGATATTTTATTATTTTTAGTCATTTATCTATCCTATTTATCTTTGTTAAGTACGAGGGCGTGCAATTTGCATCGCTTGTGCGAGTTCAGCCACAGACTCAACTTGGTCAAATTCTTCCATAGTCACAGGTAATTTTTGTAACCAATTTGGGTGTTCATCGATGGTACCAGGGATGTTGACCTGTTCTACCACTTCTAAAGCATCTTCAAGTGGAATTAATTGGATGTGACTAGGAGCTTCGGCCATATATTTTTGCACTCCAAGGCTAAGTTCTCGGTTCATTGTCGCCGGTGCCTGCATTGGCGCTTTGCTGATATCAATGACATTAAGATCGTCTAACGCGGCGATTAATAATTGTCGATCTTGAATGCGGCTATCACGTTCTTGTTGTCCCATTTCCTCATTCGGATAAAGATTAAGTCGTTGACGCCATTCTAAATCTTTACCTGTCCACCATCCCGCCAATGTTGGCAAATCATGGGTGGATACTGTCACCATGGACTGTGCAGGATATAACTCTGGTCGCATGAAAAGTCCTGAGTCCCAACGTTCAAAAAATAGCACTTTATATGAGAGTAGGCCGGCGCGCGCCATAATCTCGCCAAAACCGTCTGGCACAGTCCCTAAATCTTCACCAATCACCACACAGTTATTGCGGCGAGACTCTAGGGCAATAATGCGCAAAATATCTTCCAGTGGGAAGGTAATATAAACCCCTTCATCGGCTTTCATACCCGGTGCTACCCAATATTGGCGCATTAATCCTAAAATATGATCAATGCGCAGGGCACCAGCGTACTGCATATTGCTGCGCAAGGCTTTTACGAGTGGTTGATAACCCTGCTTTTGTAGTGCTACAGGGTTAATCGGCGTTAGCCCCCAATCTTGACCCAGTGTGTTCATAGCATCAGGCGGCGCGCCAACGGCAGCACCAGCGACATATACCTCTTTATCTGACCAGACATCAACGCCCGAGCCGTCACAACCTACGGCTAAGTCTAAGTATAGACCGATTGGCATACCCAGCTCTGTTGCTTGCTCAGCCACTGATTTTAATTGACGATGGGCAAGCCACTGCACAAAACAAAAGTAATCAATGCGTGCAGCGTTTTGTTGTTGAAATGTTTTTACTTCTTCACTGTTTGGCGCTTGATAAGCTGTCGGCCAATTGGGCCAGCCGTAGGCGTTAAAGTCGGTTTTTCTAAAATGCTCATACAGGGCTTCAAAGGTCGCTAGTTGCAATAAATCTGCACCTTGTTGCGCTTTAAAATCGTTAAATTCAGCGTTTTCATTAGGCTGACTGCTGATAAAGTCTTGAAACAATATTTCTAAAAGCTGAAATTTAGCGTCGGCAACTGCAGGGTAATCAATGAGCTCAGTTTGTTTCGCGTAGGCAATCTTGTTTTGAATTTCTTCACTGTTAAAGCGTGCTTGCGCCGCTTGGCATGTAGCAAAGTTAGGCACTTGTTTTATATCGATATATAAGGTATTTAAAAAACAACGACTGGTTGGCGAATAAGGGCTACGGTGCGCTGGATTGTTTTGATATAGCGGATGTAATGGGTTTAAACCAATGGCGGATGCTTTTTGCTTTGCCGATTGTTCAACAAGCTTAGCTAAATCGCCAAAATCACCCATGCCTAAGTTATCTGCACTGGTTAATGAATATAATTGCGCGGCATAGCCCCACATTTTGTCCTTTGAGGCTTCTTGTGGGCTATAACAGGTTTGCGGGGCATAAATCAGTGGGCATGTCGCTTGTTGCTCACCATAACTGACCGTTAATTGATGATACCCTTGCGTTAACGTTGGCAGTGGTAGCTGGTATTTTGTAAATACTTGGCCGGAAAGCGATGCTGAGTCTAACAAAGCTAAACTCTCTAGCGAAATATTATCGCTAAGTGTTTCACCTGATTCCAGAATAATGCTCCAATTAAGCTCAGTCGCCGCAGCGTTAGCAACACTAACCGTGACTTGTTGCTGCTCAGCTTCAAGTTTAGCAATGTGGGTTGGCGGTAACATTTCACGCCAAGCTTTTTGCTCTAGCTCGCTAATACTGGCATTGATCGTTTCATCAGATGAAAGATCATAGCCCATCGCGCTAAGCAACGAGTGTCTCGCCTCATCTTTGGCATAAACTTGTTCGCCAAATGAGTTGGTGTATGTCGCATGAAAGCCAACGAGTTCTGCAAGTTTCTCAATTAAATTCATTCTAGGTTTCTCTTTGCTTATCGCTTCGCACGTTTGTGCTGGCGTTATTATTTTTAAGATTTGAAGCTGACGTTTTGTGCTCTATAGTCGAACCGAGCTGCGTAACATTCACATCAGCTTGTGCACTATAAAAACTCAGCACTACGCAGCTATGGGGCGCTACATTAATGCGTGATGACGTCAGATTGGGTTTGTATCTATTCGGGCTTATTGTTTCATCAGCCGTATTGATTAACTGTTGCCAATAGCCTGAAAGTGACGGCAAGGTGTAATCAATTTCACAGGGGTGAGCGTTGAAAATAACCAATAAGGCATCGTCTTGTGCTACTGCTTCTTTGTCTAAAGCTGCTAAATTTCTAGAAGCTAAGTCATCGGTTTGTGCGAGTAACATGGCGAAACACTTTATTTCTTGATCTTGCCAATCAGCTACTTGCATGTATTGGCCATGGCAATTTAACCAATCAATATCCTTTAAACCGGTTTTTTGTGATGTTTGTAAACCATGATGATAGTGACTACGATTTAGCAACGGGTGCGCTTTTCGCAATGCTATTAATTGTTTAACAAAATCGAGTTCAATGGCTTTCGCTTCACTACTATCGTGAATACTACTGCTGCTTTGCTGGGACCAATTCAGCCAAGATATTTCGTTATCTTGACAATAGGCGTTGTTGTTGCCCATTTGGCTGTTATTCATTTCATCGCCGGCTAACAACATGGGCGTGCCTTGGGCGATAAATAAGGTGGTTAATAAATTGCGTTTTTGCCGAGCTCTGAGTCGGTTAATAGTCGCGTTTTCAGATTTGCCTTCATGACCAAAATTGCAGCTAAAGTTACTGCCGTGTCCGTCTTGGTTATTCTCACCGTTGGCGAAATTATTCGGCGTTTGGTAACTCACCAGATCATCTAACGTAAAACCATCGTGCGAGGTAATAAAGTTAACGCTGGCGCTAGGACGACGGCTGGGTTGTTCGAAGATATCGCTTGAGCCATGTAAACGTGCGGCAAATTCTGGCGCAATACCTTGATCGCCTCGCCAAAAACGCCGACAAGTATCACGAAAACGGTCGTTCCACTCTAACCAACTTTTATCAAAATTACCGAGTTGGTAACCGTCATGACCGATATCCCAAGGCTCAGCAATCAGTTTAGTTTGCGCTAAAATTGGGTCTTGTTTTAAAGCGGTAAAAAAGGCGTTATTAGCATTAAATTTCGGGTTTTCTCGACCTAAGATCGTAGCAAGATCAAAGCGAAAGCCGTCTACACCCATAACTTGCACCCAATAGCGTAAACTGTCTGTCACCAGTTGCAGTACCCGCGGGTGGGCAATATTTAAGGTATTACCACAACCTGAATAATTTTCATAAAAGCGTTGGTCTTGGCTTTGCAAGCGATAATAACTGGCGTTGTCGATACCTTTAAAACTTAAGGTCGGCCCAAGTTCATCACCTTCAGCGCTGTGGTTATAAACCACGTCTAAAATCACTTCAATGCCGTGTTGATGAAAGCTTTCCACCATGGCTCTAAATTCTGTTATGGCTTCACCAGAGCAGTAATTGCTATGGGGTACGAAAAAACAGACACTGTTATAGCCCCAATAGTTACTGAGGTTTTTTTCTTCAACAAATGCTTCATTTAAAAACTGATGAACGGGCATTAATTCTATGCTGGTAACACCTAAAGACAATAAATACTGAATAATGTTTTCATGCGCTAAACCGGCAAAAGTTCCTTGCAATTCAATCGGCACATTGGGATGCTGGGCGGTAAAACCTTTGACATGTAATTCATAAATAATGCTATCACGTTGGCGCACTTTCGGGTGAGACTGACAGTCAGCGAGTTGCTCAGGGTCAGTAACCACGCATTTGGCCATTGCGCTGGCATTATCTTGACGGCATAGCGTTAAATCTTGCTCAGGTCTGCTTTTCTCTATGTTAGCGTTTGGCTTTGTTGTCGAGTTGGCTGTTTGCGGGTCCGTATTTGGGTCATCGCTTTTTGCGAAAGCCGTTTTTTGATAAGAAAAGTTTAATGGCGAGTTTTTAACTGCACCGTGTAAGGCTTTTGCGTAAGGGTCGAGCAATAATTTTGCTGGATTAAAACGATGCCCATTATGTGGCTCAAACGGCCCATAAACACGGTAACCATATAGCATCCCCGGCTTTAAACCTTCGACAAAACCATGGAAAACTTCATCGGTATATTCAGGTAACACTAAGCGCTGAATTTCATTTTCGCCACTTTCATCAAACAGACATAACTCGACCTTTTCTGCATGAGCTGAAAAGAGGGCAAAGTTAGTACCGTCTTTTTCATTTTCGCCATTAGCACAAGTAAAGCTAGCACCCAATGGGTAATGACGGCCTGATTTGATAGTAAAGTGGCTCACAGGGTCATCGCGCTCCTGTTAAGCTAAAGATTACCGTTGCCATTGGCGGTACGGTAATTTTGATACGGTTAGGTTGTCCTTGCCAAGGTGTATCTTCGCTTTGTACGCCCGAAAAATTGCCTTGATTTGAACCCGCATAAACCTCTAAGTCAGTGTTAAGCAACTCTTGATAACAACCCGCTTCAGGTACGCCGACGCTAAAGTCATGATGTACTTGGTTGCTAAAGTTACAGACCACAATCACTGGACGGCTATCTTGCTCGCCATAGCGAATAAAACTGTATGTAGATTGCTCGGCATTTTCATGATCTAACCATGCAAAG
>JBFJQB010000150.1:0-7423 GCA_041616855.1 Cognaticolwellia sp. | reverse complement strand
TTTTGCTTGGCGGTAACTGTTGCGGTAATGCCTGCCCTGCCAGCAAGTCGTGTCGATGATATGTTTTCCTTAGCGACAGCACTGCTCATTGGTGAGCAAATGATTATTGGCGTGATGTTAGGCTTTGTCACTGTGATGGTGGTCAATACCTTTACCTTAGCGGGACAAATTATTGCGATGCAAACAGGCTTAGGTTTCGCCTCCTTGGTTGACCCTGCCAGTGGTACCAATGTGCCTGCGGTCGGTCAATTTTTCTTGATCTTATCGTCATTATTATTTTGGGCGATGGATGGGCACTTAGCTTACTTGCAGTTTGTTGTTGCAAGTTTTGACACCATTCCTATTCCCGCACCTGAGTTTTCCAGTATTAAATTTAAAGAAATTGCCGAGTGGGGAGGCTGGATGTTTGCCACCGCTTTGTCGTTGGCTATTGCGCCTTTAACAGCCATGCTACTGATTAACTTTTCATTTGGTATTATGACGCGAGCCGCGCCACAATTAAATATTTTCGCGATTGGTTTTCCAATTACTATGTGTGCTGGGTTATTGATCATGTGGTTAACGATGGGTAATTTTTATAGCCATTTTGTTATGCAATGGCAACGCGCCTTAGACTTTAGCTGTTACTTGATTGATTGCGGAGTTACTCCGTAATGGCTGAATCAGATAGTGGTGAAAAAACCGAAGAACCCACGGCGAAAAAGCTCTCAGAGGCGAGAAAAAAAGGCCAAATAGCACGTTCGAAAGATTTAGGGACGATGTTTGTATTAGTCGGTAGTGCTGTTGCGCTGATGTTAATGGGCAACTCACTGGTAGAGGGCTTATCAAAAATGATGTCCCGTCTATTTAGTTTAAATCGACGAGAAGCCATGGATGTGCATGCCTTATATCAAGTGGCAAGCGATGGCGTTAGCGCGATAATCGTGCCCTTTCTTTGGATTCATATCATTATTGTTATTGCGGCGTTTATTGGCAATATGCTGCTTGGCGGGTTGAGTTTCTCTTGGCAGGCTATGGCGCCTAAAGCCAGTAAGCTTTCGCCGTTAGCGGGTTTTAAACGGATGTTTGGCGTACAAGCCTATGTTGAGCTAATTAAGTCGATTCTGAAGTTTTTTGTGGTATTTATCTCCGCGTACCTGCTACTCAGTAGTTTGTTCGATCAAATTGTTAATTTAAGTACAGAAAATATTCCCCATAATTTTTCTCATGCCGTGTCACTGCTGTTGTGGATGTTTTTAGCATTAGCGCTTTCCATTGGCATTATTGTCATTATTGATGCGCCATATCAAGTGTGGAACCACAATCGACAGTTGAAAATGACTAAGCAAGAAATCAAAGATGAAATGAAAAATTCTGAAGGTAGTCCAGAAACTAAAGGGCGTATTAGGCGGGCGCAATATGAAATGTCGCAACGGCGTATGATGCAAGAAGTACCGAATTCAGATGTAGTGATCACCAATCCAACCCATTACTCCGTGGCACTTAAATATGATGCCGAGGTGGGCGGTGCGCCGGTATTGGTGGCGAAAGGTATCGATGAAATGGCTTTGCATATCCGTACTATTGCCAAAGAGCACAATGTTGAAATAGTCGCATCCCCGGCATTGGCGCGCTCGTTATATTATACCGCTGAGCCTAATGAAGAAATCCCTGAACAATTATTTGCTGCAGTAGCGCAAATATTGGCGTTTATTTTTCAATTAAATGCCCATAAAAAAGGCAAAGCGAGGCGACCAAAACCGGTGGCGAAAAACTTACCTATTCCTGATGACTTTCGTTATTAACCGGCTTTAGCGCGCTGTTTTGTACTTTTAATCGTGCTTAAAATAAGGTCATTAAATTAATTTCCTTCATTTTGCTCTTAGCTGGTCTGATTTTTGCTTTTCCTAGGGTATGTCAAAAAATTATCCTTAAGCGCTCATGCAGTTAGCAGCAACTTTTAATCATTTAAAGAAACAAAAACTGAACCTTCTTTCTGGTTTAGGTACGCCATTCCTTGTCATGGCGGCGCTCGGTATGGTGATTTTACCTATGCCGGCATTCTTGCTCGATATTCTGTTTTCGTTCAATATCGCCTTATCACTGGTAGTGTTATTGATCACCGTTTATACCTTGAAACCGCTCGAGTTTGGCTCATTCCCCGCCGTTTTACTTATTGCAACTATCTTACGGTTAGCCTTGAACGTTGCCAGTACACGGGTGGTATTGCTTGAAGGGCATGAAGGGCCAGCCGCCGCGGGTAAAGTTATCGAAGCGTTCGGTTCAGTCGTTATTGGCGGTAATTATGCCGTGGGTCTCGTGGTTTTCCTGATCCTAATTATTATTAACTTTGTCGTTATCACCAAAGGTGCTGGGCGTATTTCAGAAGTTACCGCTCGCTTCACCCTTGATGCCATGCCAGGGAAGCAAATGGCAATTGACGCCGACTTAAACGCTGGATTTATTACTGCTGATCAAGCCCGTGAACGAAGAACAGAAGTCACCAATGAAGCGGACTTTTACGGTTCAATGGATGGTGCCAGTAAGTTTGTTAAAGGCGATGCGGTTGCGGGTATTTTAATTTTATTTATTAATATTATTGGCGGCTTAGTGATTGGCATGGTTCAACATGACTTGGACTTTGATACCGCCGTAGAAATTTATACCTTATTAACCATTGGTGATGGTTTAGTGGCACAAATACCTGGCCTGTTGTTATCGGTGGGTACGGCGATTGTTGTTACGCGTCAAAACACTTCACAAGATATGGGCGAGCAGGTTAGCAGCCAATTAGGGCAAGCAAGGTCATTGTATATTGCTGCCGGCGTGATGTTCATTATGGGTGTGGTGCCGGGTATGCCACATGTGGCATTTTTAATTTTTGCGGTATTAATCGCGGGTATCGCCTTTTTTAGCACTAAATATAAAGTGGCGAAAGCGGCACTATTAGTAGAGCAAAGTCAGGCGGCAGAAGTGCAAACTCAACAGCAAGATGCTGCAGTTAAAGACCTTAGCTGGGACGATGTAAATCATGTTGATATTATCGGCCTTGAAATCGGCTATCGTTTAATCCCTTTGGTTGATAAAGCTCAAGGTGGCGAGTTACTTAATCGTATAAAAGGTGTCAGGAAGAAGCTTTCACAAGAGTTTGGTTTCCTAGTGCCTGCGGTTCATATTCGTGATAATTTGGATTTAGATCCTAACAGTTATCGCATTTCACTGATGGGGGTGACCGTAGGCGAAGCTGAAATTCGTCATGATCATGAACTAGCCATTAACCCAGGTCAAGTGTTCGGTAAGCTTGATGGTATTGAGACTAAAGACCCCGCCTTTGGTTTAGATGCGGTATGGATTAAACAAGCACAACGCGAACATGCGCAATCATTGGGTTATACCGTTGTGGATGCCGCTACCGTGTTAGCAACGCATTTAAGTCAAATTTTAACCAATAATACCGCGCAGTTGTTAGGCCATGAAGAAGTGCAAAACTTACTTGATATGCTTGCTAAGAGTTATCCGAAGCTCATTGAAGGTTTAATTCCTGATGTTCTGTCACTTGGCACAATCGTGAAAGTGCTGCAAAACTTGATGAATGAAGGGGTGGCTGTTCGAGATATGCGCAGCATTATTCAAACACTGGTTGAATATGGACCTAAGAGTCAAGACCCTGAAGTATTAACGGCGGCTGTTCGTATTACCCTACGCAAATTTATTGTCCAGGAGTTAGTGGGTCCCACTATTGAAGTACCTGTCATAACTTTGTCACCAGAGTTGGAACAAATGTTGCACCAGTCAATGCAAATGGCTGGAGACGATGGCGCAGGTATCGAACCAGGTTTAGCAGAACGATTACAAAAATCTTTGACCGATGGTGCACAACAGCAAGAAATGGCTGGCGACACCCCAATTTTATTGACGTCAGGTATTTTACGTTCGGTACTCGCTAAATTTGTTAAATATACCATCCCAGGATTACGGGTGATTTCTTATCAAGAAATACCTGATGACAAACAAATTAAAATTGTCAGTGCTATCGGCCAATAACAAAATACTTGCATGTAAGTAGTAGTAAATTATAAGGGGTCAGCGGTGAAAATTAGACGTTACGTAGCAAAAGATATGAGAAGCGCTCTCGCACAAATTAAAGAAGAGTTGGGTGTTGACGCTGTTATCATGTCTAATAAAAAAATTGCCGAAGGTGTCGAATTAATGGCGGCCGTTGACTATAACCAAAATGTTAAGCCAGCGCAGCCTGTCACTAAACAAAATCATCAGCTTAATACGGATGAGTATGTCGAGCCGGCTAGTCGAGTTGATATTGCTGAAGATACCGTAGCCATTAGCAGTGCGCCGCAAGCTGTCGAGCAAAGCAACAGTGCCCCAGCAGATAGTTTAGCGGCATTATTAAGTCGTCAAGTACAACAAAATGGCTACGACAAAGCGCCCGCAACACGTGCATTTAACAGTCAAATAGAAAACTCTGCTACTAAGGTCAATCATCAAGCAGCAGTTAAAAGTGCCGCTGCACCACAAGATATTGAACAACAATTTAAAAACTTTACGACACGTTTAGAGCAATCTACTGGCGCGGAATCATCAGTTGACGCTGTTGCTCAATCTGCAGGCTATAACCAAAAACCATCAAGTCAAAAGCCATCAAGTAATGTTGATTTTAATGATGCGATTGCTCAGTCAGTGGCGTCATCTGAGAAAGTGAGTTCGCATGGCGAGCGTCAAATCAGTAGCAGTGAATTTGATAACATGCAAAAAGAAATGTCGTCAATTCGTCAGTTATTAGAACATCAAATGTCAGGTTTAATGTGGCAAGATATGGCGCAAAAAGATCCGATGCGTGCGGTATTAGTGAATAAGTTAATGGCGATGGGCTTAAACGAACAAGTTGCCGACCAGATTGCTGGTTATATTCCGGCTAATACCCATGAGCAAGACGCATGGCAACAAGCAAAACATATTATTGCTCAACAATTAAATACAACCAACAATGATATTATTCAGCGTGGTGGTGTGGTTTCTCTTGTTGGGCCAACCGGTGTGGGCAAAACCACCACCATAGCGAAATTAGCTGCACGCTTTGCGCAAATTCACGGCGCAGACCAAGTAGTATTAATTTCTACCGACAGTTATCGCATCGCCGGTTTTGAACAACTGGCCACTTATGGTCGTATCATTGGCTGCCAAGTTAAGCTTGCTAATGACGGTGATGAGCTTGATAGCTTGTTACAGCAGTTTGCACAAAAGAAATTAATTTTAATAGATACTGCTGGCATGGGACAAAGAGATATGCGCTTGACTGAGCATTTGACTACCTTAATCGCAAATGCGCGTGTTAGAATTCGAAATTATTTAGTATTATCGGCTAATACCCAACAGCGTGTCATGCAAGAAA
The DNA here is from genome assembly GCA_041616855.1 of Cognaticolwellia sp. Lineage (GTDB taxonomy): Bacteria > Pseudomonadota > Gammaproteobacteria > Enterobacterales > Alteromonadaceae > Cognaticolwellia. The sequence goes on along the minus strand of JBFJQB010000150.1, from coordinate 2,037 downwards.
ACGTCGAGCGTTTTAAGCGTATTCCGTTAGCGGGTTGCATTTATACCAAATTAGATGAAAGCTTGAGTATTGGCGAGATCATAACAACATCATTACAAAATGGTTTAGCTATTGGCTACCTTACTGATGGACAAAGGGTTCCAGAAGATATTAAGGTTGCAAATGCTGAGAAATTAGTTACGCTTGCAGATAGAATGGCCATTAAGTCTCAAAATTCTGGAGCCGTTTCTTGGCGAGCACCCGTATCAGCCGTCGCAGTATAAGCGCCTTACGTTAGGCAGAGCAGTTATTAGAGAAGTTACATAGATGATAGATCAAGCGAGTGGCTTAAGAAAAATGCAAGATCCCCAACATATAAAAGTCATAGCAGTTTCTGGCGGTAAAGGTGGCGTTGGTAAAACTAATGTGTCATTAAATACCTCAATTTCTTTAGCTAAACAGGGCAAGCGCGTTTTAGTGCTAGATGCCGATTTAGGCTTAGCCAATGTTGATGTGATGCTAGGTTTGCGTGTGCAACGTAATTTATCGCATGTACTATCAGGTGAGTGTGATCTTGATGATATTATTATTAAAGGTCCGGCTGGCATTAATATCATTCCGGCGACCTCGGGCACGCAATCTATGGTGGACTTAACCCCGTCAGAGCATGCCGGTCTTATCCGTGCTTTTAGCGATATGCAAACCAAGTTTGATATTTTAATTGTTGATACCGCCGCAGGTATCTCAGATATGGTGTTGAGTTTTTGTCGTGCATCTCAAGATGTTTTATTAGTGGTTTGTGACGAACCAACGTCCATCACCGATTGTTACGCATTAATGAAATTGTTAAGTCGAGATCATGGCTTATTTAAATTTAAAGTGGTCGCTAATATGGCCCGAAGCCCTAAAGAAGGCCAAAATTTATTTGCGAAACTTTCTAAGGTCACCGATAGATTTTTAGATGTGACTCTAGAACTGGTTGCCGTCATCCCTTATGATGAAAATATTCGTAAATCTGTTAGAAAACAACAAGCAATTGTAGAAGCATATCCAGACTCACCCGCATCAATAGGCTTTAAAACATTGGCCAAAAATATCATTAGCTGGCCTGTGCCACAGCAACCTACTGGGCATTTAGAATTTTTTATTGAGCAATTGCTAGAACATTAACCAACGAATAAGTGAGCTATAGTGGTAAAACTACATACTTATAGTGTTGATAAATCAGCTTTGTTGGAGCAACACACGGTGCTCGTAAAGCGTATTGCTTACCATTTGCTTGCCCGACTACCTGCTAGTGTTATTGTGGATGACCTTATTCAATCAGGCATGATAGGGTTACTCGAAGCGGCAAACAATTTTGATAATAGTAAAGGTGCGAGTTTTGAAACCTTTGCTGGCATTCGTATTCGTGGCGCCATGCTCGATGAAATTCGCCGTGGTGATTGGGTTCCCCGCTCAGTTCATAAAAATAGTCGCATGATCAGCGAAGCCATCAAAAGCTTAGAAGCCGAATATGGCCGTGACGTGACAGACTTAGAAGTCTCTGAAAAACTTGATATTTCAATCAATGACTACCATCATATGCTTAATGAAGTCAGTGCAGGTAAAATATTAGGCATTGATGATTTAGGCGTTAGCGAAGACGTTATTGATATAGCGCATGGTCATCAGCAAAATGAACCTTATGCTAATATTGAACATAGTATCTTTAAAAAATCATTGGCTGAATGTATTTCCTCTTTACCCGAACGCGAAGCTTTAGTACTGTCACTGTATTATGATGAAGAACTCAATCTTAGAGAAATTGGCCAAGTGCTTGATGTCAGTGAATCAAGGGTAAGTCAAATACATAGTCAAGCAATGCACCGATTAAAAGCTCGTATGCAATCGTGGCAAAGTTAAGTAGAATACTTATATCGTTAGAATTTTAAATGTTCTCACCGGAGGGTGCCTTGGATAAAAATATGAAAGTGCTTGTTGTTGACGATTTTTCAACAATGAGACGTATAATCAAAAACTTGTTACGTGACTTAGGTTTCACCAATATCTCAGAAG
>JBFJQB010000149.1:0-7472 GCA_041616855.1 Cognaticolwellia sp. | reverse complement strand
AGAAATATTGTCTATCGTTGTTGTTAAATTAATACCATTGGGCACTAGCTCACCACAATGAAAACAATCTCTGCTCATTAATTTACTTCAGCTGGGTTCGGTGTAATCGCAATAAATTCGGATTGAGGTAAGGTGATCACCGATTGAATTTTCCAGTGATTTTCAAACGGACTAATGGTTACGCGCCATTTACCGGTAACATTGTGCTCAGGTTCAAAGTAATGGGTAAAGTTACCATTGCCGTCAGCGGTTAACGCTAAATAAAAATCTCTATCGGCTAATGTCGGGTGATAAAAATTAACATTTAATAATGGAAACTCTTTCTCAATACCGGTTGGGCGAATGGTGAGCTGATCGCCAACAAGCTTCAAACCAAAGCGCATGCCGAGCTTTTGTGCTTGTTTTACTTTGCTTAGCTCAAGATTAATCGCTTTACCTTTTTTATAATAATCACCGACAACTAGCGGGTCTGGGTTTGTATTGGCAATGATGAACGTGGCAATACCAGCGACTACCGCCGTAAAAGGCAAAATAAATACAAGCCATGCCCAAGGCTCTCGATACCAAGATGTTTTCATGAAATTTTCTTCTTTGCTCACAGTGCCCGTATTATACGACTATTCGGAAGCAGTAACTATCAAAAAAGTGCGAATAAAACCAACTTACCTTTCAATAAAGCAAAAAAAAAGCCTTGGTGAAATGTAACACCAAGGCTTGGTTTTTAATTTAGGCTATTAGTGATTAGTCTTGCGATAAGCTGTAAACATAAGCACTGATCACGTGTACTTTTTGTTCACCTAAAATCTTATCCCAAGCAGGCATAACACCAGCGCGACCATTAGCGATTGACGTTTCAACCGCACGTTGAGAGCCGCCATATAGCCAAATATTATCGGTTAAGTTAGGTGCGCCTAGGGCTATACCCATTTCGGCACTACCTTTGCCTTCGCTACCATGACAAGCCGCACACATCGCAAATTTAGCTTTACCAGCTTGTGCCGCTTTAGCATCAACTTCACGACCACTCAGGCTAAGTACAAAGGCTGCAACTTCTTTAACGCCTTGCTCTCCACCCAATGCAGTACTCCATGGCATCATACCGTTTGCTTTACGGCCATGCATAATACTGGCTTTAATAGCTTCTGGTTCGCCGCCGTATAACCAATCTTTATCAGCTAAGTTAGGGAAGCCTGTAGTTCCACGCGCATCAGAGCCATGACATTGTGAACAGTTTTGCAAAAATAGTCGTTGACCAACTTTTAATGCTTCTTTGCCATCGACAACGTTCTTTTGCTCAGATGAAAGAGCAGCATAGTCACGGGTATCGAAATCGATTTCTGCACTTTTCGTGGCAGCGATATCTTCAATTGACAATGCGGCATACTTAGCAAATATTTTGTCATATTTTTCATCAGCGGCAGCAACTTCGCGATCGTACTGTACCAGCATGCCAGTTTCTTTCGCTAAAGCTGATTTCTGTTTCGATTCAGCAAGGTTTAATATGCCTTGGTTAGAGCTTTGCCAGCCTGATAGTCCAGTCCAACCACCAAGACCATAAACCGCAATGTAACCAAAGCCCCAAAGGATTGTTAAGATGAAGAAATTACTCCACCATTTGGGTGGTGGGTTATTTAATTCATCGATACCATCATAAGTGTGTCCGGTCGGTTCACCTTCTGGTACACCTGCAAAATTCTTTAAGCACATACGTAGTATTAGGTAACAACCTATCAGTGTGCCAAGGGTTAGAACTGATACCCAAATAGTCCAGAAGCTAGACATTATTATTAGTCTCCTGTTTGTTATCTTTGTCAGTGGATTTTATTTCATTCTCTTTTTCGAAAATAGAATTTGCCGCTTCATCAAACGCAGATTTACGTTTTTTTGAATATGACCAAACCACAATGACAATGAATAATGCCAATATTAATAGGGCAATTAACCCTCTAAGCGTGCCGTAATCCATCATAATTATTTCAACGCATGTCCAAGAGACTGTAAATATGCAATTAACGCATCCATTTCTGTTTTATTTTTAACTGCTTTTTTTGCACCAGCAATTTCAGTTTCAGAATAAAGTGGAATAGCATTACCTTGCTCGTCTTTATGGCTACGATTACGGGTTAAAAAGTTAAATGTTTCTAACTTCTTAGCAGTTAACTCGCCATCAAGCTTATTTTCAGCTAACCATTTAAACGATGGCATATTTGACTCTGGAACAACAGAACGTGGGTCAAGCAAATGCGCGCGATGCCAGTCGTCACTATAACGGCCGCCAACACGTGCTAAATCAGGGCCAGTACGTTTTGACCCCCACAAGAACGGATGTTCCCAAACGCTTTCACCGGCAACAGAGTAGTGACCATAACGCTCTGTTTCTGCTCGGAAAGGTCGGATCATCTGGCTATGGCAAACATTACAGCCTTCGCGAATATAGATGTCACGACCTTCCATTTCTAAAGCAGTATACGGACGCAAGTTATCCACTGGCGTGGTTGTTGCCTTTTGGAAAAATAATGGCGTAATCTCAACTAAACCACCAATACTGATGGCAAAAATGGTAAAGATAAAAAATAAGCCAACGTTTTTTTCAATTTTTTCGTGTTTATTGCTCATGGTATGGTTCCTTATACAGCTTCAACTGGCTTAAGACTTCCATCTTTAGCACCAATTGTTTTGAACATGTTGTAAGCCATTAAAATAAAGCCTGCAACCACCAAAAGACCGCCGACAAAGCGCATAAAGTAGAACGGGTACGAAGCCGTTAAACTTTCAACAAAACTGTAAGTTAAAGTACCGTCAGTATTAACCGCACGCCACATTAACCCTTGCATTACACCTGAGATCCACATCGCGACAATGTATAAAACAACACCGGCAGTATGCAACCAAAAGTGTACGTTAATTAAACGAATGCTGAACATGCGTCCTTGATTAAATAGCACAGGAATTAAGTGATACATTGCACCAATTGATACCATAGCAACCCAACCTAGCGCGCCTGAGTGAACGTGACCGATGGTCCAGTCAGTGTAATGAGAAAGTGCATTTACTGACTTGATTGCCATCATCGGACCTTCAAACGTCGACATACCGTAGAAAGATAATGAAACAATTAAGAAACGCAAAATGGGATCATGACGCAATTTATGCCATGCACCAGAAAGCGTCATAATACCGTTAATCATCCCGCCCCAAGACGGTAAAAACAATACGATTGACATAACCATACCCACTGATTGAGCCCAATCAGGTAATGCGGTGTAATGTAAATGATGAGGGCCGGCCCAAATGTATAACGAAACTAATGCCCAAAAATGAACAATAGAAAGGCGGTATGAATAAACCGGACGTTCAGCTTGTTTTGGTACGAAGTAGTACATCATACCCAAGAAACCAGCCGTTAAGAGGAAGCCTACGGCATTATGACCATACCACCACTGCATCATGGCATCGATGGCACCAGAATAAATAGAGTAGGACTTCATCATCGACACAGGAATGACCATACTGTTACCAATATGCAATACGGCAACGGTCAATATAAAGCCACCAAAAAACCAGTTGGCGACATAGATGTGCGATGTTTTACGTTTAACTAAAGTACCAAAAAATACAATAGCGTAACTGATCCAGACCACGGCAATTAAAATATCAATGGGCCATTCTAATTCCGCGTATTCTTTGCTAGAGGTATAACCCATTGGTAATGTTATTACGGCAAGAACGATAACGGCCTGCCAGCCCCAAAATGTAAACGCGGCTAACTTCCCACCAAACAGTGCTGTTTTACAGGTTCGCTGTACAACATAATAAGAAGTGGCAAAAAGCGCACTGGTGCCAAAAGCAAAAATTACCGCATTGGTATGCAGTGGACGAAGACGAGAATAGGTTAACCAAGGTGTTTCAAAATTTAATGCTGGCCAAATTAATTGCGCCGCAATAAGAACACCTACAAGAGTACCAACGATCCCCCAAATAACTGTCATTACGGTGAACTGACGCACCACATTGAAGTTATATGACGGATGATCAAGCGTTGTTGTCATTTTAATTGTTCCGTTACTAGGTTAGGTTTTGCAAATTTGTATAAAAAAGATACGTTTTTTATGAAAAATGCTGAGAAGCCGTGATAAATGTCACACCCGATGTCGAGTTGTTTCAAATATTGTGTGATTTTACCTTTCGCCTATGCCATAAATCAACTGCAAAGCTTGATTTAAATTAACAAAAAACCGCCTACTGCTGAATTATTGTGCGATAAATTAATCATCTATCGTCGATTAATTGTTGTGCTAATAAAAAGCTTCATTTAAAGGTAGGCTAAATTAACTAAAACAGCGAGCTTGTCTGTGTGGAAGATAGATAGGATTAAAGTCAAGTCAGTACGTCAGTTATGGTCCCTATCTTGTTGATAGGGTTATTAAAAGCAGATATACATTAATGATACGTAAAGTGTTTTGCTGCTGCTAAGCCCAAGCGTAAATATGCATAGTTAACGACTTGCCTATTTAGCTTTAGCAAAAGAGGTTGGAGAGTTGGGCGGAAAAAGGTTAAATCAGCATAATCAGCATAATAGTTAAAAATTAAAAAATATCTCAAGCGTGGCGTAAATGTAATTAAATATTATCAGCGTTTGTGTATGATGGCTGGCAAATGTTTTGCTCGCAGTTGTGCCATGAACTCTTTAGAAAAATTAGCGCCATATATTGTATTAATACTGTCCACATTGTTCCTCAATGCTTGTGGCCCGCAAAAAAGCAGCAAGGTAATTAATCCTGACAGTAAAGCACGCACGCCGCAGTGCCTTGCCCAACAAAGCCCATGCCAATTTGACTTAGGGGCAGGGCAAGTTCAAGTTTTATTTGATGTGAATAAAGTGCTCGCTGAGCAACCGTTTACGATGTTTGTGAATTATCAAGGCAGTGAAAAAATCGCCAATATCACGGGCTATCTTGAGGGCGCTGATATGTTTATGGGAAAAATACCACTTTTTATTGAACAGCGCTTGTTGTCCAGCACGGTAAATAAACAAGCACTAGCGAATATACCATCGCCAACAAAACAAACAGCCCAGCACCAGCAAGATAAAAAACAAGTTTTTCAAGCAGATGTGCTCGTTGGTAGTTGCGCTGCCGAACAAATGACCTGGCATATCTGGTTAATGTTTACCACGGTGAAAAATAAAATTTATCATAAAATGTTAACGATAGTGAGTTATCGTCGCTAGCGGTTTAACTTACTGTTATTAACTAACGCCTAACCAAATTGCCACTAAGATCATTAAACTGCCTGATATTTTATTAAGTAATTGTACATTGTTACGTTGCGTTAACACCTTACCGATGGTTTTTCCGCCAGTGGCGTATATCGTCATGCAGATAAATTCTGATATTAATATGACGGCAACCAATATACTCAATTGTGGCGCTAATGGCAGCGTTTGACTAATAAAGGGCGGCAACAGCGAGATCATAAAAGCCCAGCCTTTAGGGTTTGCGATGGCGGTCAAAAAACCTTGTTGAAATAAACTGCGTTTTTTGATTATTTGTGACTCTGGGGTTGAGTTGCTCGCTAACTTACCTTTAGCTCGCCACATATTAATACCGACGTAGGCTAAATATAGTGCGCCCAATATTTTAAAGGCCTGAAATAATTCTGGGAACTGCGTCATTATCGTCGCAACACCTAGCACCGAGGCAATGGCTACGCTAGCAACACCTAATAACTCGCCGTACATCATCCAAAATGTTTTTCTCACCCCTATCGTGATACCTAGGCTCATGGCAAGTGTCATACACATACCCGGCGTTAAGCTAACAATAAAAAATGTTGGGATAAAAAGGCTAAGTAGCGTGATATCAATCAAGATTTGTGGTTCCAATAATGGCCAGTAAATATTTACGGCGATAATAACGCAACTTAGCTATTTATTGTAAATTTAAATCAACAATTTTTAATCAAAATTAGTGCGACGTGCAGATAGCGTAGACTTTAATTTTAAAGCGCTAATTATCGTGACGGCTGGATTGTTGCTGATATTTTAGTCACCTGCATTGACATCCTTGAGTAATAATAAATAAATTGACCATCAACAAACGGATAAAGCGCATAGTGCTAGCGTTTTGTAATGAATATCGTTAGTCTATTGCCAATCTAAAATCACCAAAAATCAAACTGTTTGGTGCATACATTATAGGAGAAGTCTGTTGAGTTATATTCGAGAAAAACGCCAGCAATTGCTTTGTAGCGCCGGTGCGTTATTAGTGTCAATGAGTGCATGCGCTCATGATAATTTTAATCAAGCTTACCAATCGTTTGATATTGACGCGATTAAAGCGGATGTAAAAACCTTATCTTCAGATAAATTTGCCGGACGTGAACCGTCCACCGAAGGTGAAATACTAACAACTAATATGTTGATTTCACGTTTTAAAGAATTAGGTTTGGCACCGGGTAATGGCGACAGTTATTTACAAGCTGTGCCGATGAACAGTATTGTTAGTGAGCCGGTTAGCGGTTTAAAAATAGCTGATATTAGCTTCGACTTCCCAAAAAACTATGTTGCTAGCTCACGTCAAACCCGTGAACAAAATAGCCTCGAAAATTCAGCATTGGTTTTTGTTGGTTATGGTATTAATGCCCCTGAATATCAATGGAACGATTATAAGAACGTTGATGTTAAAGGGAAAACCGTGGTTATTTTAGTTAACGACCCTGGTTATGCCACGCAAAACCCTGAATTATTTGACGGCAATACCATGACCTATTACGGCCGTTGGACCTATAAATACGAAGAAGCGGCTCGCCAAGGTGCTGCTGGCGCGATTATAGTGCATGAAACTAAACCAGCAAGTTACGGTTGGAATGTTATTGAAAGTAGTTGGACGGGCGCGCAATATCATTTACCGGCGAAAGAAGTAAACGAGCCTGTGATTGATGTTGAAATGTGGATCAACACCGACAAAGCCCACGAGTTAATGGCAAAAGCCGGTTTCGACTTTAATAAGCTTAAAGCACAAGCCTTATCGAAAGACTTTCAAGCCGTACCGCTTAAATTAACCGCTAATATCAACGTTAAAAATACTATTACCGACTCGGTATCAAACAACGTAGTTGCCACCATTCCTGGCTCTAGCCGACCCGATGAACATGTCATTTACATGGGGCATTGGGATCATTTAGGCTCGACTGTAATTGACGGTAAAAAAGTTATCTTTAACGGTGCGCATGATAATGCCACAGGAACGGCTGGCTTAATGCACATCGCTAAAGCGTATAAAATGTTAGATAAAACGCCAGAGCGCTCTATCACGTTTATGGCCGCCACAGCTGAAGAGCAAGGTCGTTTAGGTTCGCGCTACTTTGCTAACCACCCAACGATGCCATTAAACAAAGTGGTAGGTTTGATCAACATGGACAGCTTAGATATTTCAGGCTTGAAAAAAGACTTAACCGTAGTTGGTTTTGGT
>JBFJQB010000148.1:0-7551 GCA_041616855.1 Cognaticolwellia sp. | reverse complement strand
TTGAAAAACCGCACTGCCGCGCAACGACGCTTTTTTCTTGATATCGATTCTTTGCCAAGACGTTGATTGTGCAAATACAGCCCCTGCAAAAGCCAAAGTAATGAAAAACACAGCAGCAAAGAAAACGGATGAGGGTTTATTCTCAATATAAATTTTGGTCATGGGCTTGGCAAAACATGGAGAGGTGTACTTACTATTACGTTTATTCCCTATATAATCAAGTAGTAATACTGTTACCTAACGTGCGATGATAAATGGCAAATCACACCTTAAGCCACTAGTTTTTTCGGATAAACTTTGCCCAAGATAACAGTATCTCTCGAAAGTCTTCTCGGCCACAAGATGATGAGTCCTGTTGATCAAAATCAATATTTTCCTCCATTAATCCGTCAGGCAATACTTCGATGCCATTCATGCTGGCATTGGTTTGTACGGTGACATCGCCGCGATTAAAAACCACACTATATTCGCTACCCGTTATGGTGATTTCTGATTTTTTTTCATGTTCAATATCTGCCATAGCCGTTAATAACTGTGCGAGTTTTACTGGATCAGTCCCTACTTCTACTTCTAACCATGGCCCGATAACTTCATGTTCAAGTGAAAACTTAGCGATCGCGGCGCCGGTGATTGGATCATCTATAAATTGATATTCCATACATACCTCTTACTGAAAAAATTAAGAAAACTCGACATAGCAACATTGAAATATAACTTAATGCTAGGCGCTTTAATTGATAAATATTAAAGACAACGAAGCGGTCAAACACCGCCCAAAATTAATGCTATTGAGATAATTATTGTCATAACCTAATTGTAGCAAAACCGTAGCTTTTAACACGTGATTAGTAAGGGTTGTGTCAATATTTTTATCAATGCAATCATCCATGCAAAAGAAAGCGCGACTCACTGTGAACATTTTTACTCTAGGAAACGAGGGCTGTTATGTAAAGCTAGAGAGCTACTAACCTAATCATAGAATTGCCCGCTTTTAATTGCCATTTTATTACGAAGTTAAATCTACAGCTTTTCATCAACCTACATCTTATCTATATCCAATAAAATCAGCGATTAAGCTCAATGTAAATTGAACTAACCCCTTATATTACCGTCTATAAATTACCCAATTAATTATTCTCTATTGATATCATTGTGACAAAAGGGACTTTTAGCGCCGTTACATTCTCTCTGGTTATTCATGCTGTATTATTATGCGTGCTCCTAATGACCCAAGTGAAACAGGACAAAGTGCATAAGCCGCCTGCTGAACCAACAGCCATTAAAAGCTTTCTATATTATGCGCCAAATTTAACTAAAGCTGAAAAACACGTCGTTGATGAGGTTTCATTAGAAAAAGCAACACGTTCTAAAGTTAACCATGCTAATCAACAAAAAATATCTCATGACAACTCAAGTGAGAAAAACATCGCCTCAGTGGCAGAACACATGATTGATAAAACGGTTAAAACAGACACCGAAAAACCAACGCCACAAGAAGCTGCAGTCGATAGCACTCAGGTCGATGAAAGGCTTAAAGCTGTAATAACCAATCTCCCCTCAGAACCTGTACCAGCGCCTCTCAATAAAAAAATTGATAGTTTTACGCAATTGCAAAGGCTGCGTAGCCAGCTAAATAAAGCGCCTAATATATCCCTTGATGGCCAAAATCAAGGGATGGGAACACCCTCAGTGTTTAATCCCAATCCCAAAGTCGTTCCTCATTCTGTACCGGTCAAAGATGAAATAAAAGCGCGCGACCAGAACACTAAAAATATGGGCTCTGGCATTGCTATTACTAAAGGTGATGATGGTGTCTGTGAGATCAGGCAAGATATGAGTGTTTATGGACTGACCGAAGGTTCTTCAACGCAATATTTTAGCTGTGGAGAAAGCAAATTTGCTAAAAGCTTTCGCGAACATATGCAGCAAGTTAACGCTAAGCTTAGTAAGAAGTAAAGCTAAGCAATACATGATAAGTTGTAAGTTGAAGAGCACGCTATGTTCTTGAATAAAAGCTACCGTTTAAATTTCTTTTACATATAAAAAAAACACCTTATGTGAGGTGCTTTTTATATGTAAATTTACAGTTAACACTGGGGCTATTTCACTATTTGAGGTTTTATTAAAGCTAGATGCTGAAATAACAAGGCAGAAGCACGAAGCCTATCATTATAGGTGAGCACTTCTTACGCTGTTATTTATTCATCTAGCAACAAGAAAAGTTCAAATTAGGCTTCTACTTGCAAAATAACTGCCTCTGCTTTCTTGGTGTAACTTTCCATGGTATGAAAATTCAAGTAGCGATAAGTATCAGCTGCTGTTGCATCAATCTGTGAAGCGTATTTCATGTACTCTGCAACTGAAGGTATCTTACCTAAAATAGCACCGACACCCGCTAATTCAGCCGATGTTAAGTAAACATTAGCGCCATTACCTAAACGATTCGGGAAGTTACGCGTTGAGGTGGATAGTACCGTAGACTTTTCTTCCACCCGCGCTTGATTACCCATACACAATGAGCAACCCGGCGTTTCGATACGGGCGCCGGCTTTACCATAAATACTGTAGTAACCTTCAGCTGTTAGTTGATCTCGGTCCATTTTGGTTGGTGGCGCAACCCATAAGCGTGTGGGTAAGGGTTTACCAAACTTTTCAATTAACTTACCGGCCGCGCGAAAATGACCAATATTAGTCATACAAGAACCGATAAACACTTCATCAATTTTCGTTCCCGCAACTTCTGATAATAATTTCGCATCATCAGGATCATTTGGACAACACACAATCGGCTCTTTAATGTCTGCTAAATCAATCTCAAGAATATGCGCGTATTCTGCATCCGAGTCAGCTGCCATCAGTGACGGATTCGCTAGCCATGCTTGCATGCCTTTAATCCGACGCGTGATGGTGCGAACATCGCCATAACCTTCACTGATCATCCATTTCAACATGACAATATTAGACTGTAAATATTCGGCAACGGCTGCTTCTTCAAGCTTAATGGAGCAGCCGCCAGCTGAGCGCTCAGCAGATGCATCTGATAATTCAAACGCTTGTTCAACCGTTAAGCCTTTCAGGCCTTCAATTTCTAATACGCGACCAGAGAATTCGTTCACTTTACCGGCTTTCGCAACCGTTAATAAGCCATTTTTAATACCGTAATAAGGAATCGCATGCACTAAGTCGCGTAAAGTAATACCGGGCTGCATTTCACCTTTAAAGCGCACGAGTATTGATTCAGGCATATCTAGCGGCATCACCCCCGTTGCCGCAGCAAATGCCACTAAACCTGAGCCCGCAGGGAATGATATACCTAACGGGAAGCGGGTATGAGAATCACCACCGGTGCCTACCGTATCAGGCAGTAACATACGGTTTAACCACGAGTGAATCACACCATCGCCTGGGCGCAGTGAAACCCCGCCGCGATTCATCATAAAATCAGGTAACGTATGATGTGTTACCACATCAACCGGCTTAGGATAAGCGGAAGTATGACAGAAAGACTGCATAGTTAAATCGGCAGAAAAACCTAAACACGCGAGATCTTTTAGTTCATCGCGGGTCATCGGCCCTGTCGTATCTTGTGAGCCAACGGTGGTCATTTTCGGTTCACAGTATTGGCCCGCACGAACACCCTCTACACCACACGCTTTACCGACCATTTTCTGGGCTAAGGTAAAACCTTTCGTCGATGAAGTTACCGCCACTTGTTGCGCAAATAATGTTGGCACTGGTAAGCCTAACGCTTCACACGCTCGAATGGTTAAACCACGGCCAATAATTAAGGGAATACGACCACCAGCACGAACTTCGTCTAATAGTACGGCGCTCAGTTTAAATTCAGCAATCACTTCATCAGCTGCATTTTTCACCACACCTTGATAGGGGTAGATATCAATCACATCACCCATATTCATCTTTCGCACGTCTAGTTGAATCGGCAACGCGCCTGAATCTTCCATGGTGTTGTAAAAAATTGGCGCGATTTTACCGCCTAAACATATACCACCTGCACGTTTGTTTGGGATACAAGGAATGTCATCGCCCATAAACCAAAGCACTGAGTTAGTAGCGGATTTACGTGAAGACCCTGTGCCAACAACATCACCAACGTAGGCTAATGGCATACCGTCTTTTTGTAATTCTTTAAGCTGTTTAATTGGGCCAACAACACCATCTTCATCAGGGGTAATGCCTTCACGCGCAATTTTTAGCATCGCTTTCGCGTGCAATGGAATATCAGGGCGTGACCAAGCATCGGGAGCTGGTGACAAGTCATCGGTATTGGTTTCACCGGTGACTTTAAATACTTTTACCCTGATCTTCTCAGCAACTTTTTCTTTTGAGGTAAACCATTCGCCATCAGCCCATGATTGCATCACTTGTTTAGCGGCAACATTGCCCGCTTGAGCTTTTTCTTGCACATCATGAAAGGCATCAAACATCAATAAGGTATGTGATAAACCTTTAGCTGCAACGCCCGACAATTGGTCATGGTCTAACAGGTCGATCATAGGTTGAATATTGTAACCACCGAGCATAGTACCTAACAATTGTGTTGCATGCTCTGGCGTTAAAATAGGCGATGTTACTTCACCTTTAGCGATAGCCGATAAAAATCCCGCCTTAACATAGGCGGCATCATCAACACCGGCAGGAATACGGTTAGTTAACAAATCGATTAAATACGCCTCCTCACCTGCCGGTGGCGCTTTAATTAATTCAACCAAGGCCGCAGTTTGCTCTGCGTCTAGTGGTTTTGGCACAATACCTTCTGCAGCGCGTTCTTTGACATGTTTACGATATTCTTCAAGCATGGTGTTCACCTCTGATAAGAGATAGTTAAGCGTAATTTATTCCTTTAGCTACCCTTAACTAGGCTAGCGCGAATTAGTTTTTGTTAACTATCTGAGATTAAGAAATATCCAACTAAATTATACGTGAGTATGGCTATTAATTGAACTATAGCAATAAAGTATGCATGTGCCGTGTATACAACAAAATAATCAAGCTAACCCTCAACAATTATGCTTAAGCACCCCATATATAAACTACATAACTATAACTTCTAGTCGCTATAAACAGCGTGAATAGTGTTTATTTTATCAAATGATTCATAGTAGTTAAAAAATCAGGTAAAATAGCCGCAAAATTTCCACAGCTAATGATCATGTTATTAGCATCTTATAGCTAAAGAGAGAGTATCGAATGAGCCTGTATTTAGAATATATAGCAGAAATTGAAAATCGTAAAAATGAGCTAGGTTTAGCGCCTAAGCCAATTGATAGTGCTGAATTATTAGCTGAAATTATCGAGCAAATTAAAGATCAAGGGAATGAACATCGCGAAGATTCTCTTAACTTCTTCATTTACAATACTTTGCCAGGTACTACCAGTGCTGCTAGCGAAAAGGCTAAGTTCCTAAAAGCAATTATTTTAGGTGAAAGCGTTGTGGCTGAAATCACCCCAGCATTCGCGTTTGAATTGTTATCACACATGAAAGGTGGTCCTTCGATTGAAGTACTACTTGATTTAGCGTTATCAGACGACGCTAGCGTTGCCACAACGGCTGCAGAGGTCTTAAAAACTCAAGTTTTCTTATACGATGCTGACACAGCGCGTCTTGAAGCAGCTTATAAAGCGGGCAACGCCATCGCTAAAGATATTCTTGAAAGTTATGCTAACGCAGAGTTTTTCACTAAACTGCCTGATATCCCTGAAAAAATTGACGTTGTTACTTACATCGCCGGAGAAGGTGATATCTCAACTGACTTGTTATCTCCAGGCCATCAAGCGCACTCTCGTGCTGACCGTGAATTACACGGCAAGTGTATGATCACGCCAGAAGCGCAACAAGAAATTAAAGCCCTTCAAGCTAAGCACCCTGAAGCCAAAGTTATGCTTATCGCAGAAAAAGGTACTATGGGTGTTGGTTCATCACGTATGTCTGGTGTTAACAACGTGGCATTATGGGCGGGTAAACAAGCCAGTCCATACGTACCATTTATCAACATTGCTCCTGTTGTAGCCGGCACTAACGGTATTTCTCCTATTTTCTTAACCACGGTTGATGTTACTGGCGGTATCGGTCTTGACCTTAAAAACTGGGTGAAGAAAGTTGATGCAAACGGTAACACGGTAGTTGATGAAAACGGCGACCCTATTCTAGAAGAAGCTTACTCAGTAGCAACCGGCACAGTATTAACGATTGATACTAAAGCGAAGAAATTATTCAACGGCGAGAAAGAGCTGGTTGACGTATCTTCAGCTTTCACTCCACAGAAAGTTGAGTTCATGAAAGCTGGTGGTTCTTACGCGGTTACATTTGGTAAGAAATTACAAACTTTTGCATCTGAGACTTTAGGTGTAGCAACTAAACTGGTTTATGCTGCTTCGAAAGAGATTTCACATGAAGGCCAAGGCCTTACGGCGGTTGAAAAAATATTCAACAGAAACGCTGTTGGTGTGCTTTCTAAAACAGATCTTCACGCCGGTTCAGATGTTCGCGTTAGAGTAAACATTGTTGGTTCTCAAGACACTACAGGCCCAATGACTTGCCAAGAGCTTGAAGCGATGGCTGCTTCAACTATTTCTCCATTAGTTGACGGTGCATACCAGTCTGGTTGTCATACGGCATCAGTATGGGATAACAAAGCAAAAGCAAATATCCCTAAACTAATGAGCTTCATGAACAAGTTTGGTCTGATCACAGCGCGTGACCCTAAAGGTGTTTACCACGCAATGACTGACGTAATTCATAAAGTACTAAATGATATTACTGTTGATGACCGCGCCATTATCATTGGTGGTGACTCACATACGCGTATGTCTAAAGGCGTAGCTTTTGGTGCTGACTCGGGTACCGTGGCAATTGCTTTAGCAACAGGTGAAGCCGCAATGCCAATCCCTGAATCAGTTAAAGTGACCTTTAAAGGCCATATGAAAAGCCACATGGATTTTCGTGATGTGGTGCATGCGACTCAAGCACAAATGCTTAAGCAATTTGGCGGCGAGAACGTATTCCAAGGTCGTATCATTGAAGTGCATATCGGTACATTATTAGCTGACCAAGCCTTTACCTTCACTGACTGGTCTGCAGAAATGAAAGCAAAAGCTTCAATCTGTATTTCTAATGACGAAACGTTAATCAAATCAATTGAGCTTGCTAAGAGCCGTATCCAAATCATGATCGACAAGGGTATGGAAAACGAAGCTGGCACGCTTAGCGGTTTAATTGCATTAGCTGATAAACGTATTGAAGAAGTTAAATCAGGCACTAATCCAGCATTAGCACCAGATGACGCCGCTAAATACTATGCAGAAGTGGTTATCGATTTAGATGTTATTGATCAACCCATGATTGCTGACCCTGATGTCAACAACGAAGATGCCTCTAAGCGCTACACCCATGATGTTATTCGCCCTGTTTCATACTATAACGGTAAGCCTGTTGACTTGGCTTTCGTTGGCTCTTGTATGGTACATAAAGGCGACATGCAAATCATCGCGCAAATGTTACGTAACATTGAAAATCAAAACGGTAGCGTA
>JBFJQB010000147.1:0-7571 GCA_041616855.1 Cognaticolwellia sp. | reverse complement strand
GGAGGACAACTACAAATTAAGTTACGGTCGCCATATACATCATCGATACGGTTAACTGTTGGCCAGAATTTATTCGCTGCGGCCGCTGGCACAGGGAATACCGCTTCTTGAATGGTGTAACCACGATCCCAAGGTGCGGTAATATCGGCTAGCGTGTGTGGTGCGTTGTGAAGTGGGTTGTCATCACTTGTCCACTCACCTGACTCAACTTTACGCACTTCATCACGAATAGAAACCATCGCTTCAATGAAACGGTCAAGTTCAACTTTTGACTCAGATTCTGTTGGCTCGATCATAAACGTACCGGCTACTGGGAACGACATGGTTGGTGCATGGAAGCCATAGTCCATTAATCGCTTCGCCATATCCACTTCAGTAATACCAGATTCGGCTTTAAGCGGACGCAAGTCGATAATACATTCGTGAGCGACGCGGCCATTTTTTCCAGCATATAATATCGGGTAATGTTGGCTCAATTTTTTCGCTAGGTAGTTAGCGTTAGTAATCGCGTATTTAGTGGCATCTGTAACACCTTTTTTACCCAATAAAGCAACGTAAAGGTATGATATACATAAAATACCGGCACTGCCGTATGGTGCCGCTGAAACCGCGCCATTGCCTTTAGTGCTTTCGCTTACGTTAATCAGTGTATGGTCAGGTAAAAACGGGGCTAAATGCGCTTTTACGCCAATAGGCCCCATACCTGGGCCACCGCCACCGTGCGGAATAGCGAAGGTTTTGTGTAAGTTTAAGTGTGAAACATCAGCGCCAATAAAGCCCGGTGATGTTACGCCTACTTGTGCGTTCATGTTCGCGCCATCTAGGTAAACTTGGCCGCCATGCTGATGAATAATATTACAAATTTCTGCAATGGTCGTTTCGTAAACACCGTGTGTTGACGGGTACGTGATCATGATACAAGACAGGTTTTCAGCTAACTCACTTGCTTTACTGCGCAAGTCGTCCATGTCAACGTTGCCTTCTTTGTCACAATCAACAACAACCACTTTCATACCAACCATTTGCGCAGACGCTGGGTTAGTACCGTGAGCAGAAGCAGGAATTAAACAAATGTTACGATGGGCTTCGCCGCGGCTCTCGTGGTATTTGTGAATGGCAATTAAGCCCGCGTATTCACCTTGTGCGCCAGAGTTTGGTTGCATTGAAATATTGTCGTAACCAGTTAATTCAACTAACCAGTCACCCAACTCGTCAATCATTTGCTTGTAACCTTGCGCTTGGTCGATAGGCGCAAACGGGTGCATGTTGGCAAATTCAGGCCATGATACCGGGATCATTTGCGCGGTGGCATTTAGCTTCATGGTACAAGAGCCCAAAGAGATCATTGAGTGGTTCAATGCTAAATCTTTGTTTTCTAATTTTTTGATGTAACGTAGCATCTCAGTTTCACTGTGATACGAGTTAAATACTGGGTGCGTTAAAATCGCGGTTTCACGTTTTAATGCCGCAGGAATTGAATCGCTGCCAAGAACGCGTAATTCAGCGTCAAGTAGTTCAATATCTAAGTTATGATCTTCACCAAATAGAATATCAAACAAGGTGGCTAGTTTTGCGCGGTTGGTGGTTTCATCCAATGAAATGCTAATTTGATTATCAACATCAGTGCGGAAATTAACCCCATTTGCTAAAGCACGCGCTACGATTTCAGCTTTTTTCTCTTTTGATAAGTTAAAGGTGATCGTATCAAAAAATTGACCGTGTAATGGTGTTAAACCTTTAAAGTTGGCAGCATGCGCTAGAATGTCAGCAAAACGGTGAATGCGCTCAGCAATTACTTTTAAGCCTTTAGGACCATGATAAACCGCATAAAATGCCGCCATGTTGGCAAGTAATACTTGTGCGGTACAAATGTTTGAGTTGGCTTTTTCACGACGAATGTGTTGCTCGCGAGTTTGCATAGCCATACGCAGTGCTGGGTTATTGCGAGTATCTTTAGATACACCAATAATACGCCCGGGTAATGAACGCTTGTACTTATCTGAAGTAGTAAAGAAGGCCGCGTGTGGCCCGCCGTAGCCCATAGGTACACCAAAACGCTGAGTAGTACCGATAACTGCATCAGCACCTAATTCACCCGGCGCTTTTAATAGCACTAAGCTCATAATATCAGCCGCAACAGCAACAATGCCTTTTTTCTCGTGAACTTTTGCAATGAGCTCTGAAATATCACGCACTTCACCGGTAGCACTTGGGTATTGTAATAGTGCGCCAAATACATCGTGTTCAACTACGTCATCAGCAGGTGCGACGATAATATCGAAACCAAACATTTCCGCACGTTGTTTAACTACGTCAATAGTTTGTGGGTAAACGTCGTTTGAGATAAAAAACAAGTTGGATTTTTTGTTTTTTGATACGCGCTTCGCTAATGCCATGGCTTCAGCGGCAGCCGTACCTTCATCCAATAATGACGCCGACGCTAGGTCTAAACCTGTTAGGTCGATACACATTTGTTGGAAGTTTAATAATGACTCTAAACGACCTTGGGCAATTTCTGGTTGGTATGGCGTGTATGCCGTGTACCAGCCTGGATTTTCTAACACGTTACGTAAAATAACGTTTGGGGTAAGTGTGCCGTAGTAACCTAAACCAATATATGTCTCGTTTACTTTGTTTAAACTTGCTACTGCTTTCAAATCAGCTAACGCTTGTACTTCCGTTTTGCTTTCTTCAATAGCAGGTAAATCTGCTAAACGAATATCACTTGGCACAATTTCATTGATAAGAGCATCAACAGATTCAGCACCTAGTTCGTTCAACATCGCCTGAGTTTGCTCGGCATTTGGACCAATGTGGCGACGAATAAAATCTTGTCTTTGCTCTAATTCAGCCAAAGATAAAGAGTCATTATATGGAGTAGTCATAAAACAGCTTCACTATAAAGTTAAGGATATTTAATAAAAATAAAGCCCCAAACCACTAATGTGTTGGAGGCTTAAAATATTTTCGTAGACAATTTGTTGTTTTTACATAAGTTAATAGTTTCCGACTTAACCTAAGTACTTACATCCATTTAAGCAACGCAGTAAAAACACAAAATGTGACCAAACAATTAGCTATGAAAATTGTGTTTAGGCAAAAATTTAAATTCCTGACTAAACTTATTTGCACGCTACAAACATCTTTTCGTAAACAGTTTGTTGTTTTTACAAGGCGCTAAAGTTATGAGTCTGATGAGCTTAGTGGACTAAGTGATTTAGACGAATAACGAAAGCAACACAGTAAAAACACAAAATGTGACCAAAAATTAGTCTTCGTCGATCGAGTTCGCGTAACCTTCCGCATCCAGTAAGCTTTCTAACTCACCTTCATCTTCAATTTTCAATTTGAATAACCAACCGTCACCAAAAGCATCTGAGTTCACTAATTCAGGTGAATCTTCAAGGTCTTCATTCACTTCAATCACTTCACCTGTTACGGGTGCATAAATGTCTGATGCGGCTTTTACCGATTCTGCTACGGCAACATCGTCACCTGTGCTAACTGAATCGCCAACTTCAGGTAATTCAACAAATACCATGTCACCTAAAAGGTCTTGTGCGTGCTCAGTGATACCAACAGTAACAATACCGTTACCTTCGTTACGTACCCATTCGTGTGATGTTGCATATCTTAATTCTGAAGGAATGTTGCTCATTATTATGTTCCTAGTGATTTTTAAATTTTGTTTAAATGACTATGTATGAAGCTACGCTTACGTTAACCACTCCATACTATAGCTTAAAATTTCAGCATTTTTAATAAATGTACGGCTAACTCATCAAAGTTAGCTAAGTAATATATTTTTTAAAAAACTTTTTTGCCGTTACGAACAAAGCTTGGCTTAATGACTTGCACTTTTACGAGCTTTTTACGCATTTCAACTTCAACGCTATCGCCTAGTTTTACACTGCGCGGTACACGTGCCATCGCAATACTATGACCTAACGTTGGTGAGAACGTACCTGAGGTTATTACACCTTCGCCATCAGCAGTGATCACTTTTAAACCGGTGCGTAATACGCCTTTTTCTTCCAGCACCAAACCAACCAGTTTAGGTTGGTCGCCAGCCGCACGTTGCGCTGCTAATACTTCACGACCGATAAAGTTACGATCTTCTGGTTCCCAGCTAATAGTCCACGCCATGTTTGCCGCTAGTGGCGAAACACTTTCGTCCATATCTAAACCATAAAGGTTCATACCCGCCTCTAAACGCAGAGTATCACGAGCACCTAAACCACAAGGTTTAACGTCAGCATCAAGCAATTTCTGCCAAAATGAAGCGGCTTGCTCAGCAGGTAAAGCGATTTCATAACCGTTTTCACCGGTGTAACCTGTCGTGGCAATAAATAAGTCGCCAGCTTGAGCTGAGAAAAATGGCTTCATGCCGTCAACTGCGGCCGTTTGCTCAGCATTTAATAATGTCGCTACTTTCGCTTTTGCTTGTGGACCTTGTACGGCAATCATGGCAAATTCTGGGCGCTCAGTAACCGCTACGTCAAAACCAGCTGATTGCTGATTGATCCAGGCAAGATCTTTTTCTCGCGTCGCTGAATTTACCACTAAGCGGTAATCGGTATTGGTGAAGTAGTAAACGATTAAGTCATCGATCACACCACCTTCGTGGTTACACATACCAGTGTAAAGTGCTTTACCCGCAACATCTAATTTTGCCACGTCGTTAATCACTAAACGACGTAAAAATGTTTGTGCATCTGCGCCTTTAATATCAACAATGGTCATGTGTGAAACATCGAACATACCCGCGTCTGTACGCACAGCATGATGTTCTTCGATTTGAGAACCGTAGTTGATTGGCATATCCCAGCCGTAAAAATCAACCATTTTAGCGCCAGCTTCTATATGCTTAGCATGTAATACTGTTTTATTCGTCATCGTACGTTTCACTCACGTTAGTTGTTTTACCTAAGTTTTTTGCTGCTAGAAACCAGAACGCTAGCTAAACCTAGGATAAAGCCGAAAGATTTACAAAAAGTGCCGAGGATTATAGCCCTGAGTAACTGTTGATTCAACAGATAATAAAGTACATTTAAAATTTAAAACCGACTAAAGAATGTATTTGAAATTATATTTTCAAAGCCCCCTCTTTTGAAAATATAATTCTATGGGCGGATAAAAAATCAGCCGCTCGCAAACTTAAATTTTATATTAGTGAAAACAATAGAAACAACTATTTTCACACGCCACTTATTTGTCTTTAGTGGCTTGATGAAAATAGCGTTTTTTCTTGACTGAATAGTCAACTAAAATACGGGATTGTCAGTTACTATCACTGACTTTTATTCTGCTGTTGTGTTGATGAAGTCGCTTTTGCTAAAGCGGGCAATTGCCCTTTAAAACCTAACGCTTGCTTGATCATTAACGCTTTCGCGGGGTTAATCTTATTAAGTAACGACATACCTAAACCACGTAGCAATTTAACTGCCCCCTGTTGAGGTGTAAACGCTTGTTTAATCGCTTCCATCGCGGCAATCATTTCTGCCGCTTCACTTTTGCGCCAGCGAGAATATTGCTGTAACGATTTAACGCTATAACAAGCATTATCATCAATAGTGCCGCTTGCTTGCGCTTTACTGAGTTGTTCGGTCAGCGTTTGTGCTAGGGCCGTGGCATCGAGCAAGCCTAAGTTAACGCCCTGCCCTGCGAGCGGATGAATAGTATGAGCGGAATCGCCCACTAACACCATACGCCCTTTGACAAACTCCTGAGCAAAACGCATGGTTAACGGATAAGTCAAACGCTCGCTTTCAAGCACTATATTGCCAAGCTTACCATCACTAGCGGCGGTGATTTCTTTAGCAAAGTCTACTGCTGATAATGCAGTTAGTCTCATCGCTTCTTCAGGGCTAGTTGACCAAACAATAGAGCATAAGTCAGCTTGATATAACGGCAGTAATGCTAACGGTCCAGTATCTAAAAACACTTGCCATGCGGTGTTTTGATGACCTTGCTGACATTTAACCGTAGCCACAATCGCTTGGTGATCATAATCTCGAAACGTTAACGGCACGTTCATTTGCTTGCGCACCCATGAGTTTGCCCCGTCAGCCCCCACCACTAACTTTGCCACGATTGGCATCGCGGGGGGATTGGTATTATTGCTAGGTTCAAAGGTGGCAAAAACCTCGTTATCACTTTGGTTTAATTGCTGAAGTTTATGGTCTGTGAAAAATTCAATGCCGCTATCTTGCGCTGCTTTTTGCCATAGCGCATTACGAATAACGTTATTTTCTATAATAAAGCCTAATTGTTCAGCACTATCACCGACAACTGCGTGATTAACATCTTTAAGCGAAAAATCTAGCTGACCATATCCGGCTTTATCCCAAATATGCATATCGTGATAGGGTTGCGCGCGTTGGGCAATAATATCTTGCCACACATTGAGGTTACGAAATATTTGCTGACTTGCGGCATTAATGGCACTCACACGCACTTCAGGTTCATCACTGAGCTTATCAATCGGCGCATTATCGACAATAGCGACTTTCAGCTCACTGGTCTGGCGAATAGCAAGTGCTAACGTTAAGCCAACCATGCCACCACCCACTATTAACAGATCAAATTTTTGCATTTTTCTTCACATTTATTGTTATGGCGACTAAGCACTTATTTGCTTATTTATAGCCCATGGTTTTATTAACCAAGGCATTTTTTAATGACGGTAAATAGTTCAACACTTTTAACCCAATATTACGTCCCGCCACTAATGGCGGTAATTGATTGGAAAACAAGGTCACTAACGAGTCTGTTAACTTGATTACTTGTTGTTGGTCGTGCTGTCGAGCTTGAGCGTAGTGCATTAAATTGGCAAAAGCGCCAATATCTTGTTGTTTTAATAAAGCGTTTTTGATCACTTCGGTCATGTCACTCACATCACGTAGTCCCAAATTAAAACCTTGCCCAGCAATCGGGTGAATGGTGTGTGAAGCGTTACCAATAAGTGCCAAACGGTGGTAAACCTGTTCGTTTGCTTGCACGAGTTTTAGTGGATAAATAGCGCGCTTGCCGGCGTGGCTAATATTGCCAAGCCAATGGCCAAAAGATTGTGCTAACTGCTGAGAAAATTCATCGTCCGATAACTTAAGCATTTTTTCGGCCAGTGCTGGCGTTAATGTCCAGACTAGTGAACAGCGCCCTGCGCTCTTGTTCTGACCACTCTGCTGCGGAGTCATTGCGTGTGGCGCCGGCGATAGTGGCAACATAGCAATGGGGCCGGTGTCGGTAAAACGCTCATAAGCAATATTATGATGAGGCATCGAGGTTGCTACATTGGCAATTAATGCCGATTGTTGATAATCATGCGTGCTGGTGGCAATGTTTGCAAATTTACGACACGACGATTGTGCGCCATCGCAAGCCAGTAATAAAGCCGCAGTTAAGTTAGTGCCGGAACTGAGTGCAATATTCACCTGCTGAGCTTGCCATTGAATATCGGCAATTGTGTCAGGGGTAAACCAAGTGATATTATTTTTAACCGTTAAGGCTTTTAATAACGCGGCGCCAATACATGACATTGCGGCGACATACCCTAGCGCTTCAACTTGGTG
>JBFJQB010000146.1:0-7599 GCA_041616855.1 Cognaticolwellia sp. | reverse complement strand
TTCCTGAAGATGATGAAGAGGAAGAGACTGACGGTGAAACTAAAGGTAATATCATTGTCGGCCGTAAAATTATCCCCGTTGGTTTTAACTTACAGACTATGCGCACGTATTTGTACATTAAAGAGGAGCAATAATGCTTAAAATAAGACTTATTAATGGCTTTACTTTAGTTGAGTTGTTAATAGCGGTTGCTATCGTAGCTATTTTAGCCTCGATAGCACTTCCAGCCTATACCGACTTTGTTGCGCGTTCAAATCGCTCCGAGGCGCAGCGCGAGTTGTTAAGAATAGCGAACCTACAGGAACAGCTTTACATTGATACTAGGGCGTATACTGATAATATGGAAAGATTAGGGTTAGACAAAGACCCCTTTATCACAGAAAATGATTATTACAGTATCGATGCCGAATTGAAAAACGGTGGTTTTATTTTGACTGCAACCGCTATAGAACCGCAAAAATCAAACGATAGTAGTTGCCCTACATTGTCGGTCAGTGAAACTGGGCAAAAACTACCAGTAAATGGATGTTGGGAAAAATAAATTGGAGTAAAGTATGAAACAATTATTGTTAGTTGTAACGCTTTGCTTGTCTGTTAACTCATCAGTGAATGCTGCAGATAACGCAAAGCAAGAAAAGAAAGTTGATGCGAAATGCCATGTTGAATTATATGGTGGCCAACAAGCCATTTATTTTACAACAGTACAAGAAAAGGCAATAAATAAGCTCGACAAACGGTTAGCAAATCGTAAAATAACCACAGTTTACAGCAAAGAAAAACAACAAGTATATCAAGTGTTTGAATGTGTTAAGTTAGCAGATAACTTTAGCACGTTACAAGCTAGAAACTTATTTGCAAAATACCCACGTTAATAAATTGTTTTCTGGTAGTTCTTTGCCAGCTTAATATCAAGAACTACCAGTAAAAAATTATGAACATAAGACTTTAGTACCACTTCTATTGTTGTCTTTGCCATCATTATCGGTATCTGAGGTTTTATAGACTCTACCTGACAATGAAATTTCAACTCCACGTGATAAGTCAGTATTTCCTTTTGGACAATAACTGAAGTTGCCATTTCCACCTGATACTAAACGCCCGGTTGGAGCGAAAATAATGATAGCTTGGCTGAATTGTAAGGTGTCACCAGCGTTAATTGCACTCTTAACTTTAACTAATTCTTCGTTGTCACTGTCATAGCTTTGATTGTTGGCTAAGCTATTACCGTTATTTATAAAGACACTTAATTCATTTTGCCAGTTTGCGGTACAAGTTGTGCCGCTAAGTGGGCAAATCGTGACATTTTTACCACTATTAATCGCGCTGTTTCTTGCTGCTAATAGTAGTCGATGAATTTCACTCACTTCATTATCGACCCTTGATTGTATCATGAATCTATTTAAACTAGGGCTGGCAATGGCCATTAATACACCGACGATGGCGATACCAATCAGTAACTCGGTAATTGTAAAACCCTTAACCAATTTTCTCATCGTTTGTTTTTTTCTATCAAATTTCGTCATAACTACAGCTAAAGTTTAGATTGATGTTTTATTTATAGCATTGTTGCCAAAGCTCAGCCAGTAAATTTGCACTTTCAATGAGCTTAACTAAATGTTTTCACAGATTTAAGCTGCTATTCTTACTTGAAATAGGCAAGTTAAAAACATTTAATCTTGGCTCCAGTGCGCCTGATGTTTTTTCCGTTCGTTTTATTAGCTGCGCTAACATAGGCTCGACCTGAAGTATGAACAATGATCCCTCGATTTTTATCTTGGTGGTATTCTGGGCAATAGCTAAAGGTAGCATTTTGTCCCCAACCTGATAAGTGTCCTGTCGCTGCGTAAGTTAAACCAATGCGGGTTTTGCCATATTGTAGTTTGTCACCGGTTTTTATCGCGGCTTTGTGTGCGACAAGTTGCTCATTCAATGCAGGTTCATAGACTTTATTATTGTTATTGTCGATAAAGACACTGAGTTCTTGATGCCATAAGTTTTTACAGCTACCTTTGCTGTTTAAAGGGCATAAAGTAACACTTGTATTATGCGTTAAGGCACTATTTCTTGCTGTTAAAATTAGGCGGTAGAGGGTGGAAATTTCATTGTCAACACGGCTGCTGACAATGAAATTATTTAGGCTTGGAATACCAATGGCAATTAAGCTCAGCAAAATTGCCAACACTATCATGGTTTCGATAATCGTAAATCCAATATACTTTGACATAACAACCATTCCTTAGTTGAATACACTTTTCAGTGCTAGGTATAGTCAAAAATATTGTAATTTTCCAAACCAAATGGCTTAATATTTATAGATAGTGGGAATAGCTAAGCGCTTATGTTGTGTTTTCATATAGATAGTGATGATTTTTTCTTCAACATTTTTATCAGTGTTCTTACCTTCTAAAAAGTCATCTAATTGCTCGTAGCTCAAACCTAAAGCATCTTCATCTTTTTTCCCTGGCGTTAATTCTTCAAGGTCGGCGGTTGGAGCTTTGTTAATTAATTGCTCAGGCGCACCTAACGCAGCTGCGAGTTGCTTCACCTGCCGTTTAGATAAGCCAAATAAAGGCGCTAAGTCACAGGCGCCATCGCCCCATTTAGTAAAAAATCCTGTAATATTTTCCGCAGAGTGATCAGTACCCAGTACCAAGGCACCAACTATACCCGCAATATGGTATTGCATGGTCATACGAGCGCGGGCTTTGACATTGCCTTTAGAAAAATCTATCTGCTCGGCAGTAGCAATTAATAGCTCGGCGGATCGCAGGGCATTGATGGTTTCATTATGAATGCCCTCAGCGGCAGCAAATATATTTGTATCAACGCTGTGGCTAGGCTTTATAAACTCAAGGGCGAGTTGTGCGTCGTCCTCATCCGCTTGCACATCAAAGGGCAGTCTCACGGCAATAAATTGATATTTTTTGGGGCTACCTTCGTGATCACTATTCAACTCATCCACAGCGAGTTGTGCCAAACGTCCGCAAGTTGATGAGTCAACGCCACCACTGATCCCTAAAACAAGTGATTTGAGTCCCGATTCTATTAACTGCTTTTTGATAAAATCGATTCGACGTTGAATTTCAAACGCAGCATTAATTTCAGGTAATACTCTCATTTCATTAATTATTGCTTGGGCGTCCATGACTTTTTCCTTTTGGTGATATCTGACATGAATTATGAGCTGATTTATTTCAGCAGAAAAGAGCAGTGTAACAAAATCTCACTTCGATTAGAATTTTTGCACTATAGCTGTAGGCTAATTCTGTGTACAATTGCTTGATATTAATACGTGATGTAGATAATAATTATCAATAACATGCTGACACGTAATTCAACCTATAGGCCGTAAAGATGAAAAAGATAGAAGCGATAATTAAACCATTTAAAATGGATGATGTCCGTGAAGCGCTGGGTGAAATCGGTGTAACAGGCATGACAGTTTCAGAAGTTAAAGGTTTTGGACGCCAAAAAGGCCATACTGAGCTCTATCGTGGTGCGGAATATATGGTGGATTTTTTGCCGAAAGTAAAACTAGAAATAGTGGTTAAAAAAGAAGATGTTGAACGTTGTGTAAATACTATTTTAGAAACAGCGCAAACGGGAAAAATCGGCGACGGTAAAATTTTCATCACCAATGTTGAACGCGTTATTCGAATTAGAACTGGTGAAGAAGACGAAGAAGCGATTTAAATATTCCTAGCTTTGAAGTATCGCTTATAAAAGTACTAGGATGATATTTAATATCTTACACTTAAGAAATATTTAGCGATCTATTAACGAATATATTCCAATGTGTAAAACCTAAGGTACTCAAATTATAACGCTAGTCAATTGTTAAATAGCATTAGCCCCATGGTTGCTTTTAGTACTTACTAAAACAAGCACTTTTTACTGATTTTTTTGTTGTTGAGTTGTGGGTTTATTAGTGGGGGGGGGTTGCTTTAGCTAAATCGGTGATTAAGTTGGTGCCTGAGCAAGAGAGCCATTAAATTACTTTCGAGTTAGCTAGGCTATTGCAAGTTAAAGTATTCACTAACACCAATAAGGATATTGGTGGTGGCTACAGAAGCAAGAATTAACCCCATAATTCGGCTGATAATACTAGCGCCGCTATTGCCAATAAATCGGTTAATAAAACCCGATAAAAGCATTAAAATATAAGTTAAAACTAACACTGATAGCATCACCAATGCAGTTTGCACTTGCTCCCAAAAGCTGTAGATGGCGGTTTCCGTTAATAGCACTGCCGCTAGCATTGCGCCAGGGCTTGCAATTGAAGGAACCGCAAGTGGAAATATCGCGGTATCTTGATGAGATTTTCCTAAAAGCTTTATTTCTTCCTCGGGCTTACTATCGCCAAAAATCATATTTAAAGCGAATAAAAATAAAATAATACCGCCAGATATTTGAAAAGCCGAGAGCGGAATTGATAACGCTTTTAATACAAACTCACCGACAACAACAAAAAATAACAATACCGACATTGAGGTAATTGTTGCCAGAAAAGCGATGTGCCGCTTGGTTTTTTGATCGAATTTATTTGTTACTGCAATAAATACCGGTACAGTTCCAATGGGATCTATAACGGCAAAAAAAGTAATAAATACAGCTAAAATATCGATCATTTAATATTGGCTCCAGCAGGTCGAAAGGCTAAGTATATAATATTTAGATAGAGACTGTTATTCGGAAGTAAATTGCTTAGTATAATAGTGCTAAGAAAAATACTAGCGCACCAATTTAAGCAAAAGTAATAAAAGCAGCTAACAGAATGGATATTCGAAGTGCACGCTGAAACTTAGTCGTTTAACTTAACTCGAGCGAAACTTAACCCTAAACGTAAGTGAATACAGAATAGCCCCACTTACTTTGCTGATATTATTTTTTTAACCAGTTTGTTGCATCGGTTATATTTTCAAAATATTTTATTTCGCCAGATATAAACCATGAACTTAGTTTAGCAACAATTTCTTGCCAATTTTTATTACCGTATATCGCAATTTTATTAAATTCATTATTATGCTTAAGTCCGAGTTTGAAATCGTCCCACGCCGCTCTGAGTTCCCAACCTTCGAGCTCCGTGCCATCTATTAATACATCAACTTTAGGCTCTTTGACCACAGCCAAGGCTGAATCAATCAGTGGCGTAATTAGCTGGTAGTCTTCATGGGTGAGTTTACCAACCGCTTTTAAAGTAAGAAAAAAATCATTCCCTCTTCTTTCGATGCCAATTGACAGGCCATGCCTAACAATATTCATAGTTGACTCTCCAATTAAAACGAAACGTAATGACAATTAACAAAGCACTAGGCGCTATATTTATTTGAGGGCGTAAAGCCGGAGTCATTATTTGCTTTTTTACCATTAAAGTTGGCGGCTAGCATGAATAAATATAGCATATATTTACTCACTTGATTTTTGCGGTTCAACATAATGGGGGGAGTAGTAGGAGGCTGAACTAAGCCTCCCGGTATAAACAGTTAAATAACGTTTATGTTGGCTTTTTACCTACTTTAAAATAACCGGTAGAAAGAAATTGGACAGCTTCTTGTCGTTTTTTAGCAATTAAAATTGCACCATCATCCATAAACAAAAAGTTTTTCCAACACCGCTTAAATACCGCCCAAGTCGTTTCAATAACGTTGTCACGGGCACTGCAATAGTAAATGACAGTGTTATTATCCCATTTTAAGTGCGCTAATATGAGCTCTGGTAAAGCAAGGTCTTCACTGTCCCAAGTACTTTCCCATTTACCATTATCAGACCATGAATTGGCATTTTCTGGCCAGTCGCCTTTTTTAAAGAAGTCGGGATGATCAACCTGTTTGCTGATATTAGCATCCCAAAGCATTTTGGCTCGGTTTGCGGTCATCGGCTTGATTAGTTTTTTATCGCCTTCAGTAATCGGCAGGCTCTTATGCTTAAATATCCAAGCGTTTTTTAAATCGTCAACAGAAATGTAATTCATAATGATTAATGTGATGGGCTATACCCGCATTATAACAAGCACAGCAATTATCTCATTAATTAAAACCATTTTAATAATAAGTTGTAAGGTTAATAAGAGATTCACTTTGTTTGTGATGTTTATGCGAGGTAAAAGTATTACGGCTACTGCGCGAAAATAGCTAACCATAGGGATAACCAAAAGGTAGATTTCGATTAATTAGGAAACTTCCAGTCTTTATAGGAAAGTATTAGCGATTGAATTTAAGTGAAAACAATATAAGTAAAAAGTGTTAGCTATTATCAATGCATTTCATGATGTTATGTAGTGACAATAAAGTTAACCCTAACCTCTAAAGTTTTATCACAAAGAATATACTTCCCTTAAAGTTTGTCCGTATAGCTTTTGTTGTCTATGATTTATATCTGTCATTATCTTATGAGTAATAAATACGTCATGGATCTCAAAGACTTTGGCGTTTTCAACAAATCGTTAAAGAAAAATATGGTTTAGGTTAAGGAAACCTGCCATGAAATTAATTTTGTATTATTTATAAAATATACAAAAAGTACCATGTTGAAAATTGTTACGTGTTTCGCATGTAATTGATAATTGGAACCTATTTTAGATAGGGTATTAAGGATGATTAACTAATGTACACATATAGTGCTTTTGTACTTATCGTAATTTCTCTACTTTCACCAACGGTCCTAGCTGCAAATAATAGTCAAGTATGTGACTTATATCCGCTCGCTATACCGCATTCTTTAGTTGCTACTAAACTAAATGGCTCTTCTCTACGAAAAATACCTTTGGCTGATATTGGAGCGCTCAGTTGGAGCGGTGATACAAGTGAAAGTGTATTTGTAAATAGTTTAACCTCCCCAAGCAATTATAACCATTATATAAACCCTACAGATGCATCTGATGAGGTTTTGAATGTTTCTGATTGGGTAACCTCCTTAACTAGTATACCTACATCCAAGCGTGTTAAATCATCTTTTAAAGCTATAAAGGGTCTTGATATTACAGTACCAGCTTGGTCGCAAAAAAATGGCCAGAATGAATACCAAGTAGCAGAGTTTATTTCCATTAATATTACGGGCTTTAAATTAAAAGGAAAAAAGAGTTTATCCTTTATTTATAATGGAGTAGCAACTTGTAGCGAATCGAATCTGGCTCCAATAGCTAATAACGCGAGTAGGAGTACAGTTCAAGATACCGCTTTACCGGTAACCTTAACGGGTTCAGATGCCGATGGTGATCCATTATCGTTTAACATTGTCAGTGAGCCGGTATATGGAATATTATCAGGCAATGGAGCCAATCAAACCTATACACCAAATAACGGGTTTTCTGGGCAAGATACATTCACTTTTACAGTAAACGACGGCACTGAAGACTCCAATGTTGCGACCATCACTATCGATGTTACAGCTGCTAGTAATATTGCTCCAATAGCTAATGACGCGAGTATTAGTACAGTTCAAGATACCGCTTTACCGGTAACCTTAACGGGTTCAGATGCCGATTGTAGTGGTACAGTAATTTTGGCCACCTAATTAGAGGATGTTATGATCTATTTCATAGCAGAATTAGGTATTACAAATGGCAAAACGTTCACGTAAAAATTTCAGCCCTGAATTTCG
>JBFJQB010000145.1:0-7643 GCA_041616855.1 Cognaticolwellia sp. | reverse complement strand
TATTCTATATTAGTGACTTTAAATTGAGTATAACAAGAATAAGTACTATCTCATTATTTTATGCTAGAAAGCAAAAGAGCCGCCATAAGGCAGCTCTTTTATAATATGGTGCTCGCTACTGGACTCGAACCAGTGACACCTTGCATGTCATGCAAGTACTCTAACCAACTGAGCTAAGCGAGCTTTTTAAGTTGCAACTTTGTGCAACTCAACGGGGCGCTATGTTAGCGATCTGTTTTAGTAAGTGCAAGCAGTTTTATTTAAAATATTATGCAACTGCTGATTAAATCACCAGTTAGCATGGTGCGTGTTTATTTAAGCGGCAAATGGTATCAAAAATTATACTTTAACTTGCCAATGCTGCTTGCTGATCAAAGCGATTTTGTACCACTTTTAAACGCCAAGCCAGTAATACCGCAGCAACCGTCAAGCCAGAAATAAAGCCAACCCAAAAGCCATAGGGGCCAGTGGCCGGCACTATCCAATCGGTTAGACCTAATATCAAGCCAAATGATAACCCCACCACCCAGTAGGAAAAGAAGGTGATATATAAAATTGACTTGGTATCTTTATAGCCACGTAGCGCGCCCGCTGAAATAACTTGTATAGCATCTGAAAATTGAAATAATGCCGCTAAAAGCATTAACCCAGCTGCGAGTTCGAGCACTTCGGTATCGGTGGTATAAATCGCGGCGATTTCTTGACTGAACAACAAGGTAATTGCCGCCGTAGCCACAGCAATAATAAGCCCTAAGATGACGGAGTATCGACAGATGTCTTTTGCTTTTTCAAGGTTTTTATTACCCACTTCATAACCAACCTTTATCGTTACGGCCATCGCTAAACTTAATGGCACCATAAAGACTAAACCGGAAAAGTTAATCGCGACTTGGTGGCTCGCGACAATACTGGCACCAAATGGCGCTAAAATGATTGCCACAGCTGCAAATAAACTCACTTCGAACAGGAGTGAAAGCGCGATGGGGGTACCTAAAGATAATATAATTTTAATTTCTGACCATTGTGGCCAAAAGAATTTGCTAAACAATGGCGCTTGTTTTAAATGTTTTGAAAAGTAAGCATAAGCTAGCATGCCAACAAACATCGCCCAGTAAACAATCGCGGTTGCAATGCCACAACCAGCACCGCCAAGTGCAGGCATGCCAAATTCACCATAGATAAAAATATAGTTCGCCGGTATGTTAATCAGTAAGCCTAAAATACTGATGATCATGGTAGGGCGAGTAAACGATAAGCCTTCTGAATAATTTCGTAAGACTAAATACAAGCAATAGCCTGGGCCACCCCAAACAATGTAACCTAAGTAGT
The DNA here is from genome assembly GCA_041616855.1 of Cognaticolwellia sp. Classification (GTDB taxonomy): domain Bacteria; phylum Pseudomonadota; class Gammaproteobacteria; order Enterobacterales; family Alteromonadaceae; genus Cognaticolwellia. Next base: position 6,314 of record JBFJQB010000145.1, on the reverse strand, counting down.
CAAACATAAGACGCTTAAGTTCGGGCTCGAGTGAAATGGAGTCGATCAATAAGGGGGTAGCTATGTAGTAGAGAATAATAATGATGATTGAAAAGAATACGGCGATCCAAGCCGTTTGGTAACTGGCTTTGGCGACATCGTCAAATTCTTTTGCCCCTGATAACTGGGAAATAATGCTAGCAAGTGCCATAACCAGTCCTGATATGGTTAAAATCAGGGGCAGCCAAACACTGCTAGCAACAGCAACAGCTGCCATATCTGTAGCACTAACACGACCGGCCATAACGGTATCAGCAAAACCCATCAAGTTTTGGATCAATTGAGCGATTAAAATTGGATAAGCCAATTTCATCAGGTTTCTACTGTTGGAGAAAAAGCGATTAATGTTCATTTAGGTAATTATATCATCAGGATTTTCTTGCTAAAATAGCAAAAAATAAAGTTATTTATCTGGATAATATATGTTTACCGGTATAGTGCAATCCCAAGCGGAAGTAATTACGATAATTAGTAAAAATAATGCGATAAGATTGAAGGTTGCCCTCGATAACTCATTAATAGATAAGCTTGAAGTAGGGGCCAGTGTTGCAATCAATGGTGTGTGTTTAACCGCCGTTCAATTTGGCCGGATAGATGCCGACAACAGCTTTATTGTGTTTGATGTCATTGATGAAACGTTACGAGTTTCTAACCTAGCTGATATTAAGCTAGGCGCTATGGTTAATGTTGAACGGTCATTGAAAATAGGCGATGAAATTGGTGGTCATATGCTTAGTGGTCACGTGCATACACAAGCGGTTGTTACCAAGCGAGTTGATAGTCCAGATAACTGTACATTAAGCTTTGCCATGGCCGCGGAATATCAAAAGTATATCTTTGCGAAAGGCTTTATCAGTATCAACGGCATTAGTTTAACGCTTGGCGCAGAGGTTGATAATGACTTTTCAGTACATTTAATACCAGAAACCTTGTCTCGCACCAATTTACAACACGTGGCTATCGGCGATAAAGTCAATATTGAATTTGATCAACAAACCATGACCATAGTGCAAACCATTGAGCGTATGAAGTTATAATACTGATGAGGTGTAGTTAAAAAACTTGCTCATCATCACTAGCAACCGCTAGTTGAATTTTTTGATTATATTCATCAACATGTAAATTCAAGTGCATTTCCATACAGCAAGCAGGGCATTCATCATAGTAATCTTGATCTCCTTCACTTGCATCTAAGGCAATACGAATATGGTGGCCACAATGTGGGCATTCAATGCGTTGCTCTTTAATCTTATGGGGCATTCTACCTCCTAGGTTTTAACCTTGGGAACTGTTGCTTTGAGTATGAACAATTTTAGCTAAAGTGCTAGTTTTGTTAACGCAAAACCATAATACAACGTTAAAGCAATAACTTAGTTAATGCAGGGCTAAAATACGTGCTAACTTGGCTTTAGATTGCTCAATATAAATGCCTGCAAATAAGTTGGCATGATTGAGCGTATGGTAAAAATTGTAAATTAATTTACGTTTTTCATAACCTTTTTCTAAGGGATAAATCTCTTGGTAGCCTTGATAAAACTCGTCTGGCATGTGACCAAAAAGTTCAGTCATGGCTATATCAACCTCACGATCACCGAAATAACAGGCGGGGTCAAAAATATACACCCCTTCTTCAGTAAACCCTACGTTGCCTTGCCATAAATCACCATGCACTAAGCAAGGTGAAACTTGGTGATGTAATAATGCGTCGTGACAGGTCGTAATAATGTATTCAATATCACCTAATTTAATAGATTTTTCTGAAAGCAATTGTAACTGCCAACCAATACGCTGTTCGGCAAAGAAGGTTCGCCAGTTACTTCGCCAATCATTTGGCTGCAAGGTATTACCAATAAAATTATCGTGTTGCCAGCCAAATTGGCCATGGGATGATTGTTGATGCATTTGGGCAAGCTGTTTGCCAAATAGCAGCCAGTTCTTGGTGTTAGCATGATTAAAAGGCAGATACTCTAATACCAAGTAGCTTTTGTCTAAGGTCGTGCCTGAGGTAATCACGTCTGGGCATGAAATAGTATTAAGCTGTTTAATTTTACTTAATGAGTAGGCTTCAGCTTCAAATTGCTTTAGTCGAGATTTATCATTGAGTTTGATAAAGTAATTGTGCTGATAATCGCTTAACCAATAACATAAGTTTATGTCGCCACCGGTGACTAATTGTTTGTGCTTAATACTGAACTGCTCGCCTATTACTTTTGATATCTCTTGTTCAATAGATTGCCACATGGTTCATTACCTAGTCAGATTAGACTATTAGCAATTATAGTCGAGGTTGAAAAATATATGCTAAAGAAGGGGGGCAGGCTAAAAGAAACGGCGCTAAAGGTATGAATTACTACTTATTTATTAATGCAATTAACGTTAAGTGATCAAGTGTTCTATCTTGTTGGGTACGCCATCCCATTGCTGAGCATCATCAGGTGCAGGAATAACTTCAGTGATCACCGGCCATGTTTTCGCCAGTTCAGCGTTTAATTCAATAAAGTCTTTTTGATCTTCTGGCACATCATCTTCTTGGTAAATTGCCTCTGCAGGGCACTCTACTGGGCACAAGTCACAATCAATACAAGAGTCTGGATTAATGACTAGAAAATTAGGTCCTTGGTGGAAAGCGTCAGCAGGGCAAACCGCGACACAATCAGTGTATTTGCATTGAATACAATTATCAGTAACTACAAAAGCCATTTTTCGTTGCTCATTTTATCTTTTTAAGTTTCTAATCGATTTCGGTCAATCGACCATGTAATTCATATTAACGAGCGGATCATACCTTGCTAGCGCACAATATCAATTGTTGTTTTACCTTAGTATTTGGTATCGCTTGCACTATCAGGTAAAATGGCGCCAATTTTTACCCTAGTCTCGCTTTGGATACACGATATGTTGCGTTTAACTAACGTCAAATTACCACTAAATCATCAACCAGAAGAATTAGCGCAAACCATTCTTGCCACTTTAGATATCACTGCTGAACAGTTGACTGACTTTACCGTTTTTAAACGTGGTTATGATGCACGCAAAAAAAACAACATCATTTTAATTTATACCTTAGATGTTGATACCACTATCAATGAGCAATTAATCGCTAAGCATGCGAAAAATCAAAATATTAAAGCGAGTCCAGATACGAGTTATAAATTTGTTGGCCAAGCACCTGAAAATTTAACCGAGCGGCCTGTGGTAATTGGTATGGGGCCTTGTGGCTTGTTCGCGGGGTTAATTTTAGCGCAAATGGGCTTTAAACCGATAATATTAGAGCGCGGTAAAGAAGTACGACAACGCACTAAAGACACCTTTGGTTTTTGGCGCAAGAAAATTCTTAATACTGAGTCTAATGTCCAGTTTGGTGAGGGTGGTGCTGGTACGTTTTCTGACGGTAAGCTTTACAGTCAAGTAAAAGACCCAAAACATTATAGCCGCAAAGTGCTGCATGAATTTGTTGATGCCGGCGCACCAGCTGAAATTTTATATGTTAGTAAGCCGCATATTGGTACCTTTAAGTTAGTCACTATGGTTGAGCAAATGCGTGCAGAAATACATCGTCTTGGCGGTGAAGTACGTTTTGAACAGCGTGTTGACGACATTCATTTTGCGAAAGCTGATGACGATAGCGATCAGATGCAAGTTACCGGACTAACCTTAGCAACCGGTGAAGTCATTGAAACTAAACACATTGCATTAGCTATTGGTCATAGTGCACGCGATACCTTTGCTATGCTGCATGAAAAAGGTGTCTTTATCAAAGCTAAGCCATTTTCAATCGGCTTTAGAATTGAGCACGAGCAATCAGTTATAGACGATGCTCGATTTGGCGAAAACGCGGGTAACCCTATTTTAGGGGCAGCGGATTATAAATTAGTTCATCACTGTAAAAATGGTCGCTCTGTTTACAGTTTTTGTATGTGTCCAGGTGGTACGGTCGTGGCTGCAGCATCTGAAGAAGGGCGGCTAGTCACGAATGGCATGAGCCAATATTCACGTCATGAGCGTAATGCGAATAGCGCGATAGTGGTGGGTATCTCACCAGAAGATTATGACGAAAATGGCTCTACGGATAATGTCCTTGCAGGTATTGAATTTCAGCGTCGACTCGAAGAAACGGCCTTTAAACTTGGCGGTGAAAACTATGACGCGCCAGTGCAATTAGTTGGTGATTTTCTTGCTGGTCGTAAAAGCGGCGAGCATGGTGTGGTAGAGCCTTCATATAAACCAGGGGTTAAATACTGTGACTTGAGTGAAACTTTGCCTGATTACGCCATTGAAGCCATTCGTGAAGCATTACCCGCTTTTGAGCGAAAAATAAAAGGTTTCTCGATGGCGGATGCCACATTAACCGCTGTTGAAACTCGTACCTCTTCACCGATTAATATTACTCGTGATAAAGAAACCTTAGAAAGTATCAACACCAAAGGCTTATATCCGGCTGGTGAGGGCGCAGGCTATGCGGGCGGTATTTTGTCTGCGGGCATCGACGGGATTAAAGTGGCTGAAGCCATGGCGCTATCAATGCTTAAGAGTACTAACTAAAAGCCAATAAATAATCCATCGATATCAGTAATATGATGGTGCTGCAATTAAAAACCTCTTAATGGCAGTTAAAAGGTTTTGAACTATTGTACCGGTAGTTCTTCAATGTCTGCTCGGCGTTGTTGTTGCCATTTACTTTCTGGTAGTTGCTTCGAGAGATTATCTAGAGTGGTCCAAATACTACGCAGTGTCATGGTTTTGGTTAACCATTGTGGAATGTTTCCTGCGGGGTCAACAATAAACAGGTAGCTAATATCAATTTGGCCAAGTGTGGTTGGCACTATGGTCCAATGGGCTTTTAGCACCTGCATTCGTATGGCTTGATTCGTTTTTTTTATGGTCTCGCCAGCGTCTGTGACTGCAATTTCAAGCGATAAATCTGGATTTTGCCAATAGCGAGAGTGAACAACCATATCGCGAGCAGCAACTGGCCATAAGCCTTTAAAACGAGTGATGAAGATATTTTCATTATTTGATATTTGGCTAATAATTTCAGCAGACTTCGCGTTATCGAGCCAGTTTGCTATGTTGCTTAAATCTTCTATAAAATAAATAAAACCACCGAGACTTGATGTCAGTTGAGCTTGTGCTTTTATTTCAATTAAATCGTCATACTCACTGGCACGATAACTGATCTTGAGAGCCTCATTTGTGCGCCATAGTTGCCACGGTTTTTGCTGAGCGGTATCGGCGTTTATGCTGACTAAGGCATTGTTGTTTTTTGACGCAAGACTAACGCTTGAATATAAGCCAAACAAGACGCTGAAAACAACTAGTAGAATTGTGACTATAAAATTTTTAGCTTGCTTGCTCAATTTACCCGCCTTGTCCATTGCAAATGTTAGAGAATTACCCTATATTCCCGTGCTTGTTTTCAGACAATTTTTATCATTTTCATGTCATTGTGTTGAAAACCACACTTATAATATAGAATTTAACATTATATCGCGCTTTTAATTGTCTCATAATCAATATTGTTGCGTTAAAAATTATTAATAATACTCAAGCGGCACTTAGTGTGTGTCGCCACTGAATAAAGGAAAATACATGCCTGTAATCACTCTCCCTGACGGTAGTCAACGCTCTTTTGAACAAGCAGTTTCTGTAATGGACGTTGCCCTTGATATCGGCCCAGGCTTGGCAAAAGCCACCATTGCTGGCCGCATTAACGGCGAATTAGTCGATGCTTGTGAACTTATTAAAGACGATGCGGCGCTGCAACTTATTACCAGTAAAGATGCGGAAGGTCTGGAAATAATCCGCCACTCTTGTGCGCATTTATTAGGGCATGCTATTAAGCAATTATGGCCTAATACAAAAATGGCCATTGGCCCAACTATCGATAACGGTTTTTATTACGATGTTGACTTGGAAGAGTCTATTACCGAAGACGATTTAGTTAAGTTAGAAAAACGCATGACTGAGTTAGCGCGTACTGGTTATGAAGTGGTTAAGAAAACCGGCACTTGGCAAGACGCTTATGACGCCTTTACTGAGCGTGGCGAAACTTACAAATTAGAAATTCTTGATGAAAACATCGAGAAAACGGATACACCAGCACTTTATCATCACCAAGAATACATCGACATGTGTCGTGGGCCACACGTACCGAGCATGCGTCACTGTCATCATTTTAAATTGATGAAAGTAGCTGGCGCTTATTGGCGTGGCAATTCAGATAACAAAATGTTGCAACGTGTTTACGGCACGGCTTGGGCAGATAAAAAGCAACT
>JBFJQB010000144.1:0-7712 GCA_041616855.1 Cognaticolwellia sp. | reverse complement strand
ATATCAACAGCAACTACTTCATTGTGCTGTGCAAGTAACATGGCATTTGATAAGCCTACGTAACCTGTTCCTGCGATCGCTATATTCAACTTTTTTTATCCATTTTATTTAATTTAGATTATTAACCTGCACACTAAAGGTGTTCTACATACCAAGTCATTGCTTTTTCAATGCCAGTTTTAATCCGGTACTCTGGCTCATAGCCTAATAACTCTTTGGCCTTACTAATACACGCTTGAGAATGCCGAACATCCCCGGGTCTAAAATCTTTATACACTGGAGTTTTACAATACAAAATATCATTGCCCTTTAAGGACTCTTTAAGACAGTCAAATAATGAATTGAGTGTCGTCCGGTCTCCAAGCGCAACATTATATACTTCATTTTTAGCACATTCTGTTGAGGTTGCAGCTAAAATGTTCGCTTGTACTACATTTTCTATAAAACAAAAATCTCTGCTTGTCTCACCATCTCCGTTAATTAGCACATCATCATTGGCATACATTGCAGCGATCCACTTGGGAATAACCGCTGCATATGCGCCATTCGGATCTTGGCGTTTACCAAAAACATTGAAATAACGTAAGCCGGTAGCATGTAAACCATAAGTTTTATTAAATACATCGGCGTAAAGTTCATTAACATATTTAGTTACTGCATACGGTGACAATGGCTTACCAATATTGTCTTCAACTTTGGGTAGTGCCGGATGGTCACCATAAGTAGAGCTTGATGCGGCATAAACAAAAGTACTGACTTTCGCGTCTTTTGCCGCGGTGATCATATTGACAAAGCCGGTAATATTAGCAGAATTCGTTAAAATAGGATCAGCGATAGAGCGAGGTACAGAGCCTAGAGCCGCTTGATGCAGAACATAGTCAACACCAAGATTATTCATGGTGAGTGCTTTTTGGCAATCTTCAGTATTTCGAATATCCCCTTTCACAAAAGAGAAATTATTCCACTGTTCGGCTAAAACTTCTGATTGCACTTCGTCTAAATTATGCTGATGGCCGGTGGCAAAGTTATCTAAACCGATGACTTTTTGCCCCAGTAGCAATAAGGTTTCGAGTAGATTTGAGCCAATAAACCCAGCGACACCGGTAACTAACCAAACTTTTGGCGCCTGTTTAAGTTGCTTTTTTACGTCGTCATACTTAGACATGTTGATCCCACTTTATTGGTGAATACTCTGATTTCTCTATCGTTCGAATTTTTCAAAAGCGCTATAAACGCATATCAACAGAGTCTTTTGGCAGAACATATTTTAAATCATAGAGCACATGGTTATTTTTACCTAAAGCGCGAATTTTATCTACGCCCATAGCTTTAAACTCATTATGTGATACCGCAAGAATCACGGCATCGTAATTACCCATTAGCGGATTTTCAGTCAGGCTTAAATTATACTCACGCTCTGCTTCTTCGCTTGAACACCAAGGGTCGGTAATGTCGACATTGATATTATATTCTTTTAACTCACTGACAATATCGACAATTTTGGTATTCCTGAGGTCTGGACAATTCTCTTTAAAAGTAAGCCCCATGATCAACACATTAGCCCCTTCTACCTGAATGCGCTTGTGTAACATATGCTTAACTAGTTGCGAGACAACATAAACACCCATGCCATCGTTTAAGCGACGGCCAGCAAGTATCATCTCTGGGTGATACCCCACTGACTGTGCTTTATGGGTTAAATAGTAAGGATCAACTCCAATACAATGACCGCCAACAAGGCCAGGTCTAAACGGTAAAAAGTTCCATTTAGTACCCGCTGCTTCTAACACTTCTAGGGTGTCGATATTGAGTTTGTTAAAAATTATTGATAATTCGTTGATCAGGGCAATATTAACATCACGTTGCGTGTTTTCGATAACTTTAGCCGCTTCTGCGACTTTAATGGAACTGGCTTTATGGGTCCCTGCGGTAATAATTGAGCGATATAAGTTATCAACAACCGTTGCTATTTCCGGCGTTGAACCTGAGGTTACTTTTAAAATATTTGTGACCCGATGTTCTTTATCGCCCGGGTTAATGCGTTCTGGTGAATAACCGGCGTAAAAGTCTTGGTTATAGACCAAGCCAGAAACTCGCTCTACCACGGGGATACAATCTTCTTCTGTTGCGCCAGGATAAACGGTTGACTCATAAATGATAATATCGCCTTTACTCACCACTTTACCTAACATTTCGCTCGCTTTTATCAGTGGCGTCAAATCAGGGCGCTTATGCTTATCGATAGGCGTTGGCACAGTAACAATATAAACATTGGCACTTTGTAAGTCATTAACGTGGCAAGAATAAGTTAAGTTAGTGGTCTCGGCTAATTCTTTATCGCTAACTTCCAGTGTGATGTCAGTGCCACTTTGTAACTCAGTAATACGTGCTTGATTGATATCAAAACCTATAGTTTGATATTTTTTGCCAAATTCAACCGCCAATGGCAGACCAACATAACCTAAACCTATTATTGCTATTTTCAATTCATTTAAGTCATGCATCATTTTTAGAATCCTTTACCTTATGCACCGGTTTTCCGGTAATTATAATTTTATTAGTCTTACTGTTTTTAGCCGCGCCATAAGCCATTAAAAGAACGATAAATGAATCAAGTATAAAGCTAAGCTCAAACAGCATCGAGTTTATCAGGTAGTTAACAGAGGTTAAAGTAACTTTTCATTAACCGTTTCAGTGCTATGTTAATGAATAAAATCAGGCTAAAAAATAACAAAAATCCACTAACTTTCCATTTATTACGTGAGAGATTAGCCCGACAGACTTGCCTTTCAATGCTAGCAAAGGTATAAAACGGGCTGGCTAAAGCTATTTTAAACAATTTTGTTCGACAAATTGCCGCATTGGCTAGCAATGCAAATCAGTGAAATAACAATAATTATGTCGTCGAGCATACTCTTTTAAGGAATTTTTAAATGACAACACCTACAGCAGGCACTTTTTTCGGTCACCCGAAAGGACTGTTTCTTTTATTTGGTACTGAAATGTGGGAACGTTTTGGTTATTACGGCATGCGCGCCCTTTTAGTACTCTATTTGGTAGCGAGCGTACAAGATGGTGGTTTCGGTTGGACTAATGCTGAAGCATTAAGTTTATACGGTACTTTTACCATGGCAGTGTACCTAACACCGGTGATCGGTGGTTGGCTTGCCGATAATTTTATTGGTCAACGTCGAGCAATTATTATTGGCGGTGTTGTCTTTTCGCTAGGTTACTTTACCTTAGGTATTCCAAAATCCATGCTAGTGGGTATGGAAGAAAATGTATTTTATATCGGCTTAACGTTAATCGTTATCGGTAATGGTTTATTTAAAGCCAATGTTTCAAGTTTGGTAGGCGACTTATATGAAGACGGCGATCACCGTCGTGATGGTGCTTTCACCATTTTCTACATGGGTATCAACTTAGGTGCATTTTTAGCACCAATTACTGTTGGTGTGTTAGGTGAACAAGTTAACTGGCATTACGGCTTTATACTTGCTGGTTGCGGTATGCTTATTGGTTTAACCTTACAACTTCTTTTTGCGAAAAAGTATTTAGGCGATATTGGTATTGAGCCTTCGGCTAAACGCACTGATGGTAAGCAAGAAGCACATGCTCCGCTAACCTCAGAAGATTTCGACCGAATGAAAGTTATTTTAATCATGAGTATGTTCTCAGTTATTTTCTGGGCAGGTTTTGAGCAAGCAGGTGGCTTGTTTACTATTTACGCTTCTGATTTTACTGACCGTACCATGTTCGGTTTTGAAGTTGCCGCCTCTTCGTTTCAATCATTAAATGCCATGTTTATTATTATGCTTGCGCCAATTGTCGCGTCAGTATGGGTAAAAATGGGCGACAAAGAGCCAACTTCACCGAAGAAATTCGCTTTAGCCATGGTGTTCTTGGCCTTAGGCTTCTTCGTTATGCTATGGGCAACTATGGTTCAAGGTGGCGACGTTACTGTAAAAGTTAGCATGCTGTTCTTAGTTTTTGCTTACCTTTTCCATACTTTAGGTGAGTTATGTTTATCACCAATTGGTTTATCTATGGTAACTAAATTAGCGCCACTTAAGTTTACCTCATTGTTAATGGGTATTTGGTTCTTCTTTACTGCATTGTCTAACTGGTTAGCAGCATTTATCGGTTCATTTGTTGGCGAAGGACAAGAGATGGTCGACAACGCAGCGAACATTTTCATGGGTGTTGGCTCTGCGGCTTTAGTGACCGGTGCTATTATCTTCTTGTCTGCAGGTAAACTGTTAGAATGGATGCATGGCGCTGAGGGTAGTCAGTCTCATGATCTTGAAGATAAAATTGAAGAAGAAATTGCGGTTACTGGCACACATGAAGGTATATCTGAAAAGTAATAACCTTTAGTAACGTCTGTTAGGTTAAAGCTTAGTTAAATCAGTTTCGCCTGCTATTTCAGTAAAAAACGAGTAATATTCAGTTATTACTCGTTTTTTTATAACTAAATTTTAATTTTCACTGTAGGACTTAATTAAAACGTGAATGAATTTATTAAACAACTTGAGAAAAAGCAGCAAGGTTTAAGCACTGCATCGATTCGCAGAAACGCTGTTCGCCAGCAGGTCAGGCTTCAACGCCAACAACTAACTCAACAGCAACAAAGTGATGCCGAGATAAATTTATTAGCGCGCTTTACTAGCGATGAAAAAATATTATCGGCAAAAAGCATTGCCCTGTATCTCAGCAATGACAGCGAAATTAACACCCAGTTATTGATTGCTTGGTGTTGGCAACAAGGCAAAGCAGTTTATTTGCCTGTTGTGCACCCGTTTTCAGCTGGCCATTTAATATTTCTTCGTTACAAGCCACAAACCACCTTAGTGAGTAATAGCTATGGCATTGGTGAACCTAAACTCGATGTTAGACATATTATTTCGCTTAAACAGCTCGATGTTATTTGCACACCTTTAGTCGCCTTTGATAAAAAGGGTGCACGCTTAGGCATGGGTGGGGGCTTTTACGATAGAACCTTAAGCCATTGGTATCAGCAATACCAAACACAAAAAAACACTCGCCCTTACCCGATAGGGTTCGCGCATGACTGCCAACTTGTTGACTCACTACCCACAGAGCAATGGGATATTCCGCTGCCTGAAGTGATCACGCCAACTACACATTATAAATTCAATTAGTCTCCTTATTTGATTATTTAATTTGCTATAATGTCGCTAGCTTAGAGCTGTCAGTACAAAGCTAATCACCGGCAGCTTAAAATTTATCGCTATTAACTTATCGCTCAAATAAGGCTCGTTATGACTCAAGATGAAATGAAAAAAGCGGCAGCAATAAAAGCCCTAGACTATATCAAAGCAGATACCATAGTGGGTGTTGGCACCGGCTCAACCGTAAACCACTTTATCGATGCGCTTGCCACTATCAAAGATAAAATCATTGGCGCCGTTTCCAGTTCAGAAGGTTCTACTGAGCGTTTAAAGTCTTACGGCATAGAAGTATTTGATCTCAATAATGTTGACGGTATCGATGTTTACGTTGATGGCGCTGATGAAATTAGTCCACACCTGCATATGATCAAAGGTGGCGGCGCAGCACTCACCCGAGAGAAAATTGTTGCCGCAGTAGCAAAAACCTTTGTTTGTATTGCCGACGATACCAAGCAAGTGCCGATGTTAGGCCGTTTTCCTTTACCCATTGAAGTTATTCCAATGGCACGCAGCTATGTCGCCAGAGAATTAGTGAAGTTAGGCGGTGATCCCGCTTATCGCCAAGGTGTTATTACCGACAATGGCAATGTTATTCTTGATGTCCATAACCTCAAAATTCTCGACCCTAAGGCGCTAGAAAATAGCATTAATGCTATTGCAGGAGTTGTGACTAACGGTTTGTTCGCAAATCGACCAGCCGATGTCTTAATTATCGGCAGTGCTGATGGTGCAAGAATAGTAAAATAACACTTTAGAGTTTATACACTATATGCTAGTTTGAAAATCTAGCCATCACCCTGATTGTTATTCGAGAGAAGTTAAACCACCATGAGCCACAATTCACTAGCGAAAGACAAAATTAAGATACTGCTTCTAGAGGGGGTTCACCAAAGCGCCCTTGAAGAGCTAAAAGCCAAAGGCTACTCAAATATTGAGTATCTTAAAACCTCACTTTCAGAAGCCGAACTGATTAAAAAAATTGCTGATGTACACTTTATTGGCATTCGTTCTCGCACTGATTTAAATAAAAAAGTGTTGAGCCATGCGAAGAAGTTGGTGGCTATTGGTTGCTTCTGTATTGGTACGAACCAAGTAGATAAAGCCGCAGCGCAATCATTCGGCATTCCGGTATTTAACGCGCCGTTTTCAAACACGCGCTCAGTAGCTGAATTAGTGCTCGGCGAAACGTTATTGCTGCTGCGTGGTATTCCTGAAAAAAGTGCACAGGCACATCGCGGGGTGTGGAATAAATCAGCGGCAGGCTCGGTCGAAGCAAGAGGTAAAACCTTAGGTATTATTGGTTATGGTCATATCGGCATGCAACTTGGCATTCTAGCGGAAACTTTAGGCATGAAAGTGCGTTTTTTCGATATCGAAACTAAGCTTCCTTTAGGTAATGCTAGCCAAGCCCCAACCATGACTGCGTTATTAAAAGAAGCAGATGTCATCAGCCTACATGTCCCCGAAACCCCACAAACGAAAAATATGATGGGCGCGGCAGAATTTGAAGTGATGAAAGATGGCGTGATCTTTATCAATGCTTCTCGCGGCACTGTTGTCGATATTGATGCTTTAGCTGAAGCACTAGCGAATAAAAAAGTCGCTGGCGCCGCAATTGATGTATTCCCAGTAGAGCCAAAAGGTAACGAAGAAGAGTTTATCAGCCCATTACGTGCTTTTGATAATGTTATTTTAACGCCGCATATTGGGGGTAGCACTAAAGAAGCACAAGAAAATATTGGCCTTGAAGTCGCCAGTAAATTGGCAAAATATTCAGACAATGGTTCAACATTATCAGCGGTTAACTTTCCCGAAGTATCGCTACCAGAGCATGATGGCACCAGTCGACTATTACACATTCATCGAAATCAGCCTGGGGTGTTAACGAAAATTAACCAAATGTTTGCCGAGCACAATATCAATATTGCCGCCCAGTATTTACAAACGGCCGATCAAATCGGTTATGTGGTTATTGATATTGAAGCGGAAAGTCGTGAATTAGCGTTAAAAGAGTTAAAGCAAATTGAAGCGACAATCAGAGTAAGATTATTACACTAGTTATCTGCGGTGGTATTGATATTCGGTGTTTAAAACAAAAAAGCCAAAGAATTTTCTTTGGCTTTTTTAATGACGGTTTGCTTTGGTGGTGTATTAATAAAATATTAACATCATACAAGCCCAAGCAGCGATACCGGCGGCAATATCGTCAAGCATAATACCTAAGCCACCATGACAGTTTTTATCTAAATAAGAAATTGGCCAAGGCTTTAAAATATCGAAAAATCGAAAGAGTAAAAAACCAACCAATATCGTTTGCCATGTTACCGGCATCAAGAACATGGTGATTAGAAAACCGACAAACTCATCCCAAACAATAGCGCCATGATCTGGCACCCCTGCATCTGTCGCCGCTTTACCACAGATATATATACCAGCAACACTCATGGCGAACAGCAGTAATAAATAAAGCGTATTATCAAGCGGTGCCAGCAATAAAAATAAAGGTACTGCTGCTAAAGT
>JBFJQB010000143.1:0-7738 GCA_041616855.1 Cognaticolwellia sp. | reverse complement strand
AGTAAAAAGTTTAACAAAACGTTCAACAAATAAAAGGTTATACCGTGGCTAAGATAATATCGAAAATTAATCCCCGCAGCCCTGAGTTCATCGAAAACGCTGAGCATATGCAAGTACAAGTCGATGACTTAAAAGCAAAGTTAGCAGAAATTAAACTCGGTGGTGGTGAGCGCAGCCGAGAACGTCATTTATCACGTGGTAAATTACTGCCCAGAGATCGCGTTTATGCCCTACTCGACCCAGGCTCTGCTTTTCTAGAATTATCACAATTAGCGGCGTACGAAGTTTATGATGATAACGTACCTGCTGCAGGCATTATTACTGGTATCGGCCGTGTTGGTGGCCAAGAATGTATTATTGTTGCCAATGACGCAACGGTGAAAGGCGGAACTTATTACCCGCTAACGGTAAAAAAACATTTACGTGCGCAAACTATCGCGCAAGAAAATAACTTACCTTGTATCTACTTAGTCGACTCTGGTGGTGCGAACTTACCTAACCAAGATGATGTTTTCCCTGATAAAGAACATTTTGGTCGTATCTTTTTCAACCAAGCAAATATGTCAGCGCAAAGCATTCCACAAATTGCCGTGGTAATGGGTTCATGTACCGCAGGTGGCGCTTACGTTCCTGCCATGGCTGATGAGTCTATTATTGTTAAAGAACAAGGCACTATTTTCTTAGCGGGTCCACCGTTAGTTAAAGCGGCGACCGGTGAAGTAGTAAGCGCAGAAGACTTAGGTGGCGCAGACGTACATTGTCGCACCTCGGGTGTTGCTGATCACATGGCACAGAACGATTATCACGCATTAGAAATTGCTCGTAGCGCAATCGGTAACTTAAACCGAGTTAAACCGGTGCAAATGGCGATTAAAGAAGTTGCAGAACCTGCTTACGCCACGGAAGAAGTTTACGGTATTGTGCCAAAAGACTCTCGCCAACCGTTCGATGTACGCGAAATTATTGCCCGCGTGGTTGATGGCAGTGAATTTGATGAATTTAAAGCACTTTACGGTACCACCTTAGTGTGTGGCTTTGCCCATATTTATGGCTACCCGGTCGGTATTGTCGCTAATAACGGGATTTTATTCGGCGAATCCGCCCAAAAAGGTGCGCACTTTATCGAGCTATGTGCGCAACGTAAAATTCCTTTAGTATTTTTGCAAAACATAACGGGCTTTATGGTTGGTCAACAATATGAAGCCGGCGGCATCGCTAAGCACGGCGCTAAAATGGTAACCGCTGTTGCCACCGCGCAAGTGCCTAAATTCACCATTTTAATTGGTGGTAGCTTTGGTGCTGGTAACTACGGTATGTGTGGCCGTGCTTACGATCCTCGTTTCCTCTTTATGTGGCCGAACTCTCGTATTTCCGTAATGGGTGGTGAACAAGCTGCTGGCGTTTTAGCACAAGTTAAACGTGACCAAAAAGAAAAGCGTGGTGAACAGTGGAGTGAGCAAGAAGAAGCTAATTTCAAACAACCTATTATTGATGACTACGAACACCAAGGCCATCCATATTATGCCTCTGCGCGTTTATGGGATGACGGGGTTATCGACCCAGCCGATACTCGCCAAGTATTAGGCTTAGCCATTTCAGCATCATTAAACAAACCAATTAAAGAGACCAAGTTTGGTCTATTTAGAATGTAGGGGGCGAGTCAATAATGTTTTCACATATCCATATTAAAAGTCCAAGTGAGCAAGTATTGTTTGACGTTGACAGTCGTGGCGTTGCAACCGTTACTTTAAACAACCCTGATAAACATAATGCCTTTGATGACAGTATTATTTTTGCCTTAAGCCACCTATTTCATGCGATTGCAAAGTGTCATGACATCAATGTCATGATCCTTGCTTCATCTGGCAAAAGCTTTTCTGCCGGGGCAGACTTAGGCTGGATGAAACGCATGGCATCGTACTCTTATGAAGAGAATTTATCCGATGCTAACGCGCTTGCCCAAATGTTAAAATATCTTAACTTTTTACCTCAACCAACCATAGCTAAAGTGCAAGGGGCTGCTTTTGGCGGCGCAGTTGGCTTAGCCAGTTGTTGTGACATTGTTCTGGCCAGTAACAAAGCCAGCTTTTGTTTAAGCGAAGTAAAACTAGGGCTAATTCCCGCAACCATTAGCCCTTATGTGGTCAATGCTATCGGGCAAAAAGCCAGTCGACGTTATTTTCAAACGGCCGAGCGATTTTTTGCTGATAAAGCCCAACAACTTGGCTTAGTTGACGAAATACATCCTTTAACTGAATTGGATGTAGCCGTTGAGAACATGGCACAAACTTTACTCGCCAATGGGCCACTCGCGGTGCGCCAAGCTAAACAATTAGCACTTGATGTCGCGTATCAAGATATCGATGAAGCCTTGATTGAAATGACCAGTACCCGTATTGCCGCCATTCGCGTCTCGCAAGAAGGTCAAGAGGGCCTAACGGCATTTTTTGAAAAACGTCAACCAACTTGGCAAGCCTCATTACAGCCACAAGAATCAACAAATAAAGGCGAAGGATAATATTCATGTTTACTAAAATACTAATTGCCAACCGTGGCGAAATCGCCTGTCGTGTTATTAAAACGGCACGTAAAATGGGCATTTTAACAGTCGCTGTTTATTCTGATGCTGATGCAGATTCACTGCATGTCAATATGGCCGATGAAGCCATTCATATTGGTGGCTCACCTTCACGCGAAAGCTACTTGTTATCTGAAAAAGTGATTGAAGCAGCCAAACGCACTGGCGCACAGGCAATTCACCCCGGTTACGGTTTTCTTTCTGAAAACGCTGACTTTTGCCGCATGTGTGCTGATGAAGGCATTACTTTTATTGGGCCGCCGGTTGCAGCGATTGAAGCAATGGGCTCAAAGTCTGCCGCGAAAAATATTATGGAAAAGGCGCAAGTACCTTTAGTACCAGGTTACCATGGTGATGATCAATCTGAAGCGGTTATTAAAAAAGCGGCTGATGATATGGGCTACCCAGTATTACTTAAAGCAACCGCTGGCGGTGGTGGTAAAGGTATGCGTCAAGTATGGAGTGAAGACGAGTTTGCTGAAGGCTTTGCCGCAGCAAAACGTGAAGCAAAATCGTCGTTTGGTGATGATACTATGTTGGTTGAGAAGTACTTAACACAACCACGCCATGTTGAAATTCAAGTATTTTGTGATAACCACCAAAATGCGGTTTACCTTTTCGAGCGCGATTGTTCTGTGCAGCGTCGCCACCAAAAAGTGATTGAAGAGGCGCCAGCCTTTAGCATGAGCGATGAACTACGTGCGCAAATGGGTGAGTCCGCGATAAAATCAGCACAAGCCATTGGTTATCAAGGCGCAGGTACTGTTGAATTCTTGCTTGATATTGACGGTTCATTCTACTTTATGGAAATGAATACCCGTCTTCAAGTCGAACATCCAGTGACCGAACTGATCACCGGCCAAGACTTGGTTGAGTGGCAATTACGAGTTGCTGCCGGTGAAGTATTACCAAAAACTCAAGAGCAATTAAAAATTAACGGCCATGCTTTTGAAGCACGTATTTATGCTGAAGATCCAAACAATGACTTTTTACCGGCTACCGGTACCTTGGACTTTCTGCAACCGCCGGTTGAAAGTGAGTTTGTTCGTGTTGACACCGGTGTGCGTCAAGGTGATGAAGTGAGCGTATTTTACGATCCGATGATAGCCAAGTTAATTGTTTGGGATGAGAACCGTGAAAAAGCCCTACAACGCCTAGCCAAAGCACTGTCTGAATACCGTATTAATGGCGTGACTACCAATATCGACTTTCTTTATAATTTAGCGACTTGCGCGCCATTTGTGAACGCGGATATCGACACGGGTTTTATTGAGAAAAACCAAGAAATTATATTTCACGAAACGGAACAAGCCCTTGCTGGCGAATTACCGATGGCAGCGCTTTATTTAGTGTTATCTCAAGCCAAAAAAGCACAAACAATAGCAGCTAAAACTAACGACCCTTATTCACCGTGGAATATGACCAATGCTTGGCGTTTAAATGAAGCCAACGTTCATCACATCACCTTGGCTCATAATGGCACAGAATACCCAATTGTTGTTGAGCAAAAGCGTCAAGGCAGTGGTAGTTATTATTTGATCACTGTTGATGGCCAAACTGTTGATTGCCAAGGCCGCATTGAAAACGACACGTTATACGCCAGTATCGATGGCTATCGCAGTCATGCCACCATTGCACAAAATACCAATGAAATTAGCCTGTATCATCAAAATGGCGTCTTTAACTTCACCCATATTTTACCTGACTGTGGTGATAATACTGGTGACGCTAACCATGGCGGTTTAATAGCGCCGATGAACGGCACTATGGTGTCGGTATTAGTTAAGCCTGGTGAGACTGTGACTGCAGAGCAACCATTAATGATCATGGAAGCCATGAAAATGGAACATACCATCCGCGCGCCAAGTAATGGTGTAGTTGACGCTATATATTATAACGATGGTGATATGGTTGACGGCGGTGCTGAATTAATCGCCTTTACCGCTGAGGAGGCATAATGAGCACCTTACTCAATGTTTCATTACCCAAGTCGGTAAAAATAGTCGAAGTCGGTCCTCGTGATGGCCTACAAAATGAAAAAGTACAAATTAGCGCGCAAGATAAAATAGCGCTAATTGAGCAATTAGCTGACGCCGGTGTTAATTACATTGAAAGTGGCAGTTTTGTATCGCCTAAATGGGTGCCACAAATGGCAACCTCGACCGATGTGTTCAATGGTATCACACGCAAAGAAAATGTTACTTATGCCGCCCTAACGCCAAATATGAAAGGCTTCGAAGCCGCCATGGCGGTTAATGCCAATGAAGTGGCCATTTTTGGCGCGGCATCTGAAGCTTTTAGTCAAAAAAATATTAATTGTTCAATCGAAGAAAGCCTGCAACGCTTTGAGCCGATTATGCAAGCCGCAACAGCAGCCAATATTCCAGTACGCGGCTATGTTTCCTGTGTGGTGGGTTGTCCTTACGAGGGCGACATTGCGCCTGAGCAAGCCGCGATGGTTGCAGAAAAACTATATAAAATGGGCTGTTACGAAATATCATTAGGTGACACTATTGGCGTTGGTACACCGCTAAGTGTCACTAAGATGATACAGGCAGTCAGTGCCCATGTGCCTATTGAAAAATTAGCCGTGCACTTTCATGATACCTTCGGCCAAGCGTTAACCAATATTTATGCGGCATTACAAACTGGCATCAAGGTAGTCGATAGTGCCATTGCAGGCCTTGGTGGTTGTCCCTATGCTAAGGGCGCATCAGGCAATGTTGCCACCGAAGACGTATTATATATGCTTAATGGCTTGAATATAGAAACTGGCATAGATTTTAACAAATTACTTGCCGCTGGCTGGTTCATTAGCGACACGTTAGCTAAGCCGCCAACATCAAAAGTATCTATCGCTTATCGTGCAAAATAAGTTCAAGATGCAATCAGATTAAATTAACTTTGCTGATGCAATAATGATTAGAATCAGCGAATAAGAATAAAAACAAAATTTTTATTGAGGAGCAAATAATGGCAGGATTTGACAAAGTAGTGTCAAGCTATGAAGAAGCAATGGCCGGTCTTGAAGATAATATGACCGTAATTGCTGGAGGCTTTGGTTTGTGTGGTATTCCAGAGAATTTAATTAGCGAAATTAAGCGCAAAGGCACCAAAGGTTTAACCGTTGTTTCAAATAACTGCGGTGTCGATGATTTTGGTCTTGGTATTTTGCTTCCTAACCGTCAAATCAAAAAAATTGTCGCTTCATATGTCGGTGAAAATGCCGAGTTTGAACGCCAAATGATGAACGGTGAATTAGACGTTGAATTAACACCACAAGGCACTTTAGCCGAAAAAATGCGTGCTGGTGGTGCGGGTATTCCGGCATTTTTCACCGCAACAGGTTATGGAACACCGGTGGCCGAAGGTAAAGAAGAGCGTGAATTTGATGGTAGACATTACATCTTAGAAGAAGCCATTAAAGGTGACTTTGCCATTGTAAAGGCGTGGAAAGCAGACCGTTACGGTAACTTAGTATTTAGAAAAACGGCGCGTAATTTCAACCCAATGGCGGCAACAGCGGGTAAAATCACTGTGGTAGAAGTAGAAGAAATTGTTGAACCTGGAGAGTTAGACCCAGATCAAATTCATACTCCTGGCATTTATGTTAATCGCTTAATTTTAGGTTCATTCGAAAAGCGCATCGAACAACGCACTATTCGCAACAACGCATAGTTAGTAAGGAGTAATTTATGGCTTTAACAAGAGAACAACTAGCACAGCGAGTTGCACAAGAATTACAAGACGGATATTACGTAAACTTAGGTATCGGTATTCCCACTTTAGTGGCAAATTTTGTCCCTGAAGGCATGGAAGTGATGCTGCAATCAGAAAATGGCTTACTGGGTATGGGGCAATTTCCCACCGAAGCAGAAATTGACGCTGACTTGATCAATGCGGGCAAGCAAACCGTTACCATGGCAAAAGGCGCGTCAATTTTTGATTCAGCAGAATCATTCGCTATGATCCGCGGCGGCCATGTTGATTTAACCGTATTAGGCGCATTTGAAGTCGATGTTAACGGTAATATTGCTTCATATATGATCCCAGGTAAGTTAATTAAAGGTATGGGCGGCGCAATGGATTTAGTCGCCGGTGCTGATAACATTATTGTCACTATGACACATGCCTCAAAACATGGCGTATCGAAACTACTCAATAACTGTACCTTACCGTTAACAGGTAAAGGCTGTATTAAAAAAGTCTTAACCGATCTAGCTTTTATTGAAATCAAAAACGGTAAATTTTATTTATTAGAGCGCGCTCCTGGCGTATCTGTAGATGAAATTATTAAACTCACTGAGGGTGAATTAGTTGTTGAAGGTGATGTACCTGAAATGCAATTCTAATCGCCATTGATAAGTGTTAGAGAAACTAAGGGGCTTTTGGTCCCTTTTTTATTTCTTGCTTTAGCCCAAAGTATCTAAACTCATTTGTAATATAAAATAATTACCGCAAAAGAAGGTACATAAATAAGCCGCTATTTTTATATCAATTTAATAAAGCCCCTGCGCTAGACAGCTAGCATTACTAACAAATAGGTTGCATTTTTCGACCAATTTGGTAATACTGAAATTGACGAAGAAAAGGCAAGACACGCGAAATCGTGTTACGCAAAACCACCGGTCTAAGGGGAAATATAATACTATATTTTTCTATGACAGCGGAGTTACCGTGTTATTAGGTACATCCTGTGGTTTTTTCTTTTATTAACTCTACTTGCATTATAAAAGGTTATTAAAATGAAAAAATTATTACTAGTTACTACCATTACTGCTTTAACGATGACGTCTATTGTAACAGCGCCGAAAGCGCAAGCTGCTAACGTTGCACAAAGTGTATGTGAGTATGTTGCTGCTGACGACAAAAAACGTATGCGCTCATTCTTAAAGACGAACAAATTAAAAATTCGTAATATCTTCTCAGGTATCCAGTGTAATGGTCAGAACTTGTTGGAATTTGCTGCTACTAAAGGTTCAGTTAAAACCGGCTCTTTGATGATTAGTAAATTACCAAAGAAAACCGTTTCGGCTAACTTGGCACTAATTCAAAATGGATCGCAACCATTAATCGACGCTGCAAACAAACGCGTAAGCAGCTAGAAATTTATTTTCGAGTAGGCGTTTAAGCTTAATGTAAGTTCAATGTTTTACTAGT
>JBFJQB010000142.1:0-7775 GCA_041616855.1 Cognaticolwellia sp. | reverse complement strand
TGCAGCCAACGACTGATCATAAAAATAAACACCATTAATGGCCCCCATAAACATGCCAATATTAAATAGCTAAAACCGAGCGAAGGTGCTAGATAAACAACAGAAAGCTTCGCGCCAGCGAGATAGCTCAATGGCGCTATTGTTGCGCCAACTAAAAACTGCAAAAACTTCGAATATGATAAAAAGGCTAAGCTATGACGAATAGTGCTGGCAAAAAACACCCAAAGTATCATTAGCCAAAAGGGAATAAACTCAGTATTTGGAAAGATAAAAATACCGGCGAAAACTAAAGTAAGATCCAGTAACATTCCAATCACTGCCACTAAACAAATTAATAGCAATTCGTTTTTACTTGCTTGGCAGAACCATAGTTGGCTACCGAGTAATATTAACGCAATTGGGATAAATAAATTACCAATAAAAACTAGGCCAAACCAAGCAATATTGAACGCAACTAAATTACATAATATCGATTTTCTAACCATAACTAAGCCTTTTGAAGAACTTATGCCTGATATACGTAACTAACCATCATTAGGATCAGAGCGCCCAGCATATTTATTTGCTAAGCGCTAATGCAACTCGGATAAAAATATCAATCATAAATAGCGACTGAAAATGCAGACGAAACACTCTTTAGGATATTGACTAAAGCAAACTGAACTAAACTTAAGCTAGAGCGAGTAAGCTTTAACTCATTAAAATGATAAAGTCAGGAAGTCTTATGCTAAAAGAAAAAGTACTTATTGTCGGTGCAAGCAGCACCATTGCCCAAGCAATTGTCGCCGAGCTATTAATCTCACAACCCGGTGTTGAAATTATCATTGTCAGCAGAGATTTATCAGCTTATAACCCTATTAACTCCCGACAGTTAACTCAAATAGTAATTGAGGATTATCAATTATCGAGCCTTGAGCAAACTGTGGCAACCATCCAACAAGGCTCAACAGCTGTTCTCAAACAAATATATATTTGCCACGGATTATTACACAACTCGGAAATCACACCGGAAAAACGCCTTGAAGATTTTTGCCCAGAAGCATTTTTAGCGGTCATTAAAGTAAATGCATTAACCCCAATGCTATGGATAAAAGCACTTGCACCATTACTGAGTAACAAACATGAGTGTAAACTAATTGTTTTTAGTGCCCGTGTAGGCAGTATTGAAGATAACCAGTTGGGTGGTTGGTACAGTTATAGAGCCTCAAAAGCAGCACTGAATATGATGCTTAAAAACGTCGCAATTGAGTTTTCGCGGCGCTCTAAAAGCACAAAAGTGATCATTTTTCATCCTGGGACAACAGACACTCCGCTATCTCAGCCTTTTCAAAAGAATGTCCCCACGGGTAAATTATTTAGCGCAAAATTTGTTGCCCAACAACTTCTGAACATAGTTGCCCTACAGTCTTTTGATCAGCAAGCAGTTTTTTTAGATTGGCAGGGGAAAAAAATACCGTGGTAATGGTCTAACAATTTCAAATTTAAAAGCTCAACTTATTGCCAACCAAATCGCCACAGCGTTGGCTGTTTCAAATCTCGCCAGTTTATTGAATAAACCTTATTATTTATCACTGCTGTCATTAAACATTCGAGCACATTTTTTTGCTCATCATATTTCACGTTAGTAATAACAAAGTGCTTTTCTCGATTTTCAACACTTAACTTAGTCCACTTGCTATGCAGCAATACTTTCGGATTTACTTTATTCATGATTTTGACACGATAAGTTTATTAACTTTAGCCAAAAAAGCATCGAAAGTAGCCTGTTGTTCAAAGTCAACGCTATAACGACCATGAAACAGCAAAGTTAAGGTCAGATCTTTATAAGCTAGAAAACAAGTGTAGCCGTCAAAATCATGCCAAGCCTTTATGCCTTGAAAATCATAATTTTCATTAGTTTTTATGCCTTCGCTGGTCACTAAGTTAAACACTTGTAATAAATCTTTTAAGGCAAGGGGATTATTTTTTATCATTACAGTGAAATCCTCTGACGATAGCTAGCACTTGGTGGCTGACCACACATTTCATCGTAGGCACTTTCAAACTCTAACAAAGCAGAAGAAATATGGTGGGCACGCAAGTAAGCTTTTGCAGCAACTAAAGAGCCAACAACCTCTGCCGAGCTTTGCCCTAAGCCAATAAAATTATCATTTGAATCGACAACGCCCACCAAATAATGTTTTGAATCCGCAATCGCCTTAACCATGGGTTGTACGTACGGTGTTGAACTTATTTGCATAATGTGTCTCCTATAACAACGTTTAGAAGATACGAAATAATAGACATAAAAGTTCAATAGCACTCAACTTTAACACTAGAGAGCCTTATTGTAATCACCGCAGCACACCATTACAGCTCAACTTGCTTGATGGTAGAGTGTGAGCCAACCCTTCTGTTTATTGATACGCGCCTGCAGCATAGGTTAGCTCATAACTATGGCTATAAATTTCGAGAATATTACCAAAGGGGTCTTCCATATAAATCATACGATAAGGTTTCTCGCCTGGGTAATAGTAGCGCGGCTCTGCCATACGTTTTTTTCCGCCAGCAGCAACAATTTTCTCAACCAACTCTTCAAGATTGGGATCTTGCACACAAAAATGAAATACACCGGTTTTCCAATACTCAAAGTTATTGTCAGGGTTTTCTTGGTTTTTAAATTCAAATAGCTCTACGCCGATTCGATCGCCCGTCGACATATGGGCAATTTTAAATTTCTGCCAATTAGCTCCAAAAACGTCAGTACACATAACGCCAATCGCGCTATCGTCTTCAACAACTTCTGTCGGTTCCATTATTAAGTACCAACCTAAAACTTCGGTGTAAAACTTTACAGCCTTTTCTACGCTCGGAACAGAAATACCAATATGTGAAAATGTTCTCGGATATGCTTTGCTCATATTATTACCCTCTTTGAATGTGATGGACAAAGTATAGGCAATATAATAAATTATGAAAAATTATTATTTATTATAAAAATAAGTACATTTCATTATGATAAACCTTGTTTGGTTAAAAACATTTTGCACTCTCGTTGATGTAGGTCACTTCACCAAAACTGCCGAGCTGCTTTTTATGACCCAGTCGGGGGTTAGCCAGCAGGTAAAAAAACTCGAACAGCAGCTTAATACCCCATTATTGATCCGCGAAGGTAAGTCTTTCTCGCTGACTGACGCCGGCATCAAACTGCACCAGCAAGGGCAAAACTTATTGCAAACGTCGGCAGAGTTAGAAAAATCAATCAAACAAGATGACCCATATATAGGCACGATAAAAATTGCCACGCCAGGGAGCATTGGCTTAAAGTTATATCCTTATCTACTCGACATTCAGCAACAGCACAAAAAATTAACCATCGACTACAAATTTGCGCCCAATAAAACTATTGAACAAGAGTTAACCGAACGTAAAATAGATCTTGGGATCGTAACCGAACTGAGTAAAGCGCCGAATATTATTAGCCAAAAAATAGCCGTAGAGCCACTTGTACTGGTCACCACACATAAAATTCGAAACATTGACTGGCATACACTGATAAAGCTCGGTTTTATTGGCCACCCTGATGGTGAACACCATGCGCTGTCTTTGTTAAGTAAAAATTACCCTGAATTTGAACATATCAACCAATTTACTCATAAAGGTTTTTCCAACCAAATCAGTTTAATTCTAGAACCCGTAAGTCGTGGTCTCGGTTTTACGGTTTTACCCTTACATGCGGCCAATGCATTTAATAAGTCAGAAAAAATAACCGTACACTTTTTAAATCATGCAGTGAATGAAACCTTATATTTATGCCAGAACCGTCACTCATTGGAAAATAACCGGAGCAAATATATTAAAAGCGCCATTGTTAACTTTATCACCTAGATTTTCAGCCCATCCATCATAGCAGCACGGCCGATGATGCAAGCCGTAGATACCTCATCAGAAATACTTTGCCTTTATAGGTCCTTTGTCTTACGTAATTTGCACTCGCAAGCAACACTGAGCGTTCACTAAAACACACCTAAATATGCTTTAGCCAATTTATGAGCTGCTTTTAACGCTAAATCTGCTTCAATATAGACATCGGGGGTCACACCGCTTTGTTCCCAATTCATACTGCTTTTAGGCATAGCTATTGGAATATTTACACTGATATGCGAATTTATTTCCTGCTTTTTCAAAATATAAGCAACCCCCATCGTCTCTTCACCAACGATAACGGCTTTTTTCAAACGCTTGAGAGTATAGCTAAAATACTCTCCTGCCTGTTCAAGAAATGATGATGTCAGTATATAAATAGGAAAATCATTCTTAAACTTTTTCAACCCTATACCTTCTAAAGGCTTTAGCGTCATGATATTTCGTTGTTGGTCGAAAATAAACTCACCTAAGTCCGTATTACTTTCAACAAAGAAACTCATTAAAAATTGCGCAAAAAATATTGAATCACCTTCGGCATAGCGCAAGTCTATGATCAAAGCATCAACTTTAGACAAAGTCGCCAAAGTTCGAATAATAGCCTGCTCTGCATCAGGGCTCTGCTCAAAGTAGTTGAACTTAACATAGCCAACATTGCCGAAAAGTATCTCACCATTATCTATGCCTTTATTTGACCGGTTACCCAATGTACTTTCTTGTACTTTCCCCAGCGCCATAGGTGACTTAGTTTCAACAATATCAAGGTACGCATCTCCGCTTACCGCTCTCATAGCGTTATTCATATGCCGGATAAAGGAATACCAATCACTAATTTCATCAAGCTCATTCGCAGCTAATTTACGCTGCAAATCTTTTGCTATTAATAAAGCCTTTTCTGGGTAAATATAGTTTTTTACCAAGGCACTCGTTACCCCATGCACCCCTTGCTCTATTTGTTTTTTAGTCAATTTACAATGCAAATTTTCAACGCCTAACGCTGTAGTTTGTGTTATAGCTACGCTCAACAAAAATACGATTTTCAGAAAGAATACTTTAGCTTGCTTCATTTTTATCTAGTCTCATATATGACGAAAATTACCGCTAAATATCGTTTAGCGAATTTGAATAACAGAGAAAATGAAAGTTAAATATGACTGACTAGAGTTGCTTTGTACTGCAAGTTACTGATTTTTAGCCCTGAAACAAATAGGCGTGACTTGTATCTTAATGCAACATTCCAAGGAGGTGGCAAGATGGGATGGATATAGAACTGAAAATTTACCACGACAACCCAAGATACCACCATCAATACAACAAAAATGTAATTAATACTGGTCTGATTCTGGTGATTAAAATTTGTCGCTTGGTTAACATTAAAAAGCACAGCATGATTTTTTTGAACGCTTGAAAGTTCGCTTATCGACAATTCAAGGGGAGGTATAAAGCTAGAGCTAATTTTACTAGGAGACGCCGCGACCGCTAGCACACTAATAAGAGCTATACATGCTAAAAAATAATGTGTTTTTTTAAATGAAAACAAAATCGCTTATCATCCTATTTAATATTTTCGCAGTGTAGCATTAGTTACATGTTGTTAAAAAGTGACTGCTGATCTTTCTTGGTCATTTTACTAACAACTAAGTTATAAGAATTATCAATCATGCGCTCAATTTCACCATCTGGAATTGAACCATCTAAAATTACGGTGTTCCACTGAGCTTTATTCATGTGATAACCGGGAATAACGGCGCTAAAAATATCACGTAGCATCACAGCTTCGTCAGGCTCACATTTCAAATTGATACAGTAATGCCCCGCCATTTTGCCATCAGTGCCTTTTTCATTGCCTTTACCTAATGACAAGGTCGCAAACATTTTATGCTTCACTTTAAAAACACTAACATCAGCGCCAAAAGGAAAATATTCCGTTGTGGCCATTTTATTAAGCAAATAACGCTTAGCTTGAATATTATCCATCATGTAAACACTGCTTTGATAGCTACGAATACCTATAAGCCTAAGCTGTTTTATGATGTTCGACAAGATAAAACAGTGCAATGCTATACCCCATCAAAGTGAGATTCATCGATATGTTTTTACTACGGTCTTTAAACGCCAATATTTGGCAAAAAGCCAGATGATAAAAACATAGCAAACAAGTAACACAATCTTACAAATGAGGTTAACCATACCAAGTAACTGACAAAGCCGTTATATTGTCGGATAAAGGATGACAAATTAGAATACAGTGGCACAATAGCTACGTAACTATAAAAAAGGATATGCAATGAAAGTTATTTTTGCTCTGCTACTGATGTGCATTAGTACATTAAGTGACGCAGTTGAGCAGGCCGAAGAAATTTTTAAACAATTGGCCCCTTCACTTTATCAAATTCGTTTAATCGACAAAGCCAGTGGTGAAAAGTCATCTATTGGCTCCGGCTTTCAAATCAGCAGCGATGGTCTTATCGCCACTAATTATCACGTTATTTCCGGTTTTGCTCGCCACCCTCATAAATACAACATTGAGTATTTAGATAATAAAGGCAATAAAGCGCCGCTAACCTTGAAAAGTGTCGATGTCATTAATGACCTAGCCATAGTGCAACGTGAAGTGACTCATGCAATGCCGTTTTTTCAGATTACTCAGCAAGCGCCGACTAAAGGTGAAGAGCTCTACTCTTTAGGTAACCCTCATGATTTAGGCATGATTGTGGTACCCGGAACTTATAATGGTTTAAAAAATGAATCATTTAATGACCGCATCCATTTTACGGGTTCGGTAAACTCAGGCATGAGTGGCGGCCCAGTGGTGAATAAAAACACTGAGGTGGTAGGTATTAATGTAGCAACCTCTGGTAACCAGATTGGTTTCTTAGTCCCGCACGACAAATTACTCACCCTGTATATTGAATATAAAAACAGCCAGCCAAAAAGTATTCAGCAGCAAATGGCTGCACAGTTAATGCGCAATCAAGAGAAGCTACTCAGCACAATAATGAATAGTGATTGGCAACTAAAACAGTTAGGTAGAGGCTTAATACCAACTATCGATGTGCCCTTTGTACGTTGTTGGGGCGAGTCAAACTCAGATAAAGCCGATGCTCAAATAATGGCGGCGGTTGCCAACTGCGATTTAGATGAAAATACTTATATTTCTTCCGATTTTTTTACTGGCTCGTTAGAAATGGAATATCGCTACATGGAGTCGAGCAAAATAGGTAGCACTAAGTTTTATCATATTTTTGAACGCCAATTAAACCAAGTCGCAGCTGGTAATAAAGCCGGCAAGGACGATGTAACGGAATATCAATGCCACCATGACATTGTTATGCCTGATACCAGTAACATTAAAAACAAAGCGGTATTTTGTACGCGCGCTTATAAAGCATTCCCTGAACTTTACGACGTGCTCTATATTGCGATATCGGTCGATCATGAACAATATGCTTTGCTGAGCCATTTTACTCTTTCAGGTGTTGCGCAAGAAACCTCACTCGCCTTTTTAACTAAGTTTATGGAGTCGGTTTCATGGAAATAATTATTGAAGAAATCAGCCATGGCCACAAATTATTAGGCCGTCATAAGTTTGCCACAACGGACATTAGTATTGGCCGCGGTTACGATAACGATATCATCATCAGTGACCCTCATGTTTGCGCGGATCATTTACAATTGCATTTTAACGGTGAACATTGGCTGGTTAACGATCAAGGCTCAATTAATGGCAGTTACCTTGAAGACAGTAAAGACAATGTTATTCAACACCAAGTACGCTCGGGCGATATTATCACCATTGGCAAAAGCCAAGTACGCTTTGTTTTTCCAAGTCACCCTGTCGCAGACAGCATTGCTATTAGTCCGTTCGAGAG
>JBFJQB010000141.1:0-7962 GCA_041616855.1 Cognaticolwellia sp. | reverse complement strand
GTGATGTTAAGGAAAAGAAACGCCGCTTCTTTGCTTTTATCAAACCAGCGGTAATGGCAGAAAATAACAAAATACTTACTGCCCGTGCTGAAATTGAACGATTAATTGCGCAATTAACCCTAGAGCAACCCTTTAGTGAAGCAGAGCAGGCTTATGTTGCGGCTTTGGTAAAAAAATATAAAGTCAGTAAGAAATTCTCTTTACTAAGACAGTTATATGAATTGCAGACGAAAGTTGACATTATTCCACCGGCACTTGTTTTAGTTCAAGCTGCCAATGAGTCAGCTTGGGGAACATCGCGTTTTGCTCGCATGGGCCTGAATTTCTTTGGTGTTTGGTGTTATCGAAAAGGTTGTGGCATGGTACCGAATGGTCGTAACGATGGCGCAAAGCACGAAGTTGCCGCCTATAACTCCGTTAATGCTGGGGTAGCGCGTTATTTACATAACATTAATACACATCATGCTTATCGTGTTCTTAGAGCGATTCGTAGTCAACTTCGCGAACAAAACCAACCGTTAAAACCTGAAATACTTGCAACGGGGTTAACAGCATACTCTGAGCGCGGTGCAGATTACGTACTAGAGCTAACCGAGATGATCCGCCATAATCGGAAATATTTCACACCGAATAATAAGTAACCTCAACCCGAGCAGAGGTAACTTAAGTAATATTTAATTTTAGCGCTAAAAAAACCGTTAGTTTACACTAACGGTTTTTTGTTTATAGGCCTAGGTTAAGCTGTGGTAACAGCAATAAAGCCTCAATTCAGTAAAAGTTAGCCGTTATAAGTGGACTTTGACCATCGCACTAACGGTGCTCTCGTTATCTAAAAAGTTCAGGCCAAATTTGTTATGCCAGTAA
Organism: Cognaticolwellia sp.; assembly: GCA_041616855.1. Taxonomy (GTDB): domain Bacteria; phylum Pseudomonadota; class Gammaproteobacteria; order Enterobacterales; family Alteromonadaceae; genus Cognaticolwellia. The sequence continues at coordinate 7,098 of JBFJQB010000141.1, read as the reverse complement.
GAATATTCAATGCCCACTTCTAAAAATTTTGCTTTGCCAAAGTACTTACCCACATCTAAACGTACTTGTGGGTTAAAATGAAAATCAGCACTGTGATCATCAGCTGCCGAAGACCAATCTAAGTAACCATCAATTATGATGTCATGGTTACCTACACTAATAGGGTAGCCAAATGCAACGGTAAGTTGATAGTCATTATCGACATCATCATTGTTCGCTAAGTAGACATTACTACTAAGGTAGTTAAAGCCGGCAATATCCCATGAAGCGCCAACACCAACTAAATAGTTATTAAAACCAAAACCAAAGCCGTTGGCATTTCCTGTTCCATGTTCGTATGTACTCGCTAGGTATAAATCGCTAATAGGGCCCATGGTTATCTTATTGCCCGATAAGTAACTTAAACTCAGGCGTGCAGATACTTCCCCATAGGTTTCTTCATGACGCCCATTATTAGCGTCTTGGCTAGCTGTGATGCGGTCTGCAAAAAAGAATACATCACCCCAATTATGACCTGAGGCATGCTCGAAGGTGATCACATTGATATTGTCATTTTCAAGTATCTGAAAATCATTAGTATTTTTTAAATAACTGATGGAGTTGTTACTCCAAATCGTTTCAGCATTAACAGCGCTAGCTAAAGCTAAACTGGAAAAGATAATGGTTTGACAGATCTTTGAGGTTACTGACATTGGTTATGCTTCCTTGTGAATAAATAAAATTAAAATGTACGCTAAAATAATATTTTATTTGATTTCTATTACCTGTAATAAGTCCGCATGGTGAACTTGGCGGGGAGTTGTTTCCGTGACTTGAGGAAAGCTTACTTGATCAAAAGCGGTATCGCCACCATTGATAATACCTGAGCTTGAGTTAATCGCTTTAAAATCAAAAAGCTCGCTATCACCTAAATGTGACGGCACCACGTTTTGCGTTGCTGTAAACATCGACTCGACTCTGCCCGGATAATTTTTGTCCCAGTCTTGTAGCATTGCCTTAATGTTTTGACGTTGTAAGTTAGGCTGTGAACCACATAAGTTACACGGAATAATAGGAAATTTTTTTAATTGTGCATATTGAATAAGTTCTTGTTCTTTACAAAACGCTAAAGGACGAATAACTACATGCTCGCCATTATCAGAGACCAGTTTAGCGGGCATTGATTTGAGTTTGCCACCGTAAAACATATTTAGCATTAAGGTTTCTAAGATATCATCGCGGTGATGACCAAGGGCTATTTTTGTGGCACCTAACGCCTTTGCTGCTTTGTACAAAACTGCTCGGCGTAAACGTGAGCATAAACTACAGGTGGTTTTTCCTTCAGGAATTTTCTCTTTGACTATCGCATAAGTGTCTTCTTCAACAATTTGATAATCGACACCGAGCGAGCTGAGGTAATTTGGCAATATATGCTCAGGAAACCCCGGTTGTTTTTGGTCAAGGTTAACTGCGACTAAGTCAAAATGAATAGGAGCAGACTCTTTTAAGCGCATAAGGATTTCAAGCATGGCGTAGCTATCTTTACCACCAGATAAACACACCATAATCTTATCGCCATCTTCAATCATATTATATTGGGCAATAGCCTGACCGACATGGCGTCGTAAACGTTTTTCGAGTTTCTGTAACTGCGTAGTTTGGCTTGGGCTAAGTGGCGATTTTAAATCTGCGCTCATAATAAATTCCTGATAAATTTCGGCGCGTAGTATAGCCCAAGTCATTAGATGAAAAAAGTTGAACAAGACAATTTATCACGAAGTTCAACTTGATATAATTAAAAGTACTTTTCGCTATCACTATTCAACATCAAGCGGTGAAACATAGCCATCAGGTTTTAAAGCTAAAACGTCGCAATTAAGTCGATCAATGACATGCTCTGCGGTGTTGCCAATCAGCGCTGCCGATAAACCGGTGCGGCCAATGGTACCAAGAATAACTAATTCAGCATCTAATTCATCAGCGACACTTTGAATGACATCTTCAGGTAAGCCTTCTTTAATATGAGTGTTTTCAGGCGCAATGTTAAATGCTTTTGCATGATCTAGCATGGCGTTTTCATGGTGTTTTAACATCGACAGGTTATAATCACTGGCGTTAAATTCTGGGATTTCTATCGCGATATTAACAGGGGTGCCAGGGTAAGAGTTAACCAAGTGTAAGTTTGCTTTCATGACCTTGGTTAATTGTTTCGCCTCTGCGGTAATTTTATCGTTAAGTGCTTTGTGCTCCTCTTCCTCACTGCTAATATTTAATGCTGCGAGAATATTGCCGTTATCAGGCCACAAATGTTCTTTTACTAGCAAGACCGGACACGGGCATTTACGAAGAATATGCCAATCGGTAGGGGTGAAAATTACCGATTTAAGCTTGTCGTGTTGATGCGTACCCTTAATCACAATGTCATAACCGTTGTCGAGTACTTGGGCGATAATTTGCTCAAATGGGCGATTATGCCAAATAACGTTGCAGTCGACAGTGAGACCGGTTAAATCGAGCTGGGCAAGTAACGACTCTAGCCATTGCTTGCGGTCATTGATAACAGATTGGCGCATAGCCTCACGTTCGTCACTTGACAACATAGTGGTCATTTCATAAGAAAAATCATAAATGGTCAAAAATGCCGTAATACTAGCGTTGGTTTTACGTGCCAACTCTATGGCCCGTTTTAATGCCTTTTGATCTTCTGTTGTTGGGTCAGCAATAGCGAGTATTTTTTGATACTTTTCCATAGTTAATTCCTTTCTTAAGTGCCTGTTGTCTTTATAACAATAGTCTACTTTGAAATAATAATAGTTGTTTTAAATCAAATTATTATATTATTTAACGTAAATGTATTTCATGCTAAGCATAGCGTGAAATATTTCAATAAGGAAATCGAGAAAACGGGTAAGAGCTTAAGTTAGATTACAGCGCGGCACATTGTTTTAATTTATTCATATCAAGAATAGTAATTAATTTGCCGTCAACGTGAATTAAGCCATTCTTATGAAAGCGGTTAAGTAAACGGCTTATTGTTTCAACGGTCAAACCAATATAATTACCGATATCACTGCGAGTCATCGATAAACGAAATTCAGACACTGATAAACCGCGGGCATGGTAACGAGTGCTTAGGGTGCTGATGAAAGTGGCTAACCGCTGTTCAGCATTTTTACGATTTAGCAGGGTGAGCATCTCTTGATCTTCGCGAATTTCAGTGCTCATCATGCGCAAAATTTGTTTTTTTAATCTTGGCATGGAATTCGACAAATTATCTAGGGTGTTGTAAGGAATTTCACACACCATAGCCGTTTCTAAAGCTTTAGCAAAACTGGGGTGTTCAGCGTCAGCTATCGCATCAAAGCCGAGTAAATCGCCGGCTAAATGAAAGCCCGTAATTTGCTCTTCACCTTGCGCATTAATGGTGTAGGTTTTAAAGGTACCTGAACGAATTGCATAAAGTGCATGCATTACTTGACCGTCAGTAAATATTTGCTCACCTTTTTGAATAGAACGTTTACGATCAATGATATTATCTAAGGTTTCTAGCTCTGCTTTGTTGAGAGAAAATGGCAGGCATAACTCACTAATGCTGCAGTTTTGACAGTGGATATGTTGTAGCTCTGTACAGGTTTTACTCGTCATAACTACCTAAGGCGCTGTAATAATTTTGTGCTATTGATAGTATTAGATGAATTATAGATATGCAATCAATACAGTATAAATTCCGTACAAAATCACTAAGATGGCCGCTACCTTCCTAAATAAAGGATGGCTCAGTAGTGCTTTAATGCTGAGGGTGCCAAATGATACGGAAAGTAATGCTGGCAAAGTGCCAAGGCCAAAGAAAAACATGATCAAGGCGCCCTGAACAGCATTGGCACTGGCCAATGCCCAGGTCAGAGTTGAATAAACCAAACCACAAGGCAGCCAGCCCCAGAGTGCCCCTAACGAAAAAGCACTTTGCATGTTTTTAATAGGAATGAATTTTTTTGTATGTGGGGAAATATGACGCCAAAGTTTTTTGCCGATATGCTCAACACGGCTCAACCACATCAGCCATTGCCCTAAATACAAGCCGAGTAAGATAAGAAAAACACCCGCGATAGTTTTTAAAAAAGCTACGGGTAAACCAATGTTTTTCGCCGCCATAGAGCTAGTTAATGCGACTAGGGCGCCAATAACACTATAAGAGGCAATGCGGCCAAAGTTATAGGCAAAGACAATGGCAAATCTGTTGTTGCGAGCTTGCTCTGCTATGGCGCTTGTTAGCATGGTACTGATACCGCCGCACATCACTACACAGTGGCCTGAGCCTAATAAACCAATAACAAAAGCAGAGAAATAATCTAGACTCATCACATTACTTATTAGCTTGTTTGTGAGTAGGGCTTTTTGAAGGCTTTTTTTCTAACGAACTACTTTCTAACGAACTACTTTCTAACGAACGCTTATTTAGTGGCTTTTTTTCTTGTTCAGTTATAGCCAGCTCCCCATCGCTAGGATCAACATGATGGTCTTTATCATGACTATCATCAAATAAGATACTCATACCTTGTTTTTCTAGGTCTTCAAATTGCTCGGTTTTAACCGCCCAAAAAAATAGATATATTCCGATCGCGGTAAGTAAAATTGCAATAGGAATTAAAATATAAATCACACTCATTTTTTCAACAGCCTTAAAGAGTTACTCACCACTAATAATGAACTGGCTGACATACCAATTACCGCCATGTAGGGCGCGATATAGCCCATTACGGCTAACGGTAAAACAATGGCATTATAGCCAAAAGCCCAAGCATAATTTTGTTTGATAATTTTTGTGGTTCGCTCAGATACGTTTCTTAATGTTTGCACACCGCTAAGCTTATTACTAAGTAATATAACATCCGCGCCGCTTTTTGCGATATCGGTACCACTGCCCATCGCGATGGACAAATGTGCTGCGGCCAATACTGGCGTGTCATTGACACCATCACCAATCATGGCAACAGTGTGTGTGCTTTGTTGGTGTTTAATGGCATGTACTTTTTCTTGCGCTGATAAATTAGCTTGAACATGGTTAAGCTGAAGTTTTGCTTGTAATTTATTACAGCCTTGGAGGTGATCTCCAGAGAGCATTGAAGTCATAATGTTTTGTTTATGAAGATATTTTACTAAGTCGCTGGCTTCATCTCGTAGGCCGTCATGTAAGTAAAATTCAGCGACTAAGTCATCGCCTTGCATTAATACGCACTGGGCACTGTGGGCACTGTGGTCTATATGGTTTTGTAACCATGAGCTTTTGCCAATGCGATAATGCTGATTATTCACCTCGCCAGAAATACCCGCCCCAGGCATTACAACTACTTGTGTGGCGATTTGGCTAAAATCACGAAATGAGCTAAAGGCCTTTGCCAATGGGTGTGCCGAGTGCGCTTCTAACGCTGCGGCAATGGCTAAGGCTTGTTGCTGACCAGCTTTGTTTTTTTCAAATTTGCCATAAGTTTTTACCTCAGTAATAGCAAATTCACCAGTGGTTAAAGTCCCTGTTTTATCAAAAGCTATCGCGTCGACTTGAGGCATGGTTTCAAGTACGTGTGCTGATTTAATCATGATACCCTCACGATTCAGCCGCGTTGTCGCACAGGTGAGTGCCGTAGGGGTTGCTAACGATAAGGCACAAGGACAAGTGACAACCAAAACCGAGAGTGTGATCCAAAATGCTTCTGCAGGTTGATGTTGCGACCAATAGAGTGCCGTCAGGCTGGCAACCAATAAGATAAGCGCGACAAAGTATTGCGCTATTTTATCTGACAACTTCGCCAGTTTAGGCTTATGGCTTTGCGCACTTTCGCTTAAGCGAATTAATTGGCTTAAAAATGACTCTTGGTTAGTATGTAAAACTTTTGCTGTTAAGTTACCGTCGCCATTGATGGTACCGGCGTATATAGTATCAACGCTTGTTTTATGCAAAGGTAATTGCTCACCAGAGAGCATGGCTTCATTGATTTGACTAGAGCCAGTCACTATCTCGCTATCGGCTGGAATGGTTTCACCGGGCTTTATTAAAATAATGTCCCCAGCTTTTAAATGAGTTGCAGCAATAAAGCTTTCTCTGCCTTGTTCGATCTTAGTGGCTGTCATCGGCATTAATTTTAATAAATTTGCTGAGACATCAGCCGCACGAGTACGCGCCCTAAATTCAAGGAACTTACCAATCAGTAATAAGAAAGTGAACATTGAAATTGACTCAAAATACACTTCACCTTGTTGGGTGAATGTTGCCCAAGCACTGGCCATAAAAGCAAGGCTGATAGCGATAGATACCGGAACATCCATCGAAAGCTGCCTAGCTTTTAGTGCATAAAAAGCACTTTTATAAAATGGAAACGCGCCATAGGTGACAATGGGCAGAGCTAAGAAAAAGCTGGCCCAACGTAAATACAATAAATTATGCTCGGCCATATCCGAAAAAGCGCCAAAGTATAAACCAAAGGCAATCATCATCACTTGCATCATCAAAATGCCAGAGACCCCTAAGCGTTTAATATAATTTTTAGCTTGCTGCTTGTTAACCTTTTCAGCTGTACTGGCTTTGAAGGGGAGGGCGTGATAACCAATTTTATCGATTCGGCTAAGTATTTCACTGAGCTTTACTTGGTTTTCCTGCCATTGCACGGTCGCTCTTTGTGTTGTGGCGTTAACATTAATGTTTTCAATACCAGCAAGTTTACTTAACTGCATTTCTATTAGCCAAGCACAGGCTGAGCAACTGATTCCTTCGATGGTTAGAATGGTTTCTTTAAAGCCGTCATGATAATAGGCAAACTCATTTTGTAAGTTTTCATCATCAAGAATTTCATTGCGCTGGAGCTGCTCGGGTACTAGCATTTCGCCTTTTTGAGCGAGCGCACTGCGAAAGCGGTAATAATCGGTTAAATTGTTGTCGACAATGGTTTGCGCTACAGCCTGACAGCCAATGCAACACATCGGTTCAGAAATATTGTCTATCGTTGTTGTTAAATTAATACCATTGGGCACTAGCTCACCACAATGAAAACAATCTCTGCTCATTAATTTACTTCAGCTGGGTTCGGTGTAATCGCAATAAATTCGGATTGAGGTAAGGTGATCACC
>JBFJQB010000140.1:0-8034 GCA_041616855.1 Cognaticolwellia sp. | reverse complement strand
ACCTTTTGGCCAAGCAAACTGTTTAACAATGTTGATTTACCAACATTTGGACGGCCAACGATGGCAATAAGACCGCAATGTTTCTGTTCTGTTGTCATGATTGTGTTATCAACCTATTTGTCGAACAAACTATTTAGCTTGTTCGATTAATGCTAAAACCTGCAAAGCAGCTGATTGCTCAGCTTTACGTCGGCTACTGCCTTTAGTAATCACTTCCTGCTCAAGTACACTTGTCCGACAACGTACGGTGAACTGCTGATTATGTGATTGCCCCGTGGTATTAATTACGTCATATTTTGGCAAAGGAATTTTTCGTCCTTGCAAGTATTCTTGTAATCGTGTTTTTGGATCTTTTTGTTCGTTACCAGGCTTGATCGCAGCTAAGCGCTTTTCAAACCAGCTCAAAATCAGTGTCTGACATGTTGCTAAATCTGAGTCTAAATACACCGCTCCGATTATGGCCTCAATGGCATCCTCAAGAATTGAATCACGACGATGACCGCCGCTTTTTAATTCCCCGGGCCCTAAAATCAAATATTGCCCTAAATCGAAGCCACGTCCTACTTCAGCTAAAGTCACTCCTTTGACTAAACTTGAACGCATGCGTGTTAAGTCACCTTCTGCATGCTTTGGAAACTTATGATACAAAGACTCTGCAATAACAAAGCCTAAGATAGAATCACCTAAAAACTCTAAACGCTCATTATGAGCACCTTTAGCGCTGCGGTGCGTTAACGCTTGTAATAATAATTTTGGCTCTTTAAAACTATAGCCGATTTTTTTAGAGAGCCGTGCGATAGCGGCGGGAGTATGTAACACTGTTATTCAATTCCACCAATTCGAGAAAAGCGCACGCCGGTTGGAATCCAACGCGGTAAAAAACTATCCGCTGTGCGCTCAAAGTCAAAACTCATCCAAATAGCAACCGCTTCACCCACTAAATTTTCTTCTGGCACAAAGCCCCAGAATCGACCATCTAAGCTATTATCGCGATTATCACCCATCACAAAGTAATGACCTTTAGGTACAACAAACTCATCCGCTTGAGTGCCACTTTGTCTAAAATAATGTTGCGTACGCGGCAGAATTTGCTCATTAACTAAAAAATCATGAGTTTTTTCACCCATCACCGAGGTATAACGTGATAACGGCATGCCCTCATCAATATAATCGGTTTTATTTTTAAAGGATTGCGCTACTTGCTCAAAGCCTGGACATTTTGGCTCAGACGCTGAACAGGCTGGTTTGACGTATAAAATCTTATTTTTATAAATCACCCTATCACCCGGTAGACCGACTACTCGCTTGATGTAATCAATTTGTGGATCGCGTGGATACTTAAACACGACAACGTCGCCACGCTCTGGCAAACCCACTTCAACAAATTTATTACGCGCGACAGGATCACGCAGGCCATAGTTAAATTTATTAACTAAAATAAAATCGCCATCGAGTAATGTTGGCATCATAGAGCCAGAGGGGATTTGAAATGGTTCATAGATAAATGAACGCAATATCAAAACGAAGGCAATAACGGGAAAAATTTGTACCGGCGTATCAATATAAAAAGGCGGTTCAAGGATTTTTTCAACAACGGTATCACTTAAATCCCCTTCACATTGTGCTTGCGCGTTCACCAGTTTAAGTTGACGTTGCGGTGCTAAATAAAATTTATCCGCAAGCCAAACAAAACCTGATATAACGGTAACAATGACTAAAAATATTGAAAAGTAAACGGCCATATTATTCCTATTTTATATTTAGTTAATAATTGAATGAGTTAACTAAATTATTTATCTAATTTAAGCACAGCTAAAAACGCTTCTTGTGGCACTTCAACATTGCCGACTTGCTTCATGCGTTTCTTACCATCTTTTTGTTTCTGTAATAATTTCTTCTTACGCGAGATATCACCACCATAACACTTTGCGGTTACATTCTTACGAAGCTGTTTTACCGTAGTTCGAGCAATAACATTGTTGCCAATGGCTGCTTGAATGGCGATATCAAACATTTGACGGTGAATTAATTCTTTTAATTTTTCAACTAGCATACGACCACGAGGCACAGAGTTCGCTCGATGGGTGATCATGGCTAGCGCATCAACACGATCGCCGTTAATCATCACATCAACACGTACCATGTCTGCCGCTTCAAAACGGACAAAATGATAATCTAAAGATGCATAACCACGACTGGTTGACTTTAATTTGTCAAAAAAGTCCATCACCACTTCCGCCATTGGTAACTCATAAGTTACCGCAACTTGGTTACCGTGATAGATAATATCTTTTTGTACGCCGCGCTTTTCGATACATAAGGTAATGACATTACCTAAATGCTCTTGCGGCACAAGAATATTTGCTTGCACTATCGGCTCACGAATTTCTTCAATATTGTTAATGGCCGGCAAATCGCTTGGATTGTCGATTGATAACACATCACCGTTGGTACAGGCTATTTCATAATTTACTGTCGGAGCGGTTGTGATCAAGTCAAGATCGTATTCTCGGGCAAGGCGCTCTTGCACGATTTCCATGTGCAGCATGCCCAAGAAACCAATACGGAAACCAAAGCCTAATGCCGATGAGTTTTCTGGTTCAAAAAATAAAGACGCATCATTCAAGCTTAATTTATTCAGTGCATCACGGAAGTTTTCATAATCATCTGAGCTGATCGGGAAAATACCGGCGTAAACTTGTGGCTGCACTTTTTTAAAGCCTGGTAATGCCTTCGGGGCTTCTTTTTTCAAAATAGTAATAGTGTCACCAACGGGTGCACCATGAATTTCTTTAATACCGGCGATAATAAAGCCAACTTCACCGGTTCTTAAGATGCCGGTATCGGTTTGTTTCGGGGTAAAGATCCCCACTTTATCGATGATATGGTTTTGTCCGGTCGACATTACCACCATTTTATCGCCTTTTTTCACTTCGCCATTCATAATTCGAACCAATGACACAACGCCTTGGTAGTTATCAAACCATGAATCAATAATAAGGGCTTGCAGTGGCGCATCTGGGTCGCCTTCTGGTGGCGGCACATGCTCGACAATAGTCTCTAAAACATCTTCAATACCGATGCCTGTTTTCGCTGAACACTGCACAGCACCGGTAGCGTCAATACCTATAATATTCTCAATTTCTTCACTGACACGTTCAGGGTCCGCTTGCGGTAAATCAATTTTATTGAGGATCGGGATAACTTCCAATTCCATTTCAATTGCGGTGTAACAGTTGGCTACGGTTTGCGCCTCCACGCCTTGACCGGCATCAACAACTAACAAAGCACCTTCACATGAGGCTAAAGAGCGCGATACTTCATAAGAGAAATCAACATGACCTGGAGTGTCGATGAAGTTTAATTGATAAACCTCACCGTCTTTTGCTTTATAATCTAAGGTAACACTTTGCGCTTTGATGGTAATACCACGCTCTCGCTCAATATCCATTGAATCAAGTACTTGGGCTTCCATTTCACGTTCTTGTAGACCACCACAATGTTGAATTAGGCGATCTGATAACGTGGATTTACCGTGATCGATATGGGCGATAATAGAAAAATTTCGAATATGTTTCATAAATGGGAAGTCAAATAAGTTTATAGTAAATTCAATAATGGCGAGATTTTAGCTAATTTAGCGCGCTGGGGCTATCTTTTGTTGCGATTCAATCAGTGATTTGTGTAATCACAATGTTTTGATTTTCTCGACGAAGTATTTTTGGTGCTAATTTTGCGCATGTTGCGCTTTTTAATTGCTGCCTTTTAGCCAAACTAAAGCCACAATACCCCCCGATAACACCTAAGATTATTGCAAAAATTTCATGAGCAACTATACCGTTAATAACAAGCCATTGACCAAACCAAGAAGCCAATAACAAGCCTAAAAGCGGCCATAAATACACTTGCCATGCTGATTGCAGTAGTGCACTTTCATTCAAGCCAAGCACAACGTTATCGCCGAGTTCTAAAGCCATTGATGATTGCACAGTCAAGGTCAGCTTTTTCTGTGGGAACGCTTTTGCCACCTGACCACTGCCGCAATTATCAACTTGCTGGCAGCCACCACAAGCCGATTTTATCGTGCTAGTAACGGTAACATTGTCATCATCAATAGCGACAACGGTGGCTTGTTCTTCTATCATGGCGTGACTTTGGGGATTAAGACCACTGAATCTGCAATAGTTTTGGCGGTAAGCGCGGGAATTTTACCAACAACACTGACTTCAAAACCGTTAACCACTTGATTCAAAACCACTGTAGCGCCATCCATCACATAGTCTGTCGCACGCTGGCTGTCTTCACTTGGATTTACATATACTGATACATCGACTAAGCCATCATTAAAAAGCATGAACTCAACCGGCTTTTTGGTCGAAGCAATACGATGGCGATTGGCATTTCGACGTACAAAGCCACTCGGTAGCCATTTGACTTGCCATTGTAGTATTTGTTCCTGATAACCTTCTGGAATTTCAATCACTTTTGGCAAAGTGGTTTGCTGTAATTGCTGTAAACTTTCCCCGAGGCTTGCCGTTATATCTAAATGGGTAAATTGAATTTGTTCTAGCAATTGCCCCGCTCGATTAACCAAAGCAAGTTTTAGTAGCATACCCGTTTTTTGATCTAGCCAAAGCCAGTGACCATAACGATGAGGGTCTTTGGAAACAATACGAATTAATTGCGCGGGTCGGCCTAACACTCGACTCCGACCAACAGAAATAAAGTCATAGCTTTGTGCAAGTTCAGTGATATCTTCGCGTAAAACAGCTGGAATAGGACCGCTTATCTGGTGTGAGGTAACGGAAAACGGCGGTAGCTCAGGCTCTATATAACTTACAATATTTTGCTTACGTAAAACATCTCGGCGTGGTCCATTTAGCAAGGAGAGAATTTCTAATTCATTGCCGCTTTCATCTACACCATGAAACCAGTGATAAGGTTCGGCTTGATTATTTTTAACGACAACAAAGGAAGTACTGAAGTTAAGCGTTTTTAACGATGTTGCTAGACGTTCTAACCAAGGTTCAGCTTTTTCATTTTCATTGGCCGCTACTGATGTGCTAATGGTGACCAATAACAGCAGACTAGATATTAATTTCATTTAGCCGATTCTTCAGCCTTATCTTTTTTAGGGGTTTTATTTACATCAACAGAGCTTAATTTTATCTGTTGTTGATGATCAGATAGTAGTGCTTGAAATCGTCTTTGTTGTTCAACAAAGGCTTGCTTCTCGCTAGTACGACTGGCTTGTTGAAAGTTTAAACTTACTGGCTCAGCAACACCACCAAAAGGCATTGTTTTAACCACTTGGCTTGCTGGTATTATTGCATCATTATTAGCGGTATTTTGCTGTACCCCAATCACCATAAGCCCTGCAGCAGAAGCTGCAATGGCCATTTGGCCAAACGGCTTAGCAAACAACACGACTTTAGCTTTAAATTTATTCGCCATATTATTGCTAGTGCGAGGTGCCAAAATCGTAGTTTCTTCAGCTATCGCTGAAGCTATTTGCGCCGAAAGATCAAGGTTAATAACATCGGAAGTTTCTCCGCGCATAACATCACCCATTAAATGGTAACGTTGCCACGTTGATGACAAGTGAGCGTCATTGAGCAATTCTTCAAATACTTCATCATTTGGCTGATAACTATCAACAATTGACGATACTGTCTCAAACTTATTTTCACTCATAATGACACCTTAAACACTAAAACTTCATTAATTATTCAACAAAATAAAACAAAATTTTGCTAGATAATACTCTATTTACTATTGTTGCAACAATGGCCTGATTTTTTTATCAACGGCGTCACGAGCTCTAAATATTCTCGAACGCACCGTACCCACAGGGCAATCCATAACCGTTGCAATTTCTTCGTAACTTAAGCCTTCTAACTCTCGCAGGTTGATTGCAGTACGCAAATCTTCCGGCAGTTGTTCAATGGTCTTAAATACGACATTTTTAATTTCATTAGTCAGTAATAATTTCTCAGGCGAAGCGTTTTCTCTTAAAGCATCACCAGAGTCGTACATCTCTGCATCTTCAATTTCAATATCTGAGCCTGGAGGTTTACGTCCCCCAGCCACTAAATGGTTTTTCGCACAATTAACAGCGATGCGGTATAACCATGTATAAAAAGCACTATCACCGCGAAAATTAGGTAAAGCTCGGTAAGCTTTAATAAAGGCTTCTTGTACTATATCGGGTACATCACTATGATTTTTAACATAGCGTGAAACCAAATTTGCTACTTTATGTTGGTATTTAGTCACTAGCAGGTTAAATGCGTTTTTATCACCACGTTGCACCCGCTCAACCAACTTTTGGTCAACGTTCTGTTCGCTCATTTGAGCCGTATCTCCTACTCACCATTATTTAACTTATCTACATCTGGTTTACATCTGGCTCATGGCAAACGCAACAAGTAGGACTAGCCTTATGTTAAAAAGTTCGATAAATATTGAAAAAAATTAAATTTTATTTATAAAAATAGTTTAGTGCTGTTCTGTAACTGCAATAAAAGCTAATATTGAGCTATCCATTATTGTACCTCAATTTCAAGATTATATGAATCAACAACACAATTGCGACGTTTTAATTATCGGCAGTGGCGCAGCGGGATTATCGCTTGCCTTGCATTTAGCGAAAAATGCCGATGTTATTATCCTCAGCAAAGGCCAAATCAATGATGGCTCAACATTTTATGCCCAAGGTGGTGTTGCAGCGGTGTTCGATGAAAATGATACGGTTGCATCACATGTCACTGATACCTTAATAGCGGGTGCTGGCTTATGTGATGAAGCGGCTGTGCAATATACGGCAGAAAATGCCAAAGACTGTCTAGAGTGGCTGATTGATAAAGGAGTCCATTTTGATCAAGATGTTCCGGCTGAAAATGGCGATATTCGCTACCACTTAACCCGAGAAGGTGGACATAGTCACCGTAGAATTCTTCACTCTGCCGATGCTACCGGCCAAGCCATTCAAACCACATTAGTGTCGCAAGTAAAAAACCATCGCCGCATTCGAATATTTGAACGTTATAATGCCATTGATTTAGTGTACCAAGCCAACAAAGTCAGCTCTGAACGAGAATGTATTGGTGCTTATGTATGGAATCGAAATGATGAGCACGTTGAAAGAGTATTTGCCAAAAAAACGATTCTAGCGACAGGTGGCGCGAGTAAGGTTTATCAATATACCTCAAATCCTGATGTTGCCAGTGGTGACGGTATAGCTATGGCATGGCGCGCCGGTTGTCGAGTAGCTAATATGGAATTTAACCAATTTCATCCAACCTGTTTGTTTCATCCTGACGCTGGCACCTTTTTATTGACCGAAGCACTGAGAGGCGAAGGCGCTATATTGCGCCGCCCAGATGGCAGCCGATTTATGCCGAGCTTTGATGAGCGAGCTGAATTAGCTCCCCGTGACATCGTAGCTCGTGCCATAGATTTTGAAATGAAGCGACTTGGCGCTGATTGTATGTATTTAGATATCAGCCATAAATCAAGTGACTTTATCAAGCAGCATTTCCCCACTATTTATGAACGCACCTTGTCGCTGGGGATCGACATTACCAAACAACCAATGCCGGTTGTACCAGCTGCTCACTACACCTGCGGCGGCGTAATGATTAATCAACAAGGCAAAACTGATATTGAAAATTTATATGCCATAGGTGAAGTCGCATACACTGGCTTGCATGGCGCAAATCGCATGGCAAGTAATTCATTACTGGAATGTTTAGTTTTTGCTCGTGCTGCTGCCATCGACATTGAACAAAGTCTTGATTTAACACAAGCTTGTTTAGAGTTACCACCGTGGGATGAGAGCCGAGTTACCGACTCAGATGAAGAAGTGGTTATTCAACACAACTGGCACGAGCTGCGATTATTTATGTGGGATTACGTCGGTATTGTACGCACGACAAAACGTTTAGAAAGAGCTCTGCACCGAGTCGAACTCTTACAAAGTGAAATACAAGAGTATTATCGCCATTTTAGAGTCAGTAATAACCTATTAGAATT
>JBFJQB010000139.1:0-8101 GCA_041616855.1 Cognaticolwellia sp. | reverse complement strand
TGAAAGAGTGACAAGGAAAATGACTAACTATTTAAACACCTCATCAACGGCAAGCACTTTGACATTTTTCTTCGGCAGCTTAAGTTTATAGCTTTCGATAATTTTATCCTTGGCTAATAACTCTGCAGGCTTTTCAGAATTGTATTTCAATGGTGAAACTTGCTCTGACAATAAACGTTTTTTCATGTCTTCGCCGTTACCAGAAATAAAGACATAGTGGATGTTATCGGTTTGCAAATTATCTTTTATTACGCGATTAACGTCTGCTAAAGATAGCTTGGCAAATTGTTCACGAACATATTTTACAAACTCATCAGTTTGATAAAACTCACTGTCTAGTGCATAACCTAGCTGTTTATCTTGGCTAGCAACAAGCTGTGGTGCGTAGTTGGTTAAATAGTTACGTGTCGCTTGAAAGTCTTTTTCGCTCATGCCATTTTTAATCAGTTTATCTAATTCATAAAGCGCTGCGCGCGTTGCGAAATGTGCGTCATTATTTGAACGTAATGGCCGTAACCATACTTGAAATATTTGGCTTGAGCGACCTAAGTTAGCATCTGGCTTAGTTTGATACATACCACGAGGGAAGTATTCGATATAAGCATAATCCCCGTAGTTCATTCCGCGCTCTTGGCGAATTTGTTGATACAAATAACTATTTGAACTTCTGTGTTCACCAAAATATGAACGCACTAGCCATAATGCGGCCCAATCTTGATGGTTGCGAATGGTACCAATAGGGAAACCAAAAGAAACGGCGGTAGATTGTGCATTCTTTTCAACGATAGTCGCGTGATGCCCTTTTAATACTGGCGCTTTGCTAATGTCTAAACGTTTTTCTTCACCGACAGGTAATGTTGCTAAATCACGGAATAATTTTGCTTTTATCTCACTTGGTAGTGCGCCGGTAATACCAAGGTGTAATTTAGCTTGAGTTAATTGCTCAGCATAAAAGGCTTTAACATCATCGAGTGTTATAGCGGCTAAATCAGATAAGTCACCGCTGTTGAAGCTCTGGTATGGATGGCCTTGATAAAGCTCGCTATACAATACTTCTTTCCCTAACTCTTCATCATTAGCCGACTTCAATCCTGATTTAATACTATCGATTAACTCTTTTTTCAGGCGTTTAAAGTCATCTTCACGCCAGCCAGGATTAAGTAGTTGGTCGCTGATCAGTTGATACCAAGGCGCGGCATTGTCTTTATGTACACGGCCAGTAAACGACATCATTTCTTTATCAAGTTGTGATGAAAACTGGCCTGCTAAGGGGTATAAACCTTGCTGAATTTCTTTATAACTACGCGTTGCTGAGCCACCTTGAGTTAACATGCGGGCCGTTAAGGCTGCTAGGCCTTTTTTGCCGACGGGATCGGCTGCTGCACCGGTGTAAAAGAGCAAGTTAACATCAATTAAAGGTGAATCATTAGTCTTGTCTAATACGGTAAATTTTTGTTCGCTCGGCTGTGTTTGTTTCAGCTCAAGTTGTGTTACCACGGCATTTAAATTCACTTCTTGCTCAAAGCCGGAAATTTCATCTAAAGCCGATAAGGTGACGGTAGTGCGATTTTCATCAATGAAGTATTTATTGGCGATGCGCTTAATATCATCAGCTGAAATAAGATCAAAACTGTTATAAAGGTGGTTAATGGTTTCTGGGTCGCGATCAAAATGCATGTAGCTCGCCAGTGTTGAAGCGATAGCCTCTGAAGAATCTAAACTATTGACAAAACTATACTTTAAGTTTGATTTTAAGTTATCGAGCTTTTCTGCTGAAACCAGTTCAGTGCGTGCTTGTGCGTAGGTTTGGTTAATGGCATCTCGCACGGTGGCTAAATCTTTTTCTTCGTTTACTTTAATAAATACGTGACGTAATCCGGCATCTTTTGTTGCTGGATTATAAGTAAACATTTGGCTGGCCAACTGTTTATCAACCACCAACTCTTGATATAACGGCGAATTATTTGAAAAATATAATTTTGAAATCAAATCTAATGCCGCGCGATCTTTCTTTTTCGGTTGCCAATCAGCGCCTTTATACGACACTAATAACCAATGGCCTGGTAAACCGTCGAATTTTTCATGAACATATTTCGCCGCTTGTTGTTTAGGTTCAGGGCTAATGTCATGAACAAAATTACCTTTTTGCCAATCGCCCCAATGCTTTTCTACCATCGCCATGGTGGCTTGGGGCTCAACATCACCGACAATCACTAAAGAAACATATTCCGGCTTATAAAACTGTTTGAAGAACTTTTCACCATAAGCAATTTGCTCAGGCATAGCTTCAACATCTTCAAAAAAGCCCATCGTGGTATGTTTGTAGGTATGTGTATCAAAAGCTTCTTTGCGAACGGCTGCTAACAATTTGCGTATTGGGCTGGCATTATTTTTTAAGTATTCACCTTTTACCGTTAAGGCTTCTGTTTTAAATTGTGCGTCGGTGTAGGTCAGGTTTTTAAAGTGATCTGCTTGAATTTCTAATACTTTGTCTAAGTGATCTTTAGAAAAATCTAAATGATAGTTGGTGTAATCGTTGGTGGTGTAGGCACCATTATCCACACCGGCATTTTTAAATAAATCGGCATAAACTGCTTGTGGAAACTTTTCTGAGCCTTTAAACATCATATGTTCAAAAAAATGCGCAAAGCCAGTTTTACCTACTTCGTTTTCATCACGAGAGCCAACCGATACAGGGATTTGTACGGAAACAAGATCAGGATAATCAGTTTTAACAATTAGCACACGCAGGCCATTAGCTAATTCTTTAAAGACATAGTTTTGGCTGAATACTTTGTTGCTCGTCGTTGCAACAGCGGCACTTTGCGCCGTTGAGTTTTGGGTAGTTTGTGTTGCTACACAAGCCGAGAGTGTGAAGCTGGCGACCATGGCTGCTGCTAAATATTTTATTTTCATTGTCGATCCCTTTATGATTGTGTCGCTATCTTATGAAACTATTACTGTTTTTTCACCACTTTTACATTTAATTGACACATTATTCTGTAACAAAATATCGATCACAAGCGTTTCAATACACGCAACCTAGAGAAACTTTATTATGATTAATGATTTTAAAGGCAAAACCGTCATCATTACTGGCGCATCTGCTGGGGTTGGTGCCGCAACGGCAAGAACTTTTGCTGATTTAGGGGCAAATCTTGTTTTAGTTGCTCGTGGTCAAGCGGCGTTGGACAGTATTACCGAAGAGTTAGCACCGCTAACCTCGGTCATCAATATTGCCATGGATATAAATGATGCGGCTGCAAACGAAGAGCTGCTGTTAATAGCGGCACAAGCGTTTGGCTCACTTGATGTCTTGGTCAATAATGCTGGTTTTCATCAACGCGGTGATGTTGAAAGAAATACCGCGAATGATCTCGCTAAAATGGTTGATGTTAACTTACGTGCTCCGATCCAATTAAGTACGTCAGTATTACCTTATCTGCGCGCTGCTGGTGGTGGCGCCATTGTTAATGTTGGCTCACTTGCCGGCAGAACACCATTGCAAGGCGCGGCCACTTATGCCGCGACAAAGGCGGGTTTGCGTGCTTTTACTTACTCATTAGCAGATGAATTAAAAGCTAGCGGTATTTATGTAGGTTTGGTTTCGCCGGGGCCTATTGATACCGGCTTTATTATGGCTGAACTTGATCAGGTGGAAGACATTGTGTTCTCACAACCGATGAGCAGCGCTCAACAGGTTGCTGATGCTATTGTCAGTATTGCCCGCGGCCAAGCAACCGAAATATCCTTACCTCGAGCGAGTGGTTGGTTAACAACGCTCTCTTACTTATTTCCAACACTTAGACGCGCCTTACGGCCAACGCTATATCGTAAAGGCCGCAAAGCGAAAGAAAAATACCGTCAGCGCAATACTACAGGTTAACTTCATGTTAGCGACTTAGCAGACATTCCAAGCTACTGGTTAAGTCGTCGAGTCAGTACCGGGGTTTGGCAAACATCTAGCACTTGTGGCGGCTTTTTAAAGAAAAAAGCATTATCACGCTTGATGCGTTCGGCTAAACTTTTGGCAAATAATTTACTCTCAGTATTCTTTACCGCTAAATGTATTTGCTCAGCCGCGGGTACGTCAGCCATCATTTTCATCGACACTATCGGTGTGTGAGCAGTGCTGGGGATTTCAGCTTCACCTTCAATGGTGGCTGTACGTGTGATCGCTTGCACATGATTCATGCCGTAAATAACCCGGCCAAATATGCTCATAATACGGTCTAAATACCTTGGTGCTTGGCCGTTAGTAATATAAAAATGACTGGAAGCTGAATCAGCATCGTTACCACGTGCCATGGCAATAATGCCAGGACAATGCGTTAACCATGCTTTATTTTCACTAGGATTGTGGCCAATGGCAAAGCCGTCTTTAAAGCCGGTTTGTTCGGCAAATAAATCATTATTTTGTACTAAGGTAAACGACCAGTCTTTATCTGTTGACCATTCGCCTTCAAGTGCTAATAAGGGCACTATGCGATCGGCGCTGCTGCCATCTTCAGGACCGGCTTGGGCGACAAAACCATCAATAACGCGATAAAACTTATTGCCATCGTAATGCCCTGCTTTGGTTAAACGAATAAATTGCTCAACATGTTTAGGCGAAAATTGCGCTGCTAATTCAATCACAACTTCGCCGTGAGGTAAGGTTAACAACACCATATTTTCTAGCGCAACCCTACGCCATTCATCTTGCTGGCTGATGGTATTTTCTGCGGCAGTTTTTGCCATAATTTGTGATTGATCATTTTGCTCGGCATAGAGCAAGGTACTTAACGATAGGCTTAAAGTACTAAACACCAGTATTAGTTTTGAAAGTACAGGTCGAAATTTCATGAGATCCCTTTATTCTTATTTTTATAGTGCTTTATCACTGAATATTTAAGCACAAGTGAGATTCGTTAAATAATAGCCATAAGCGAGTAAAGTAGCAGATAGCGTTTACTAGTTGCTGCTGGTCCAAACAACGCCAAATAAATGAAATATTGGCGCAACCGCAAGCAATTGATACCATAACCAATATTGAACTAAAAATCACTGACCTTAACCTTGACGGAGTTTTTGTGAATAAGAGTTTTATCACCAACTTTTTCGCTTTAATCGCGATTGTAATTGGCTATATTGTCGCGAATAATATTATTTTCACCATAGGTTTATTTGCCCTATCAGGCGCAATAACTAATTGGCTTGCCATTCATATGTTGTTCGAACGTGTGCCGTTTTTATATGGCTCAGGGGTTATTCCTGCGCGCTTTGAAGACTTTAAAATAGCTATTCGTGCGTTAATGATGGAGCAATTTTTTACCGAAGAAAATATCGACCGATTTTTAGCGGGTAATGATAATCCTGCGAACGCAATCGACCTTGCGCCGGTGATTAATAAAATCGATCTTTCGCCGGCGTTTGATAATTTAGTCAGTGTTGTTGAACAGTCTTCTTTTGGGGGGATGTTGGCAATGGTCGGCGGCACGGAAGCGCTGCAACCTATGCGTGAGCCGTTTATTGAAAAAATGCGCGCCTCGGTAATCGACATCAGCCAAAGTGATGAATTCAATGCCATTCTTCGTCAGGAGTTGGAGCAACCCAACATCATGGCTGGTATGCGAGAAAAGGTTAGCGATATTATTGAAAAACGCCTAAATGAATTAACGCCGCAATTAGTGAAAGAAATTGTCCAAAAAATGATCCGAGAACACTTAGGTTGGTTGGTGGTCTGGGGTGGTGTCTTTGGCGGGGCTATTGGTTTTATTGCTGCGATATCAACGACTTTATAAACTGTTTTTTTTATATCTCCATTGGCAGTATTCAGCCATTAATTCTTAATGGCTGTGTCACTCTATGATGCGTGTACGACTATCAAGCTAGTGGTAATAACACTCAGTTATCAGCGAGAATCTTCGGTAGTTTTCCGAAGTGTTTTTTAATTTTTAAGCTTTAATTCTAGCCTGATAGCCGTTATGCTTGCTGTTTAATCACAGGGATTAATGTTGCGACTTCAAGCTTGGAGTTTAATCGCACAACTCCCTCTCTTCGTAAAAGGTAAACCCAAAATGTTTGGTAGTTTAACGGCGTTGCCTGCCGATCCTATTTTAGGCTTGTTGGCTAAATATCGTGAAGATTCAAATCCTAAGAAAATCGACTTAGGTGTTGGTGTCTACAAAAATGAAGCAGGTCATACGGCTGTGCTCGATTGTGTAAAAGCCGCAGAGAAACATCGACTCGATTCCGAAGACACCAAAGTTTATATTGGCCCAACGGGTTCATCACTTTTTAACGAAGAAATGGCTAAATTAGTTTTCGGTCATCATAAAGTGTTGCTTGAAAATCGCGCACGCACTGTTTCTACCCCCGGTGGTACGGGTGCATTGCGTGTTGCCGCTGAATTTATCAATTCCTGCAAAACGGGAGCAACCATTTGGGTCAGTAACCCAACATGGGCTAACCATACCGGTGTATTTGAAGCCGCGGGCTTAGTTGTAAAAACTTACCCTTATTATGATTACGAAAACAAAACCCTTGATTTTGATGGCATGCTTGCCGCCCTAAAAGAAGTCAAAGCCGATGATGCCGTGCTACTTCATGCCTGTTGTCATAACCCAAGTGGTATGGATTTAACTAAAGAGCAATGGCAGCAAGTTGCTGAAGTTGCAAAAGACATTGGTTTTTTACCTCTAATTGATATGGCTTATCAAGGTTTTGGTGAAGGCTTAGACGAAGATGCTTACGGCTTGCGATTAATGGCTGACAGTGTGAAAGAAATGATCGTCTGTAGTTCATGTTCGAAAAATTTTGGTTTATATCGTGAACGTATTGGCGCTTGTTCTATTATTGGTGAAACGCCACACAGCGTTGATATTGCTAATTCAGTTTTACTGACCGTTATTCGCTGCATTTATTCAATGCCGCCAGCACATGGTGCGGCGTTGGTAGAAACTATTTTACATTCAGATGAGCTACGTGCCCAGTGGCACAGTGAGCTTAAAACTATGCGTGATCGCATTAATGGTAATCGTCAATTATTGGTGGATAAGCTTGTTGAAAATGGCGTTACTCGCGATTTTAGCTTTATTCCAAAACAAAACGGCATGTTCTCATTCTTGGGTATTACTCCTGAGCAAGTACAACAATTACAAGACGAATACAGCATTTATATGGTGGGTTCAAGCCGCATGAGCATTGCGGGTATTGCTAATAGTAATGTTGATTACTTAGCGCAATCTATTGCGAAAGTGCTCTAATTGCTTTTGTTGAGCGCTTACTAAAATAATAAGACAGTGAGGCAAGTGACGAGATAACACTGACCTTGCTCAAATCGCTGACGCGGCCTGATGACGGTATTGCACCGAACTCAGGCCGTTTTGCTTTATTGGCGTCAGCAAATGGCTTTCTGTAGGTTATTAACAAGCAAACAGTACCCAGTGTCGACAAGACAAAATAATGGGAAAAAGGGCAGATTTTAGGTATAGTGCGCGCCATTAAATACTGATTACACTTAGCTGTTGTTTATAGCAATTGAAAAACTTGCCAAGAAGTGAATTTATGACTTCACTTGTTATAAAGCAGCGACAGAGGATAAATTGTGACAACTAAAGGCAACCTTTTCATCTTATCTGCGCCTAGTGGTGCAGGAAAGTCGAGCTTGATCTCTGCTTTACTCAAGCAAGCATCATCAAGACCTATGCAAGTTTCTGTTTCTCACACTACTCGTGATCCTCGTCCAGGTGAAGTTGATGGTCAACACTACCATTTTGTTAGCCAAGAGCAGTTTAAACGCTCGATTGCTGACAAACACTTTTACGAATACGCTGAAGTGTTTGGTAACTTTTATGGCACAAGTGAAGTTGCAATAGATCAACAACTTGCTCAAGGTATTGATGTTTTTCTTGATATTGACTGGCAAGGCGCACAACAAGTTAGAATGAAAAAGCCGGAAGTAACTACAATATTTATTAGCCCGCCATCAAAACAAGAGTTAGAAAATCGCTTACGTGGTCGAGGTCAAGACAGTGAAGCTGTAATTCAAGATCGGATGGCACAAGCACAAGCAGAATGTTCACACTATCAAGAGTTCGATTACATCATTATCAATGAT
>JBFJQB010000138.1:0-8126 GCA_041616855.1 Cognaticolwellia sp. | reverse complement strand
TAGTGCAAACATTTGCTCGGCACGACTGCCTAAGTCACGTACCGTTGTAAAACCGGCCATTAAGGTTTTTTCAGCAAAGTAGGCACTTTTCATTAGCGTATCAGCGTCAGATAAATTAACCATCTCACTGTCATTTTGCGGACCGAGTTCACCTTGTAAATGCACGTGCATATCCATTAACCCTGCCATGACAAAACTCGATGACAAATCAATTAGCTTAGCGTCTTTAGCAAAATGACTGGGGGCAATAAAACCCGCTTTAAGGTCGGCTATTTTCCCATCAGTGATCACTAAGGTTTGTTGCGTAAGCGGCGCCTTACCAGCTGTTACTAATAATTGTCCGGCGTGAATAACAGCAGTATCAGCCCATATTGACGGTGATAACGCCGCACTAATGATGAGTGCTAAGGAGCGAATAGATAATTTGTTTGTAAACATATTGTAAACCTTTTATTTTTATTGTTATTTTTTGCGTTAATAGGTTTTGACTTAAGCGATACTAATAACATAACAGTATGGTAAAAAAATAAAAAGTGAATGCGATAAACGTAAAGTTAATTAAGCTAAGTGGTAGAGAAGAATAGATGGTGATAAAAATAATAAGCATAAAAAAACCGGCATATAGCCGGTTAATCATTAATAAAGCGAAATTCTGCTTAATGGTGATGACCACCAACGCCATGGGCGTGGCCATGTTCAACTTCTTCAGCTGTTGCCTCGCGCACATCAACAACTTCTAAATCAAACGTTAACACTTTACCCGCTAATGGTGGGTTAATATCAACTGTGATCATAAATTTACCGGCTTTAACAACCGTCACTTGGCGTTGACCTGCATCCGTATTAACCACGGCGGTCATGCCAGCTTTCCATTTAGCACTGGGTGTAGGTAAACCTTGTAAATGTTTTACCGGCACACGCTGAATCGCGTCTTCTTTGCGCTCACCGTAAGCATCTTCAGGCTGTAACGTTACTGAAAATTTATCATCCGTTTCTTTACCGGCCAACGCTTTTTCTACGCCAACTAACATGTTTTTGTAACCGTGAAGGTAAGCTAATGGGTCACCAGCGTGAGAATTTTCTAATTCAGCGCCAGCTTCGTCTTTAAGGGTGTAATGAAACTGAACAACGGTTTTATCGGTGATTTTCATCTATTTATCCAAACAATATTAAGTTAATTGACCATATTAAATGGCAAGTTTATTTGCGCATGAGTTTATCAAATTCCCAATTAGCGCACCACAAGCAATTGCAAATATCGCTTTTATCGAATTTATTAAATACCGGCAGTATCGAAAATAACGTTAATAGCAAAACCATACAACAACACTGGTCAAACCTGTTGAGTTTAGGTGAAGAAAAAGGTACTTTAATGAGAGTTAAATAACCATAGTGCGCTTTAATGCTCAAGTTACACAAGCTAGATGGCTATATTGAAACGATTTTATTAGCAGAATATCACGATAAGTTCTTGCTGCTAGACGGTTGTAGCCGTGCCGATGTTTCACTAATTGAAGAATATATTACCCAAACATTACAACGCTCAATGACAGAGTTAGTGTTGGTGGTTGTTACGCATATGCATCCAGATCACGCCGGGGCTGCACAAACATTACGTAAGAAACATGGCTGTAAAATAGCCGCCGCCAATGTGACAGGGCAATGGTATTCTGGGCTCGATGGTAAGTTGATGCATATTGCAGATATGTTGCTGACACTGTGGCTTGCCGGTAAGTTTAAAAAACCAAAAAAGTATATCTATTATTCAAGCACGCTAATACCTGATTACTATCTTGACGATCAAGCGTCGTTACCGGGTTTTAATGATTGGCGAGTACACTTTACTCAAGGTCATACTGACCGAGATATATCTTTGCAGCACTTACCAACGCAGCAAATTTACGTAGCTGATCTGATGGTAAAAGTTAGAGATAAGTTTATTCCACCCTATCCTATTTTTTATCCGAATCGATATCGTGAGTCACTAGCAAAAATTAAAGCGTTAAATGCTGAATCTTTACTGTTAGCGCATGGCGCAAAAGTGAAACTTACTGAACAACAATGGCAACAGTTGGTAGTGCTTGCGCCAAGTCAACCTGTTACGCATTGGCGTTCAGTAAAAACTAAACTCAAACGAGTCTTGTTTAATCGATAACGTTAAACTTTCTAGCTTTGGTAGATCCAAGCTAGAAAAGATTTTGAATCATTTACGTTGGTAAATTGGATCAACTTTGTGCCTTTTTGATCTGTTACTGCAACACTATTTTTGTTGACAGAAATTGACCGAACTGGCGATGCGATCGAATAGATCGTACCTTGATATGTATAAGACATAATAAACTCTTTTAATGTGCGTTAAAACGCATGAACAAAAGCTATATTATTGTATAGTGGAACTTTTTTATTTGAAAAATAACAACTTTTTACGAGTAAACAACTCGAAAAATCAGACAATAATTTAAGCTTAATAAATTAAGTGATGACTAACTGTGAAAGGGAAAGGCAAAACACGATTTTATAAACAATCGGCTAAATAAACTAGATGGGAATAATTAACGGCCGGACTATATCCTTAACAATGAGTAAAGTAAACTATTTTCATCTATTTTTATCTATTTTTATCTATTTTTATCAAACAGGGTAAATTAATTGCGTTCTAGCAGTGAGAATACCAATTACCAGCAGCTACACTTTTATATTATTGATGTTATCACTCGAAGAACGATTATTCATATTTAAAAGCCTTTAGGGCTAAAGGGTAAGTTTTCTATACGTAAAAGTTGTGGCATAGGTAAGTTAATGGCTTAAAAGTGAACGGGCGCAGCTTACTGATAAACCAGCAAGTAAAGCCTATTTCAGTTCTTGAGCGCCAAGTCTATATTGTCTACAATAGCGCACTTTTATTTTAATTCAGGTCACTACCATGAACGATAGTACGTCGCTTCCCGCTTTACCGGATCGTCTTTCGGGTAACCCCCGTAGCCCACACCATGTCGCAGAAATTTTCGAGCACCATATTGGTATTTTACTTAATGGTAAAGAGCGCACCGATGTCGAAGAATATTGCATCAGTGAAGGTTGGGTGAAAATAGCTTCACCTAAAGCGTTAGATCGTCGCGGACAGCCATTACTAATGACAGTAAAAGGCACGGTTGAAGCGTTTTATAAGTAGTGTTCCTTGTTAACTTCTACTCGAATGTGCGAATTTAATCACGCGCATAGAGTTGAAGTAGCAAACTTCAATGTGAGCCTATTGATTAAGCCTTAGGTTCACATTTTAATGCTTTATTAGCTTCCCCCTATTTAAAGCCTTCTACCGCATAAAAGCATTACCAAAATTAACTAGCTTGATAGCGATAACAGTCAGCTAACTCACTCACGCCCAATCCGCTATGTTTTTTCACCTCTATTTGCACGTCGATGCGTTTTTTTAACGCTTCAACATGGCTAATTACACCAATCATTTTGCCGCTGGCATTGAGCGAATCAAGCGCAGACAATGCTATTTCTAAAGTGTCGTTATCTAAGGTGCCAAACCCTTCATCAAGAAATAATGAATCAATACTGGTTTTTGCGCTCACTAAATCTGATAGCGCCAAAGCTAGCGCTAAACTGACTAAAAAGCTTTCGCCGCCCGATAACGTTTTGGTATCACGCACGCTATCTCCTTGCCACGTATCGAGTACCTCTAACGCTAAGTTATCTGATTCTTGACGTTGCAATTGATAGCGACCATGCAAACGATTAAGCTGCTGGTTAGCCAAGTACACTAAATGCGACAACGTTAGCCCTTGGGCGAAACGCCTAAATTTAGCACCATCGGCCGCGCCAATTAACCCATTAAGGTGTGAAAGATCATCAAGGGCCTCTTGCTGCTTAACAATTTGGCTGAGTAATGCTTGTTGTTCATCACGCTGATGTTGATCTTGTGATAGTTGTTGAGTTAATTGCCCTTGACGAATTTGCAATTGTTTTAACGTTTCCGTGCAAGTAGCCGCTTTGTCATCAAACTCAGTTAGGTCTAAACTCTCATCTAACACTATATTTTCTTTAAATAATAACGCGTCAAACACGCTATCGTCTAAATCATGGCGAAACTCAACACTGCACGCTTGTTCACTGGCGTGAATATCTGCCACCAGTTGCGCAGTATGTGCTTGCAGTTGTTGCTTATCTTGCTCAAGTTGCACTAACTGCTGCTGTGCTTGTTGTAATTGTGCATTGGCTTGTTGAATTTGTTGCTCAATTTTTGACTGTATCTCTTTTAAGGACTTGCGCTGTTCAGGGCTTAATAACGCCGCTTTAAAGTCAGCTTCTGTGGCAAACTCACTGCTTTGTAGTTGTGCTTGCCAGGTTTTCTCAACGGCTTGTTGCTGCACGTGTAAGCGATTTATCGCCTCGACATTACCATGTAGCTTACCGGTGTAGTTTTGCTGTTTGATTTTCTGCTCGTGAACGTCATTTTGACATTTAACCAGCGCCTGTTCTTGCGCTAATTGTTGTTGCTTCAACTGTTGACGCACCTGCGGAACATCTTGCTCAGCAAATAAAGCTAAGCGTTTGGCTATATCTTCGCTGAGCTGTTGTTCTATTATGTTTAACTCAGCTTTTAACGCTTTTTCAGACTCAGTTAATTGCTCAATTTTACTGTCCATAACCGCGAGTTGTTGTTGCACTTGCTGTAACTGTTCGTTGTCGGTTGCCACCGCACTTAACGCGTTTTGGTATGCTCGACTTTGCTGCTCAAGTTCATTGAGCCACGATTGCTGTAATGACACAATATTTTCAAACTCGCTCGATGATAGCTTAGCTTCATCACCTTCCTCTTCAGCGCCACTATTGCTTTGAGTGAATACTGAGAAACACTCTGGCATGCGCACCGCTGATTCTTGCATTAAGCGGCTTAACGTTTGCCATTGCTGTGCTATATAAGCAAGCTTGTCGGTAAAGTTTTGTTTATTTTGTGCTATTTGCTGTTGCAGCTGAGTAAACTGCACGGTTTGTGCCTGGCTCTGATTAGTTAAATTGAGCCATTGTTTTTCTAGGCTTAACACTAATTCCGACTGTTGTTGCTGAGCCTGTTTTAATTGCTGTAACTGGTTATTCGCATGATTAAGCTGTTCAAAGCGCTGTTGTCTCGTTTGAATGTTTGCTTCAATTTCAGCAAATGCGGATAACTCCGCCGCTATTTTTAATAATTCACGTTGGGCTGTCCACTGCTCAACTAAATACTGCTTCTCTTGTTGTTTGATGGTTTTATTTTCAGCGACTAACTTCAGTTTTTCTTTTAATCTATCTTGCTCTGAAGATAATTTTTTGCCTTGTTGCTCAAGTTGCTCTAATTCGCTTATTAGTTGGGCTAAGCGCAATTGATGCTCTGTTTGTGCCGCATCGTTATTACACAGTGCTTGATAATCCTCAATCGCAGGATGCTGCTGTGAGCCACATAACGGACATGCTTCATCAGCTTTTAAGTTCGCTCTATGCTCGCTTAACGACAAGATGGTTTTTTGTTGCTCGACAATTAATTGCACGTCCTGCAGCTGTTCTTTTTGACGCTTATATTGAGCGCGCAGCGAGGTTAGTTGCTCTGTAATACTGTCTAATTGTTGATGGTCGGCTTTCAGTGTTTGCTCAATATCATGCAGCTCGCCAGTTAAGCTTTGATAACGTTGAGCGTTAATTAAGGCTTGGGTTTGTTGTGCAATGCTCGATTGCATGTTTTGTAACTGTTGACTGAGCGCTTGTTCGCTTTGACACTGATATTGAACTAGTAGCTGTGTTACCGCACCTTCTTTATCACGAAGTGATACTTGTTGTTGTTTAAATTCCGCGTCGAGTATTACTAACTGTTCTTGCTGTTTGGTCAGTGCTTCGCTAACACTCTTAGCTTGCTTATTCATGCTAGCGTCTTGTGCTAGCAATTCATAACTTAACTGCTTTTCATTAACCATTTGCGCAATCATATTGCGCCATAACGGCAAGTGTTCAGGCAAACTCGCTAAATGTCCTTGCTGCTCAATAACAGCCTGAGCCTTGGCGATTTTATCTTGTTGTATTTGCTGTTCGCTGGCTAATTGTTTTAATTGGGCATTAGCGTCAATTAACGCTTTGCTCGCGGTATTTGCGCGGCTAGTTTGTTGACTCTTTTGCTCCGTTAGTTGCGCAATTTTACTATCAAGCGGTAACACTTGTTCAACGATTAATTGCTCAGTTGCTTGTTGCTGAGCCATGAACTTTTCATGTCTTAACAAAAACGCTGTCAGTGCTTGTTCAGCGTTTTCCACTTCTGTTTTACTGAGCTTTACATCACCTTCGAGTAACTGTGCTTGCGCTTTAAGCTCCACAAGCTGTTGATTGATATGATTAAGCTGCTGATATTCTGCGCGTAAATTTTCCGCTGGCTCTGATAACGCTAATGCGTGCAATTGCTCAGCGTGATCTTGCTGAATTTGCTGCGCTGATTGTTGCTGTTGCTCAGCGACGCGTTTTTGCTGGTTAGCGTTCTTTACATTCATTAGCCAATTACGCACTTGCTGCCAATGCGTTATTTGCGCCGCTAACGGTTGCTGCTGTGCGTTCACTTTGCCAAGTTCGTCTGAAATTTGCTGCTGCTGCTCAGGTGTTAATAATTGCATGCCGGTGCTTTTAGCGTGCAATAACTTTAACTCGTTACTGGCCTCTTTATGTTGTTCAAATACCGCTTTGGAAATATCGCCATAAATTTCACTGCCAGTCAGCTCTTCTAATAAATCTGCGCGTTCATTCGCTGGTGCATTTAAAAAGGCGGCAAATTCGCCTTGCGACAACATCATCGACTTTCTAAAGCGAGAGAAGTCTAAACCGGTGATACGAGCGATCGCCACACGAATATCTGAAACCTTTGTCGCAATAACTTCCGCTTCACCGATTTGTGTTTTACTTTCATCAAGGCCATCACGGGTAACAATTATTTTGGCTAACTCTGCGACCGGCTTTTGTAAATTACCCTCAACGTTATTTTTCGCTCTACGCTGGCTCCAAAAGGCACGATAGGCTTGTCCTTTGACTTCAAATTCAACTTCGGCTAAACAGTTTGGAGTATGGCGGGTCATTAACTGGTTTTGTTTGTCTGAAATAGTTAAGCGCGGCGTTTGATGATACAGCGCCAAACACATGGCATCGAGTATGGTGGTTTTGCCAGCCCCCGTTGGACCGATAATGGCAAAAAGTGCACTGGTGTCAAAAGGCGATTGGGTAAAATCAATTTTCCAGTGGCCTTTTAAAGAATTTATATTTTCAAAGCGTAGCGATAAAATTTTCATTATTTTTGCTCCACTTTGCCAGTTGAGCTGGCTAATTGCGTTTGCTCGGCAATATTTAGGTACAGGCTATTTAAGCGCACTTTGCGTTGTTGTTCATCTTCACTTTGCCATTGTTCAAGTGCCATACGGGCATCAAATACTTCTTGTACGCTTAATTCACTTAAGGTGACTTTTTTCTCATGACTGGGCATTTGTTGGCGTGACTTTTTGCTGCGCCTAACTAATAACACTTCAACCGGTAAGGATTTTACGGTTTGCTCAATTCGCGTCGTTAAATCTAGCAAATATTCAGCACTTTCAATTTCGATATCTAGCCAGATATTTTCGGCTTTTTCAGTTGCTTCATCTCCAGCAGCAGCAGAGGGCCTTGCATCAACGGCATTTTTTGCGTCGTTAAGTTTAGCGTTGACAACCGCTAAAATATTTTCCGATAAATTTTCTAAATTAGTTTTCACCATTGCCAAAGGTTGAAAACATGGCACATCGCAAAGTTCAACGTTGTTAAGCTGACCGTTTTCAAATTCAGCAATCACGATACTTTTTTGGGTTTTCGCTTCATCAAAACTTAACGCGATCGGCGAACCACTATAGCGAATGTGCTCGCTTTTAGTGACTTTTTGCGGTCGATGAATATGACCTAAAGCAATATAGTCAGCAGCTGGAAATTCACTGGCAGGAAATGCTTCTAAGGTGCCAATATAAATATCACGCACCGACTCACTCGTTGATGCGCCAATGGTCGTTAGATGGCCAGTGGCAATAATAGGTAAGCGTGAATCGGCAGCTTGTTCAGCTTTCGCTAACACCTGCGCTTGTGCGAAT
>JBFJQB010000137.1:0-8171 GCA_041616855.1 Cognaticolwellia sp. | reverse complement strand
CCGCCTCAATTTTGCCAACACAACTCGCACAGCCGGCCCCTTCAATGAGCAACTCTTGAACATCATGACTTAACGTGTGATTAGCAAGCTGACTTGCCACACTATCAATAGATTTCGTCATTGTGACCTCCTTTACTAAACAAACCTGAAGTAAGCATTCTGCTGAGTGAGATAATCGTATATATCCCGTCAGGACTGTACCGTTTTGTACAAACTAACCATGAACAGTTCGCTGCACTCATTTGATCATTGCAGCCGCGATTAAAATTGCTTTGTATTTTTGCTAAGCAGTATTAGGCCATGTCTTGCTCTAATCGCCTTGCCGATAATTAACAACTACCCCCTATTTAAACATATGGCGAGCTTTAATAACTTCAACGTATTATGGCGTTTATGTAGCACTTTTTATCGATGACGAACGCCATAGATAAAATAATACCGGCAACACCAACAAGGTTAATATCACAGCACTTAACATACCGCCCACCATAGGAGCGGCGATACGGCTCATCACTTCAGAGCCAGTGCCGCTGCCATACAAAATTGGTAACAAGCCAACAATAATCGCGGTTGCAGTCATCATCACTGGGCGTACACGCATTCCTGCACCTTGTAATACCGCCTGAAAAACATCATGCTGAGTACTTGAAATGCCTAGCTTTTGGTGCTCCTTTAACATTTCTTGATAGGCTTGATTTAAATACACTAGCATGATCACACCTATCTCTACAGCAACACCAGCTAAGGCAATAAAGCCAACCCCGACAGCAACAGAGAAGTTAAATCCTTCGAGATACAATAGCCAAATGCTGCCAACCACAGCGAGTGGCAATGTGCCCATGATGATGGCGACTTCAATCACGCTGCGAAAGTTAAGGTAAAGTAAAATAATAATGATAAATAAGGTTAATGGTACCACATAGGCTAACTTTGCCTTTGCCCGTTGCATATACTCATATTGCCCCGCCCACGTTACTGAATAGCCGGTTGGCAGCGTTAATTTATCGTTTACTATTTGCTGAGCCGTGTCGACATACGTTCCAACATCAACCCCGTCAATATCAACAAATGCCCAACCATTTAAACGTGCATTTTCAGACTTAATCCCTGGAGGGCCATCTTCGATAAAGACATTCGCAACATCGGCTAATGCAATGCGTTGACCATTAGGGGTAACTATAGGCAGTAATGCTATCTGCTCAGGCGAGTCACGATAGTCTTGTCCATAACGTAAATTAACCGGATAACGCTCTAATCGCTCGACTGTTTGCGTCACATTCATCCCACCGATGGCCGTTGCCACGACTTGTTGAATGTCAGCGATATTTAAGCCATAACGCGCGGCTTTAGCCCGTTGAATATCCACTTTTATATAGCGACCACCCGCTACACGTTCTGAATAAACTGACGCCGTGCCCGGTACGTCTTTTAAGAGCAATTCGAGTTGTTGGCCAATATCTTGAATAACCGATAAATTAGGCCCGGCGATCTTAATGCCGACCGGAGTTTTAATACCGGTGGCTAACATATCAATACGCGTTTTAATCGGCATTACCCAAGCGTTAGTTACCCCTGGAAGTTTCACTAATGCATCAAGTTCTTTTTTCAAACTTTCTGTGCTGACTCCTACTCGCCACTCGTTTTGAGGTTTTAACTGGATAAACGTCTCAATCATAGTTAGCGGTGCTGGATCTGTTGCCGTTTCTGCACGCCCTACTTTACCAAATACCGTTTTTACCTCTGGCACCGTTTTGATCAACTTATCGGTTTGTTGTAGCAGTTGGCGTGCCTGCCCGATAGAAATACCAGGATAAGTAGTAGGCATATACATTAAATCACCCTCATCAAGTGGGGGGATAAACTCGCTACCAATTTTGTTAATCGGGTACAGCCCGATACCCAAGACAATTAATGCAGCTATTAAGGTTACTTTTGGAAAACGTAAAACAGTTTTTAGCGCTGGCATATAAACAAAAGTGAGTAATCTATTCACGGGGTTTTTCTTTTCGGCTAAGACTTTGCCGCGAATAAAGTAGCCCATCAACACCGGCACTAAGGTAATGGCTAGTGCTGCCGATGCCGCCATGGCATACGTTTTGGTAAAGGCTAATGGCGCAAACATACGACCTTCTTGTGCTTCTAAGGTAAATACCGGCACAAAACTTACGGTAATAATTAATAAGCTAAAAAATAATGCAGGACCCACTTCGCTGGCGGATTCTGTCACAATTTGCCAACGATTTTCTTTAGTTAAGGGCGTTTTTTCCATATGCTTATGCATATTTTCAATCATGACAATCGCGCCATCAATCATTGCACCAATCGCAATGGCAATACCGCCTAACGACATAATATTTGCATTAAGCCCCTGCAAATGCATGATGATAAATGCGGTAAAAATACCGACCGGTAAAGTGATTATCGCCACTAATGAAGATCGGACATGGAATAAGAAAATAACGCAAACTAACGCGACAACGGCAAATTCTTCTAATAGTTTAAAAGCTAAATTATCTACGGCTCGTTCGATTAAGGCTGAGCGGTCATAAACCGGCACAATCTCTACACCATCAGGCAGTCCTTTTTTAAGTTGTTCAAGCTTATCTTTTACCCTGTTGATCACTTGCTGGGCATTTTCGCCAACACGCATCACCACAATACCGCCAACCGTTTCACCTTCGCCATTAAGCTCAGCAATACCACGGCGCATTTGTGGCCCTGTGCCAATATCGGCAACATCTTTTAACAGCAGCGGTGTGCCATTTTTATTAACACCCAATGGAATGTGTGCTAGATCGTCAACGCCGTTGATATAACCTGTAACCCTGACCATGTATTCGGCTTCAGCCATTTCAACCACTGAGGCACCGATTTCTTGGTTACCTTGTTTAATAGCGGTTTGAATCAACGCAAGCGGAATACCGTAGGCACGTAGTTTGTCAGGATTAACGTTGACTTGGTATTGCTTGACCATGCCACCAAGGGCGCTAACTTCCGATACGCCAGGTACGGTTTGTAACTCAAACTTTAAAAACCAGTCTTGTAAACTACGTAATTGACTTAAGTCATGTTGTCCAGTTTTATCAGTCAACGCATATAAATAAACCCAACCGACCCCTGTTGCATCAGGCCCGAGTTGTGGCTTAGCTTCGCTTGGTAAATTTGGCGCGACTTGACTTAAATATTCAAGCACTCTTGAACGAGCCCAGTAAAGGTCAGTATCTTCATCGAAAATTACGTATACATAGGAGTCACCAAAGAATGAGTAACCTCGCACGGTTACGGCGCCGGGCACAGACAACATCGCTGTGGTCATTGGGTATGTCACTTGATCTTCAACAACTTGGGGCGCTTGGCCAGGATAATTTGTTTTAATGATCACTTGTACGTCGGATAAATCTG
Organism: Cognaticolwellia sp.; assembly: GCA_041616855.1. Lineage (GTDB taxonomy): Bacteria > Pseudomonadota > Gammaproteobacteria > Enterobacterales > Alteromonadaceae > Cognaticolwellia. The sequence goes on along the minus strand of JBFJQB010000137.1, from coordinate 4,769 downwards.
GCAAGGCATCGATCGGTGTTTTACTTAACGAGTACAGGCCAACACCAACCAATAAACAGGTTACTAATACAACAAGAAATCGATTTATAACCGACCAACGAATAATAGCGGTAATCATATTATATTTACTCTTATTAGTGATTTTCGTGCTCAATAGCCATGTTTTCATCAGAAGAATCAGCACTTGGTTGTAGATCGTTATGCATTGCAATTATCTCGGTGATGATGAAGTTACCCTGACGAATTTCAAAGGTAAACTTGACTTTCATCCCTGCCCTAAAATCAGCCAAACTGACCCCTTGGGCAGTGATAAAATCTATAGTGGCCGCGGGTCTATTCCACTTCTCTATCGCAGAACGGCTAATATTAATCATGCCATGATCAATCATCAGGGAGTTGATTATGCCCGTGACGGTAGCAGTGCTAACTTGTTTTTCTGCTTGGGTTTCAATATCTGCAGAAAACGCGATGTTCGAGCTATGCATACGTTCAAAGTCAGAGGTTTTACTTGACTCAGAATCCAATAAAAATTGCGCGGAGCTGACGATTTTTTCACCTTCATTCAATCCTTGAAGTATTTCTGCACTATTGCTGTCAAATCGGCCAACGGTAACCGCGATAGATTTAAAACGGCCTTCGCCTAGTGCCAGAACAACGCGATCTTGCTTACCGGTTCTAATTAACGCAGATTTTGGGATCAATAAAGTTTGCTCTTTACTTTCAGCATAAATAGTCATGTTGGCAAACATGTTAGGCTTAAACTGGCTATCTTCATTGCTGAAGCGCGAACGTACTTTCACCGTGCGCGTTTTCGCATCCAGTGTTGGGTAGATATAATCCACTTGACCATGCCAGCTTTTACCCGGTAAATAATCTAGGGTCATAGAAACCGGCATGCCTTTTTTTACTTGCCCTACTTGTCGTTCAAACACTTCTGTTTCAAGCCAAACTTCTGATAAGTCTCCAATCGACAATAGCGTTGTTCCTGGTTTCACGAAAAAACCTTCACGTATATTGAGGGTTTCAATCACACCATTTTGTGGTGAATAGAAAGTGATCGTTTGCTGGACTTGTTTTGTTTTTTTCAACGTTACAATTGCTGACTGTGGAATTTGCAGTGCTAACAAGCGATTTTCTGCTGCCTTAATTAACTGACTATTATTTCGACTTAATGCCAATAACAACTCTTCTTGAGCATTAACTAACTCAGGTGAATAAATATCGTAAAGTGCTTGATGCTTTTTAACTGTGTCTCCAACGGCATTAACATAAAGTTTTTCTATCCAGCCTTGAATTCTTGGGTGTATATGCACCAATTTTTCTTCATTAAAAGCCACATAACCGACAGTGTTTATTGTCGATTGTAGTGTTCCATATCTCACTTCAGCGGTTGTTACTCCTAAGTTATTGATAACATCAGACGAGATACGAATGGTACCTGCACCTTCATCAGGTCCTGTACCTTTATCATCGTAAACTGGCACTAAGTCCATGCCCATCGGAGATTTACCGGGTTTATCACGGCGATAGTTGGCATCCATCGGCGCGACCCAATAAAGTGGTTTTTTCTGCTCTGTAGTAGCTGTAGTAGCTGTAGGTGCTGTTTCATTGCCCGAAGGTGTTAGGAATTCATAAGCCATAAAAGTGCTCAGGGTGCCGATCCCAATACCAACAATAAGCGCTTTGATATGTGTTGCGGTAGTTTTTGTGCTCATTAATCTTCTCCGGAAACAACAGCATCTTGTCTGCTATTGTTAAAATACATCTTTTGTTGTTCGCTAGCTTGGCCAAAGCTACCCATAAATAGATAATTAAGTTCTAGGCGAATCTTTTGTTCTTCAACGTTCAGTGCCAGCTGCTCTAATTCGGTATTAAGTAAGGCAATACGTGAACGAACAACATCAGAAAAATCACCATCGTCGTTGGTATAAGCAGACAAAGACGCTTCAAGTTGGTCGTGAATTTGCGGTAATAACCTCGTTTGATACAGCATTTGTCTGCTTTGTAAGTTTAGAAACCGGCCTTTGGTACTTTCATAAGCACCTAACAACTCTCTGAGAAGTAAAATCTTTTCTGTTTTCTCTGCCTCTGTTGTTGATATCGCAGATTTAAGCGCTTGATCTTGTTTGTGTTCAGTAAAAAAGGGTAAATCAAAAGTTACTCCCACAGAGAATAAATCTGCACGGCTTCTGCCCATATCATCTTCGGCTCGATAACCATAACTTGCGTTAACCCCCCATTGAGCTTTGTACTTTTGCTTTGCCAATTTAATGCCGCTTTTCGTTGCGCTTATTTTCTTATCTAGGGCGATAACCGAGGGGTGGTGTGAAAAATAATGCATCAATTCTTGGGCTTGCTGCCAACGTTCATTACTCACAAACGGCTCATTAATTAACGCTATTTCAGGTAATTGCTCACTCAGTATCAGATCATGTAAAGCAATGTTTGCATCGAGTGAAGCATGATCTACAAAGTCACCTGACAGGGTAATGTTGTGCAACCACGGTAAAAGCATGCCTAGATAGCGACTTTTTTGCTGATATAATAAGTGTAATCTATCTTCTAAGCGGGTTAACTCAAGTTGTGCTTGAACAACATCTTGCTGACGCGTTTTATTTAACGCTGAGGCATAACCTACTTCAGCAACGCCTACTAACTGTTCAAATAGCGCCCTATTATTTTCAATTAAGGTAATACTTTGTTGCACTCGATAGGCGTCTAACCACAAACTGCCAACAGTGACCGCGACTTTAGATTGTCGGTCTGCTCTTTGATACGGATATGCTTCACTTTGTATTTGTAGCTGTTTGCTCTTAATGGCAAGTGTCTCGCCGCGCGGAAACATTTGCGTTATTGCCACTTTAGCTTGTGTCATGCCCTCTTGACCAAAATCAAAGCCATTGACCGGTAAATTTGCCAAGTTAAGTGATACTTGGGGGGCTGGCAAGGTATTCACTGCTCGACTCATAGACTCAAGCGCTTTTTGTTGATGAATGTTACCAGTTAACCAAGGATCCAATTTTTGCGCGGTTTTAATTGTCTGCTCAAAAGATAATGCCTTATTAACCTTAGGAAAATTGGATTGTTCAGCAATCACAGTAAAAGCTGAAATCACTAAAATGCTTACTGCCAATTTAAGCTGAAATTTTCTGTCTGCCTTTATCTTATGCATTAAAACTGCTCCTGATAAGATTGCACTGTCGCATAAACTTCATAGCTACCATTCGCCTTTAACAGCAAGACCCTGTAGGGCTGAAACTTATCGCCAACCTCCATACCTGGTGAACCAACAGGCATGGCAGGCACAGACAAACCGATAACATCATCCCCATGGGATTGATTAATAAATTGCTGAATGAACTTTGCCGGCACATGCCCTTCAAAGACATAGCCATCTTTTGAAATTGCGGTATGACAAGAGAGATACCTTGGCGCAATGCCTTTGGTATCTTTAATTACAGCGAAATTTTCATCATTGTGGCTTATCGACTCAATACCATGATTATTGATATGGCTGATCCACTTTTTACAACAACCACAGGTGGGACTTTTATGGACATCTAGTACTATCGCTGCTGCCTTGGTATTTTGTGCCAGTGTAAGGTTCGAATTCGTTTCGTTTTCAGAGCAACTGGTTAAGAGCAAAAGTGTTGCTAAAGCCACTATAACTTTTACGGTAAATTTATTTGCAAACATAAGCCCCCCAATAGGGATAATCAATTAACATTTTATTAATCAGGTTATTTTTGTGAGTTTAGAGAAATATTTTTTCTCAAAACGCGATCACAAAAGTCCTAAAACAGCGAGGTATTGTATAAATGAGCCAAATTTTGGACACATTTATGCTGTATTTAGCTAATTATTGGAGGACGATATAATGAAGTAGGATGTTGGCTTGGCGCCAAACAAGCATAGGACGGTATTTTAGCTGAGACAGTAAGAATTGGGCTATTAACCGCATCTTTCATCACCGCAGCTACAGTTGAGCAACCACCAGTAAAGCAGCTACAGGTTTTATTACAGCACTCATCGCTAGATTCTGCGGAATTTTCTGCCATAACCTCAGCCATATTATGCTGACTGTGATCCATCATGGTCATATTTTGTGTTTGCTCTTGGCCCAACATTCCTGTCATTCCCATCATATGATAAGACATCACAGTAGACGCCATTGCTTGACCCAGGAAGGACAAACATAGCAGCAATACCATTAATGTTTTAGGGTAGGTAAAGGTCACAAGTAGCCAATAAAATATTAAACTTAGTGCGAATATTCGCATAACTTCTATTTATATTCAATGAGATAAATATAAATTAGTATTTAGATATCGTTTGATAGACAATTAATCAATTTTTAAGTGTTTAATTAAACCATCACTGGCGTCTTCAACTAAATCTAATACAAACTGAAAGCCTTTAGCGCCGCCATAATATGGATCAGGTACTTCGGTATCATCGAAGTTTTCCGCATAATCTAAAAATAGCTGTACTTTATGTTCAAGCCCTATTGGCGCAACTTTCATTAAATCTTTTACGTTTTGATTATCCATGGCTAATATTAAGTCAAATATTTCAAAGTCTTGCTCGGCGACTTTACGCGCCTTAATTTTATCAAAGCAATAACCACGGGCGATACCAGCCTTTTGAGCACGATGATCAGGCTTTTCACGGGCATGTGAACCCACTATTCCAGCTGAGTCTATGGTTAACGTAAGCGCTTGGGATTTTTGACGAAAAACCGCCTCTGCAGTCGGTGAACGGCATATGTT
>JBFJQB010000136.1:0-8189 GCA_041616855.1 Cognaticolwellia sp. | reverse complement strand
GGTATCGCAAAGTAACGTCAAGCGAGTCGAATCTGCCCACTCTCCTATGGTAGGGCAATAGCATGAGTGAAAATAAAGTCACCATTTTTATTGATGATGTGCCGTATCTGGTTAGCACTGAAGATAACTTACTTGCCGGCGTGTTATCACAAAAATTAAATTTACCTTATTTTTGTTGGCATCCTTCCATGGGGTCTGTCGGGGCATGCCGGCAATGTGCGGTGATGCAATTTCAAGATGCAGAAGACACAAGAGGGCGTATGGTGATGGCTTGCACCACCCCTGTGACCGACGGCATGCGTATCAGTATTAAACATAGTGATGCCAGTGAATTTCGAGAGCAAGTGATTGCCGCCATGATGACCAATCACCCTCACGACTGCCCCGTGTGTGCAGAAGGCGGAGAATGTCATTTACAAGATATGACTGTAATGACCGGTCATAGCGTAAGGGAGTATCAGGGCACAAAACGTACCTTTACTAATCAATACCTCGGAGAGTTGGTCGGTCACGAAATGAATCGCTGTATTACCTGTTATCGCTGCACGCGTTTTTATAATGATTATGCTGGCGGTAAAGACTTTGGTGTTTATGGCTCTAAAAACCAAGTGTACTTTGGGCGTCAATCTGATGGCGCGCTCGAGAGTGAATTTAGCGGTAACTTAGTGGAAGTTTGCCCAACAGGGGTATTTACCAATAAAGTTTTTTCATCGCACTATACCCGAAAATGGGATTTGCAATCAGCGCCTTCCGTTTGTAGTAACTGCTCGGTGGGGTGCAATCTCAGTATTGGTGAGCGTTATGGCTCAGTCCGCCGTGTGATGAACCGATACAACGCGGAACTTAATGGCTACTTTTTATGTGATCGTGGACGTTTTGGTATCGGTTTTGTCAATGGTGAACAGCGTATCAGGAACACCCAAGGGATTAGCCAGCAATCACCTTTGGCATTAACTAAGTTAGATATTGCCAAAGCCTTATCGCATTTTAGTAAGAAAAGTTTTATTGGTATTGGCTCTGCTCGTGCCTCTTTAGAAGCTAACTTTTATTTGAAAAGCATGGTCGGTGCTGAGCACTTTAGCCCTGGCTACCGTGATGACGAAATGAAAGTGGCCGCGCAACATGCGCAATTATTGGCGGCAAATAAAGCCCTTAGTTTAGCTGAAATTGAAAATTGTGATTTTATTTTCGTTATTGGCGAAGATATTAGTCAAACCGCGCCTAGAATGGCCCTGTCGGTGCGACAAGCATTGCGCAATGCTGCAAACGTTAAAGCCGCAAAAATAGGGATACAGTCTTGGCAGGATAGCGCAGTAAGAACTATCGGCGGGAAATTACTCTCGCCGCTTTTTTCATTGCAAAGTACCAGCACTAAACTCGACGACGTCGCCGAACAGGCATTACTTTTGCCTGTGATGAAAATATCAAGTTGCTTAGCTGCTCTGACCAAGTTAATTGAAGCAGCCGAAGTTAGCAGTACTGACCATGTTACACAAACGCTTAAAGGGATTGCTGAGCAAGCACAATTAAACGTCTCAGAGCAAAACTTTATTTGTTCGCTTTACAAGGCGCTACTTCAAGCGAAACAGCCGTTGATTATTTCTGGCACGAGTGGAGATTGTGCAGAAACATTAAGTGATATTGGTGAATTAATGCAGGCGCTTAAGCAACAAAGTGATGTGAAAACGCCTGAGTTAATTATTGTACCGCCATGTAGTAATAGCGTTGGTTTACTCTCCATCTTAGATGAAAAATCATTATCAATAGAGCAAGTGTTAGCCAAGCTTAACCAGCAAGATAACCATTACCAAGGGCTTATTGTGCTTGAGCAAGAGTTGGCAAAACTTTCCGACCAGCAAATACAGCAGCTAAGAGCTTCCTGCCAAACGCTGATTGTTCTTGACCATTCGCAGCACCGACTTGCACGCGTCGCTGATATAGTGCTACCGGTGGCAGCGGTCAGTGAGGGCGATGGGCATTATGTTAATTATCAAGGGCGAGCACAGCGATTTTATCAAGTACATGCACCGATACTGCCGATACAAGAAAGCTGGCGTTGGTTAGATAATGTTGCTGAGGTTGTTGGCATAAAAGAATTGAAGACAACGCCAAATAACGCAATAGATAATCCGACGCAATATGCTGAAAATGCAGTTAAAAAAAGTGTTTGTAAATCGCTCACGCAGTTACATCAATTTTTTGCTAATACTTATCATCAATGGCCTCAATTTTTAAAGAAAACGCCTGAAGATAATCAACAAAAAAACATTGCAAGAATGACGCATCGAGCCAGCGGCCGGACAGCGCAAATGGCTAATATTAGCGTACATGAGGCAAAAACCACCCAGAAAACAGATGATAGCTTTACTTTCTCAATGGAAGGTCAATCCGTTGTCCATACTGCTGATATGCCTTTTGTTTGGGCGCCAGGTTGGAATTCAAACCAAGCTATTGGCCAATTTCAAGGGCAAATTAATGGCCAGCTATTACAGCAAAGTGCTGAGTTATTTATCCCCATTTCTAGCGCAATAGCAGATAACCCAGCTTGGCAACTGCCCGAGCTTGGCAAGCGTAGCGCCCTTAAAAAGGCAGCAATTGAAAAATCAACTTTCAACCCTCTAAGTTATGTTCAACAAGCACATGTCTATTTCAGTGACTGGCAAGCAGCATTGACGGTGGAGTTTCAACTGCTGCGACCCAGTAATCAAATCTCTATTAATGCTGAAATGGCGGAGCAATTCGGCGTTAAAAACGGCCAGTGGTGTAAAATTGTTTTTTCAGCGACGAACAAAAAAATGCAATTGGCGAGTCAAAGCGTTATTAGCCAAATTTGTATCGTCAAGCACTTACCCAGCAGCTTAGTTTTTGGAAACTTCCCTCTGTGTCAGTCGTTAAGTCAGCAATTGGAAATTAATATTTCTGTCGCCGGTGACCAAGAGCTAATGGATTATCTTGGTCAATTTAACGAACGCTTAATAAGTGCGAAAAAAAGCAAAAAAAATATACTCGAGCGCTTGAAAGTAAACGATCAAACCATTCCTATTCGACTAATGTCGGGAGGACTTAATGATGGATGAAATGCTGTGGAAATTATTTGAAATTACCGTGATTATCTCGCTACTTATTCCGATAGCGGCGATGTTGGTCTGGGTTGAGCGCAGAATGATTGGTATCTGGCAAGACCGTTGCGGCCCTAACCGCGTTGGCCCCTTTGGTGTTTTACAATCTTTCGCAGACTTGTTGAAAATTCTCGGTAAGGAAGATTGGATCCCGCCTTTTAGTGATCGTTTGGTGTTTGTTTTAGCGCCAGTGATTGGCGCAATGTGTGTTTTGATGAGTTTCGCCGTGGTGCCGTTTTCGCCCACTATTGGCGTTTCAGATTTAAATATCGGCTTGTTATTTTTTCTCGCTATGGCCTCACTAGCAGTTTATAGCGTAGTGTTGGCCGGCTGGGCATCAAACTCTAAATATGCGCTATTGGGTGGCATGAGGGCGGCGGCACAAACGGTCAGTTATGAAGTGTTTATGGCCTTGTCGGTGATGGGAGTTGTGCTACTAACAGGGAGTTTTAACCTTCGTGAAATTGTTTTAGCGCAAACCGATGGCTGGTTTTTTCAATCGCAGTTTATCGGTTTTATTATCTTTTTAATTGCCGGTATTGCAGAAAGTCATCGATTGCCTTTTGATTTGCCTGAAGCTGAAACTGAGCTGACCGCAGGCTTTCATACGGAGTATTCGGGGCTGAAATTCGCTTTGTTCTTTTTAGGAGAATATTTAGGTGTGACGCTGATATCTGCAATGTCAGTGGTACTTTTCTTTGGTGGTTGGTTGATGCCTGAGCCCTTAGCATCTTGGTTACCGCCATTGCTGTGGTTTATCCTTAAGATCATGTTGTTGGTGATGTTTTTTATTTTGCTTAGAACTTCACTGCCTCGCCCTCGTTTTGACCAATTACTTAAATTTGGCTGGGTAGTCATGCTGCCCTTAGCGTTATTAAATCTAGTCGTTACTGCAGTGCTGCGTTTAACGGGAGTGTTATGACAATGAATAACACGCCTTTAAACCCTGCTTATTACCGCAATAGAATGGGAGGGGAACATGCTTAGTCAACTTCGAACCATGTGGTTGGTACTTAAACATACGTTTACCAAAGCGGATACAGTGCAGTACCCAGAGCAAAAACCTTATTTAGCGCCTAGGTATCGAGGACGCATTGTTTTGACGCGAGACCCTGATGGTGAAGAGCGTTGCGTGGCCTGTAATCTTTGCGCCGTTGCTTGTCCTGTTGATTGCATCGCACTGCAACAAGTGGTTGATGATGATGGCCGCAAACGCGCCGATTTTTTTCGTATTAACTTTTCACGCTGCATTTTATGTGGCTTTTGTGAAGAGGCGTGCCCAACTTATGCTATTCAGTTAACCCCCGATGTGGAGCTAGCAGAGTACGATCGGCAAAATTTAGTCTATGAAAAACAACATTTATTAATTAATGGGCCGGGTAAATATCCCGATTACAGTTTCTATCAACAATCAGGTATTGCTATTGACGGTAAAGGTAAAGGGCAAGCTGAGCAAGAACGACCACCTATTGATATTAAAGGCTTAATGCCATGAAACTAGATAAGGAGAGCCAAAATGCTAGCTAATTTAGCGTCAATTGAAAGTTTATTTTATCTTGCTGGCTTGGTCGCCGTTATCGCCAGTTTAAAGGTAGTGACTGGCCATAATACTGTGCATGCCTTGTTGTATTTAGTGGTGTCGTTATTAGCCGTTGCGGTTTGTTTCTATTTAATGGGCGCGCCATTTGCCGCCGGATTAGAAGTGATTGTTTATGCGGGCGCTATTTTAGTGCTGTTTGTCTTTGCGGTATTAATGTTCGGTTTGGGCAAAGATGAAACCCGTAACGCGCCGCAAAATAAAAGTCTCGCCAATATGTTGGGGGCGATGTTGCTAGCGTTTGCGCTACTGGTTGAAATGGTCTTGATTATCAATAATTCCGAGATACAACAAAGTTTGCACGCCACGGTTATTGGCTCTAAAGCGGTCGGTATTATGTTATATGGCCCCTATTTATTGGCGGTAGAAATTGCCTCGTTTTTGCTTTTAGCAGGGCTGTTAACGGGTTATCACTATGCAAAACCCGATGTCACAGGCGGCTCTCTATGACAACTATCCCACTATTTCATGTGCTTATTTTAGCGAGCTTATTATTTCTTATCGGTTTTATTGGTGTGGTGGCTAGAAAAAACACCCTATTTATTTTGATGAGTTTGGAGGTGATGTTAAATGCTGTTGGCGTGGCGTTTATTGGTGCCGGTAGCGTTTGGCAACAAGCTGATGGCCAAGTCATGTTCATCTTAATTTTAACCTTAGCGGCTGCTGAAGCCGCGGTAGGTTTAGCTTTATTAATCCGTATGCGTAAAAAATATCGCTCTTTAGATATTGATTTGTTAAATAAGATGCAGGGGTAATGAACGTGTTATTAGCGAGTTTACCTTTCTACCCTTTAGTCAGTTTTATCATACTGATAGCCTTTGGGAAAAAGCTGTCATGGCAACTTGCTGCGACGATTAGTGTTAGCAGCATGGCCATCACGGCGCTGGTTAGCGCCATGCTTTTATTTGAATTATCAAGTAGCCCAAATCAAGCGATGACGGTTAATTTATGGCATTGGTTTGATCTGACTAGCCAAATTGGCAATGCTGAAGTAAATGTGCGTTTTTACCTTGATGGCTTATCAGCGGTGATGATCAGTGTGGTGACTGGGGTTGGCTTTCTTATTCATTTATTTGCCGCGATATACATGAAAGCTGACGCTAATTTTTCGCGTTTTATGGCTTACATGAATTTATTTATCGTCGCTATGTTGATATTAGTGCTTGCCGATAATCTCGTGCTGCTCTACCTCGGCTGGGAGGGCGTTGGTTTGTGTAGCTTTTTACTGATTGGCTTTTGGTATCAAGAAAAAGCTAATGTCTTAGCTGCGCGTAAAGCTTTTATCGTTACCCGTGTTGGCGATACCTCAATGGCGATAGGCTTGCTGTTATTGTTTAATACTTTTGGTGAGCTCAATATAGAAGCCGTGACAACACTCGCTCAACAAACAAATACTCTAACCTCAGTCACAAGCGATAAAGTCAGCGACGATATTTATTGGATTGCTTTATTATTACTTGGCGGCGCTGTCGGTAAATCAGCGCAATTGCCGCTGCAAACGTGGCTACCAGATGCTATGGCAGGACCTACGCCGGTCAGTGCACTAATACATGCCGCCACTATGGTGACCGCTGGGGTGTATTTAATTGCCCGTCTGCACGACATTTTCATATTGGCACCACAAGTGATGAATTATGTTGCTTGGCTGGGGGCACTGACATTACTACTTGCCGGAATTGCCGCATTGGCACAAACCGATATTAAACGCGTGCTTGCCTATTCAACTATGAGTCAAATTGGTTATATGATGCTAGCCTTGGGCGCTGGCGCATGGTCTGCAGGCGTTTTTCATTTGATGACTCATGCTTTTTTTAAAGCGCTTCTTTTCTTAACGGCAGGAGCGGTTATTTTCGCACTGCATCATCAACAAGACCTATTTAAAATGGGTGGTTTGTTGAAAAAACTGCCATTTGAAAGCAGTTTATTTATTATCGGGTTAATTTGTTTAATGGCATTACCGGGCACTTCGGGGTTTTTCTCTAAAGAAGCCATTATTGCCGAGTTATGGTCATCTAATACCGCTGGGCCGATGTTGTGGTGGTGTGCGATTTTAGGGGCTTTGTTAACCAGCATATATAGTTGTCGGTTATTTTTTATCGGCTTTCTCGGTAACTCAAGATTTATCGAAAAAGCCAATCCTGAAACAAGTACGCTGTTACGCAGCGCATTAATCGTCTTGGCGTTATTGTCGTTATCGGGTGGACTCATACCACCTGATCTCAGTTCGGTTTTTTCCACCGCTATGTCAGAGCCTTTATCAGCGAGTATTGAGCCGCCATGGCTACATACAGTGGCCATTATTACGCCCTTTATTGGTATTTTATTTTCTTGGTTTTATTTTAAACAGTATCGTATATCGCGAAGTAGCGGCGCAGAGCAAAATTTACAAGCTACCGAAGGCCGGCTTGTGATGTTTTGTCGTCAAGGTTTAGGATTTGATGCTTTTTATAATGCCCTATTAGTCAAGCCTTACCAATGGTTAGCACAGAAAAATAAAGCTGATATTTTCGATCAAATTATTATGCTCAATGCCTGGTATGTGAGCTTATGGCACGAGGCCTTAGTTTTGGTACAAAATGGCAGCTTACGCTGGTATATAGCAGCGTTTGGTCTAGCAATATTGCTGCTGTTAGGAGTAAGTTTCTTATGACTCTAACCTTTATTATGGTGGCTTTAGTGCTTGCTGGCGCGTTGGCATGGCGAGCTGAAAAATACTGGCAAGGTAGCGCTAAGTGGTTGGCATTAATTAGCTTAGCTTTGTTAGCCACTGTTTTTGCTGTGTTTGTGTTCAGCGCCAATACCGACTTTGCTCAGTTACAAGTACTTAGTCGCATCAGTTGGATTAAAAGCTTTAATATTGAATACAGTATTGCGATTGACCAGTTAAGTATTGTGCTTATAACGCTTACTTGGTTGCTAGCGATTATTTGTGTGTTGGTTTCTTGGCATGAAATTAAACAAAACGTTGGCTTTTACTATTTCAATTTATTGTTAACGATCGCCGGTATTATTGGTGTTTTTATTGCCGTGGATCTGTTTTTATTTTTCTTCTTTTGGGAAGTCATGCTATTGCCCATGACCGCTATTATCGCAATTTGGGGACATGAAAACCGAAAATTTGCTGCACTGAAATTTTTCATTTTTACTCAAGTCAGTAGTTTACTGATGCTGGTTGCTATTATTGCCACGGGCTATTTTCATTTATTACAAACCGGACAGTTAAGTTTTTATTATCTCGATTGGTTAATGTTAGATATTCCGTTATCAATTAGTCAGTATTTGATGTTAGGTTTTTTTATTGCTTTTGCGGTTAAGTTACCTTCAGTACCGGTACATAGTTGGTTACCTGATGCACATACACAAGCCCCTACCGCAGGCAGTGTCTTATTGGCCGGTGTATTATTAAAAACTGGCGCCTATGGCTTAATTCGCTTTGTTATTTTCCTCTTCCCACAAGCCAGTGTCGAATTTGC
>JBFJQB010000135.1:0-8219 GCA_041616855.1 Cognaticolwellia sp. | reverse complement strand
GGTATTACCGTACATTTACGTGAAGACCGTCGTCATATTCAAGACAGAGATATTTATCTTCTAAAGCAAACCTTACACACACGCATGAATTTTGAAATGGCAGTCACTGATGAAATGTTGGATATTGCTTGTGACGTAAAACCTACCTTTTGCTGTTTAGTGCCAGAGAAACGTGAAGAGCTAACTACCGAAGGTGGGTTAGACGTGGCCGGGCAACAAGATAAAATAAACGCAGCGGTTGAGCGCTTGGCCAATGCAGGAATACAAACGAGTTTATTTATTGACGCAGATAAAACACAAATTGATGCAGCCGTGCTCAGCAAAGCTACTTATATCGAAATTCATACCGGTCAATATGCTGAAGCAGAAACTGAAACCGTGCAGCAACAAGAGTTAGCACGTTTAGTTGAAGGTATTGAATACGCTCATGCTTTAGGTTTAAAAGTGAATGCAGGTCATGGCCTGAACTACTTTAATGTTAAGCCGATAGCGGCAATTCCTGAAATTATTGAGCTTAATATCGGCCATGCAATTATCGCTCGTGCGGTGATTGACGGTTTAGATAAAGCGATTAGAGACATGAAGCGTTTAATGTTAGAAGCGCGTGGCCTCGCGTAATTTAGCAATTTTGAGGGATATAAGTTGTCAGTAGTCGGTATTGGTACAGACATCGTCGATATTCGCCGTATCGCAAAAATGTCGGAAAATGCACAGCAACGTTTAGCTAAGCGAGTTCTCACGGCTGAAGAGTTGCAGCATTACCAGAGTTTAAAACAGCCTGAGCGCTTCCTTGCTAAACGTTGGGCTGGCAAAGAAGCTGCAGCGAAAGCCTTGGGCACAGGGATTGCGCGTGGTATCTCGTTTCAACATTTTGTCATTGTTTCGTTAGCGACAGGGCAGCCCACACTTGAGTTAAATTCACAGGCGCTAATATTAGCTCAGAACTTAGGTGCTAAAACTTGGCATATATCGCTTTCTGATGAGGTGAAATACGCCACTGCTTTTGTTGTATTATCACAATAAGTCACAAGCTCTAAACTAGCGCTTAAAATAAATTAAGTGCTAGTAATCATATCTGTTCTATACTTAAATTACGCTGAGTGAAAATGTTAATCAGTAGCTGTTGATAGAGGAACAGATATGCAGTCCCAAAAACATCCTATTATTGATCGACGCCAAGAGTCCCCAGAGCAATCTGTATGGTGGACTAAGCTTTCACTTGCACAAAAATTTTCTGCGAGTAGTTTAGGGAAATTTGGTTATGAATTATGCTTTGTGCGCAATGAACAGGGGCACAGCTTAGCGGTATTAACTTGTAACTCAGGGATTGCTGTGATCACCGAAGATGGTGATATTAACACTTCTCCACATATAAATATTCGTTAACCATTACAGCTTTTCATCTTGCATATGATTATTCATTGTCGAGTTTTTTGATAAACGTTTCTGCATCCTCTAGCACCAAATCTATTTGCTCGAAAAATTCAAAAAATTCTGGTTCTAAATCATCAATGGCAATCCCGCGCTTTAATTCTGTTTCAAGTTCATGAGTTACTTTACCTAAATTGGGTACACCAGAGTAACAACAGGCGCCATTGAGTTTGTGTATCAATACCTTTAGTTGTTCAATATCTTGCGAGATCAATGCTTCAGAAATGTTGGTTTTGCTTTCTGGCAAACTATTCACCAAGCCAATAAACATATCTTTAGCTAAGGTGCTTTTTTGTCCAGCTCGTTGTAATGCTAACGTCCAATCAATAATTTGGGGTCTTGAACTGATAATGGGTTGCACAGGCGGAACAACTAATTCAGGACGATTAGCGAGTAAAGTCGAATCACAATACTCATAAATACTATGATGTAGCATAGCTTCATCTATCGGTTTAGTAATAAAAGAATTGAAGCCACTGTCGAGCAATTTGTCTTTTTCTTCGCCAAGGACATGTGCGGTCACTGCGATGATCGGCGTGTGCTCATTGAGTGTGTGTTGACGAATAATCGCTAAGGCGGAAATGCCGTCGAGTACGGGCATCTGTATATCCATAAATATTAAAGCAAACTTTTCATGTCGACATAACTCTACCGCTTGTGCGCCATCAGTTGCCGTGGTGACGTCACTGACTTGTTCAAGTAACATTTCATTAATGAGTTTTAAATTTGCCTCATTATCGTCAACCGCTAGTACTTTGATAGGAACCTTTTGCTCGACAACCTCAATTAAGCTATTGAGTTGAGGTATTGTTGATGGCACTAATGCCTTACTCAAGCGTTGTACGGTGATCGGTTTACTGATGCAGGTTTTTGCACCACTAGAGATAAGTGCTTCATGTAAGCTAGGTGAGTTACTATTCACGGCCAGATGTATCGATGGGATAATATCGTTAATGGTAAACATTAGGTTTTTCACGCAATTGAGTGCAGAGGGGGTTACGTCATGACCAATTAAGGCATAATCGAATGACGAAAGCCTCTCTCGATTTAACAGCAACTCATCTAATTCACTGCGCTGGCTAAGAGAAGTAATTTGCATTTGCCAACTGGCTAATATTTCACTAGTTGCTAAACGACTTGGCCCATGAGACTCAAAATATAATATTGATTTACCTTGCAGGCACTCAGGCGCTAGCAATTGAATCGTTGGTAATGGGTTTAATTCGCATTGAAAAGTAAACCAAAAAGTTGACCCTTCGCTTTCCAAACTTTCAAAACCAATACTACCGCGCATTTCTGATACTAAACGTTGTGAGATAACTAAGCCTAAGCCGGTACCACCATAGATACGGGTCACGCTTTTATCGCCTTGGCCAAAGGCTTCAAAAATAGAATTTTGTTGCTGACTTGGAATGCCGATCCCCGTGTCTTGAACCGTTACCCTAATTTTGTAAAGGTTTTTACCGATAACATTACCTTCAATATTGATATCTACCGAGCCTTTATCAGTAAACTTAATCGCGTTACTTGCTAAATTGACCATGACTTGTTTTATACGCATTGCATCGCCAATCAGTGAATCTGGTAATTGTGGACTGACACGTAATGATAATTCGATATTCTTTTTATGGGCACTGGGTGCTAATAACGTTAGGGTTTCGTCAACTGCTTCCCTAATTGAGAATGGAATGTTTTCAATGATCATTTTGCCAGCATCAAGTTTAGAAAAGTCTAAAATATCATTAATAATTGATAATAAATTAGCGGCTGAACGCTCAATGGTTTGCAAATGGTCTCGTTGTGTGTCGCTTAACGGGGTTTTTAAAACTTGGCGGGTAAAACCGATAACGCCATTAAGAGGTGTACGTAATTCATGGCTCATATTGGCCAAAAACTCAGATTTTACCTTATTTGCGTCTTGAGCTTTGCGTTTTGCGATATCGAGTTCGACGTTTTGAATTTCAAATTGCTCTAAACTTTCACGTAAGTCTATCGTGGCTTGATCAATACTACGTTGCATTTCATCTTGGTAATCGACCAAAGATTGCGCCATCGCGTTTACGCCATTCTTTAAAAAGTTCAATTCACCGACCAGTTGACCACTAATACGGCTTTCGATTTTACCTTCTCTGATACGGTCGATTGCCAATACCATTGATGATATCGGGCGGGTGACAGTATTAATTAGCTTATAAGCGAACAGTGCACTGATGATGATACCAATGAGTACAATGAAAAATACAGTAATTAACAGTTCTTGTTGAGCGTACTTGATCGTCCCTTTATCGAATTGTATAGCGATATAACCAATAACTTGACTATCAATATCTAACGTTCGAGTACTTGTTTGTGTGGTGAATTCGTCGATAATTGGCGCGCGATAAATCAAGTAATCCCCGAAGTCTTCAAATTGAGTGCCACTGGGCAAGCTTTGCCCCGCTTTAATGCGCATAGTGTGAGTATCACCGTGGTAAGCACTAGTGACGAAAACTTGGTTGTCTTTGGTAAATATTGCAATACTTTTGATGATGTCAGACTGGCTGCGATGGCTAAAACCTATCAGTGTTCTTAAACTATCTCTTTTTTTCTCTAATAAGGGGGCTGCGCTGCTAATGGCAAGCGGTGTGATAATGCTAGTGGCACGCTGATAAATAAACTGATCGAGTTCGCTATAGCGGCTATAGGATAAGTAACCTGCAACAATTAAACTGATTATGGTCGTGGGAACGATCGTAAGTAAAATTACCCAATCTTTCAGGCTTATTTTATGCATTTTTTGTTGAGCTTTAATGTGAAATCATCGGGTTAATAACGCTATAATGGCACAAATCAGAGTAATACCAAATAGATAATCGTTCACTATGGCAGCAAATAAGTAATTTATGCTGCTCTTTGATGGCAAACTAAGACAGCTATGGCAAATTTTTTTAAAGCAAGCCCGAAAAAATCACAATCACATCAACACCTAATCGTTAAAGTTAGTCGTTTTGACCAACAAGGTTGTGGTGTCGCTTTTCAGGATAAAAAACCTATTTTTATTGAGGGGGCGTTACCTAACGAAACCGTAGAAGTGAAGGTGTTTGAACAAAAAAGTAAATTTTTAAAAGCCAAGTTATTGCGCGTTATCACCGCGAGTGAAGCAAGAGCGGAAGTTAAATGTCGACATTATTATCAATGTGGAGGTTGTAACTTACAGCATATGAGCTATCAGCAACAGCTCGCTTTTAAGCAGGAAAAAATATCGCAATTATTTGCTCGCCAAGCATTAAGTGAAAACTTACCTTGGCAAAATAACATAATCAGCGAGCCATGGCATTATCGTCGCAAAGCAAGAATAGGTGTGCAATATAATAAACGTGGCGAACCCATCGTGGGTTTTCGCCAGCGAGAAAGTAACCATTTAACCCAAATTATATCGTGTCCAGTGCTGGTAAGCGCATTTGCTGATATCTTTACACAGTTACAAGCAATACTGCCCAAGTTGTCAGGTAAAAATGCCGTGGGTCATGTTGAAATTATTGCTGCTAATGAAAATGTAGTTGTGGTACGACAATTAGTTAACATATCCGAAAATGATAAGCAGTTATGGCAAGATTTTGCCCGTAAAAATAAATGGCTGGTTTACCTTGATGATGGCAAAAGTGTTTCGGCGTTAACAGAAAATAAAGCCTTATTTTATTCGTTATCGGACACTATCAATATTGAATTCTCAGTGAACAATTTTATACAAGTGAATCACCTTGTTAATAAACAAATGGTAGCGCAAGCCCTAGCTTGGTTAACGCTAAGTGATGAGGACATCGTACTAGATTTGTTTTGCGGTTTAGGTAATTTTAGTTTACCTATTGCCCAGCAAGTGCACACTGTTGTGGGTATCGAAGGTATTCAATCTATGGTCGAACGGGCACAAGATAATGCCGAAAAAAATGCGCTAAATAATTGTCAATTTTACCAAGCTGACTTAAATAGTGATTGGCAAGCCGCGCCTTGGGCACAACAAAAATACAGCAAAGTTTTACTCGATCCAGCCAGAGCTGGCGCATACGAAGCCTTAAGACAACTATTGCCGTTTAAGATCCAAACACTGTTGTACATTAGTTGCGATCCGGCTTCATTAGCACGTGATGCAAAGCTATTGATAGAGCATGGTTATAAAATTGAAAAAATTGCTTTAATGGACATGTTTTCGCAAACAAAGCACGCTGAAACTATGGTAATGTTTAGCTTGTAAGTCGGTTGTTTTATAAATATAAACGGTTGAAATTGAATAGAAGGTAAGGAGTCCCATGGTTTCTGTGCGTAAGTCACATCAAATGTCGGAAGCAAATTTTGAGCAATGGCTAAACACGCTTGAATTAGAGCAAGACAAAAAGGCTGCCTTAGAGAAGCTGTATCAGCAAGTGAATGACTTATTTGATGACACAACGCCTTGCCAGACCAAATCTTTAGAGATGGTCGAAATTCTTTCGGCTTTAAATCTTGATACTGACTCTTTATGCGCCGCATTTATTTGTCCATTGTACGAATATAAATATATCAGCCTTGAATATATTGAAGAGAACTTTTCTAAACAAATATATTTGCTCTGTAAGGGGGTTGGTCAAATGGAAGCGATCAAGGCCTTACAGCAATCACAATCACGCCAAGTTAGCGCCAATCAAATTGATAATATCCGTCGCATGCTATTGGCTATGGTAGAAGACGTTCGTGCGGTGGTCATTAAACTAGCTGAGCGTTTATGCCACTTGCGTTTAGTAAAAAATAGTGATGAAGAAACCCGTGTTTTGGCAGCGAAAGAAACCAGCAATATATACGCTCCGTTAGCGAACCGTTTAGGTATTGGGCAATTGAAGTGGGAGCTAGAAGACCTCTCTTTTCGGTATCTGCATCCTGATGTTTACAAAAAAATTGCTAAACAATTAGATGAAAAACGCCTCGACAGAGAACGCTATATGGCAGACTTTGTTGATAATATCAGTAAGCAGTTACAAGCGTCTGGCATTAAAGGAACCGTCTGTGGTCGTCCTAAGCATATTTATAGCATCTGGAAAAAAATGCGACAAAAATCGTTGGATTTTGAACAATTATTTGATGTCCGCGCGGTTCGCATCATCGTTGATGAATTACAAGGTTGCTATGGCGCTTTAGGGTTAGTGCATACCAGTTGGAAGCATTTACCCAAAGAGTTTGACGATTACATAGCGACACCAAAAAGTAACGGTTACCAATCGATTCATACTGTGGTTATCGGCCCGGAAGGCAAAGCAATAGAAGTACAAATTAGAACGCAACAAATGCATGATGATGCTGAGTTAGGTGTGGCGGCACATTGGCGTTATAAAGAAGGTAATGCCAGTGGTAAAACTTCGGGCTTCGATGAAAAAGTTAGCTGGTTAAGAAAAATCTTGCAATGGCAAGAAGACGTTTCAGAGAGTGGCGAATTACTTGAAGAATTGCGCAGTCAAGTATTTGAAGATCGTATTTATGTTTTCACCCCGAACGGTGACGTGATCGATTTACCCTCCGGCGCAACGCCGCTAGACTTTGCTTACTATATTCATTCAAATGTCGGTCATAGCTGTATCGGTGCGAAAGTGTTTGGCCGAATAGTACCCTTTACCCATATCTTGCGAACCGGTGATAAAGTTGAAATATTGCGCAGTAAAACTTTAAATCCGAGCAGAGATTGGCTCAATCCAAGTTTACATTATCTGCATACTCCGCGTGCACGTGCCAAGGTTCAACACTTTTTTCGCTTACTCGATCGCGATAAAAACCTTGCTGCCGGCAAAGAACTGTTAGAAAACGCGCTAGCTAAGTTACAGTTGTCTTTAGCTAAAGTTGATTTATCAACGGCCATAGAGCGTTTTAATTTTACCACTAAAGATGATTTATTTGCCGCGATAGGCTCAGGTAATACGCGCTTGTTACAAGTGGTGCACTGCATACAGCAGCAGGTAGAAAAATCGAAGCCTGAGGTAGAAGTTGATCCGCAAAGCCTTATTAAGCAGCCTCAACAAGCGGATAGCCAAGCTAGTGACAATAACGGTATTACTGTCTCAGGCGTGGGAAATTTATTAACTCATATGGCAAAATGTTGTCACCCGGTACCGGGCGATGAAATATCAGGCTTTATCACTCAAGGCCGTGGTATTTCAGTGCACCGCCTTGATTGTGAGCAACTGGCTAATGCGCTTCACCAGCAACCCGAGCGTGAAGTAGAAGTACAATGGGGGTTAGGTAATAGTAAAAGCTATCAAGTTAGTATTAATATTATTGGCGGTGATCGCCAAGGGCTTCTTCGAGATATCTCCAGCATTATTTCCAATGAAAGGGTCAGTATTATCGGCCTTGAAAGTAATACTGATCATGCTAAACAAAGTATGAGCATGACGATCAAGATTGAAATTAGCAATAACGAGGCATTAACGCGATTAATAGCAAAATTAAAACAATTAGATGACGTGGTTGAAGTTAAACGAATATAGCTAAGTACTTTTTTGAGCTTTAACTAAAGCAATGCCATAGAGATACTTGCTTTATTTGCGCGAAATAAATCACCAATTATCTTTACTAAGGGTTAGCTTTTTTGAGACGCGATAGAACTAATTACAATAAAGCATGTCTATTACCTTGGAAAAATTGCCAGTCATGCTAAATAAATGGATAAAAAATAAAAAGGAAAATTGATGAAATTCAAGTTAATACTATTAAGTTTGCCAATGCTAGTGAGTAGTTGTGTTGTTGTGCCGACTGTCGATCATGCTTATTTCAATCGTTGTGAAATT
>JBFJQB010000134.1:0-8232 GCA_041616855.1 Cognaticolwellia sp. | reverse complement strand
GTCATCAGAAGGAAAACCTATCACCACTAACCCTTGATCTTTATATTTTTTATGCAAGGCTTCTAGTGCGGTAAACTGCGGTGTAAAACCACAATGACTGGCGGTATTAACAATTAACATTGGCTTTCCAGCCGTTAACTGGCATAGGTCAAGTATTTCGCTTGCATGGAGTTTCTTTGCACTGTGCTGCATAAAACCTAAACATGATACACCTTCATCGCCTTTAATAACTTGAGGGTTATCAACTTTAGCATGCGTATTAGCAATAAATGTTATGGCTGCAACAATAGTAATTAAGCTTAAGTTTTTCATGGTGGTCCTGTTAGCGCGATTTCTGTTGCCATATTAGCGTAATTAACCGAGCAAAGGAATTCCCCCCCAGATTAGGTGATACCTCGTCTATCTAAAGCTGTTGCTAACACTTACTTAAAAATCTGTTACTCGCCTTTATTAAGCGATATAGTATTATAGGCAAAGTTTACTGCGATTAACGTCATGATATAGTGACATAAGTAAAGATTGCTCGTTGTTATCAGCCCAATATGGCGTGGTCCAATACCTATACGAAACCGTTAAGTGAAGAAGTTTGTCAAATCTAATGCCAGAAACAAATATCGCGACAAAAAATGCCAATAGCTTGTTAAGTGCCAATAACTTAACGTGTATCCGTGAAGAACGGCTGCTGTTTGACGCGCTTAACCTTGATATTTCCGCTGGCGATATTGTCCAAATTGAAGGGCCTAATGGGGCAGGAAAAACCAGTTTACTACGTATTTTAGCTGGGCTTTCTCAACCTTATGACGGCAATGTTTATTTTCACGATAAAAACATTAATCAACATCGCGAAAGCTTTCATCAAGACTTACTTTATTTAGGCCATTTACCGGGCGTAAAAGGCGAAATGACGGCTCAAGAAAACCTTGAGTTTAATCTCGCATTACATGGATTAAATAGTGAGACCGCAGAGCATACCTTGGCGCAAGTTAACTTATTAGGTTTTGAGGATGCCCTTGCCTCTCATTTAAGTGCCGGGCAACACCGCCGTATAGCGTTAGCGCGCTTATGGCAAAGCCAAGCTAAAATTTGGATTTTAGATGAGCCTTTTACTGCTATCGATAAGTTAGGTGTCGAAAAGTTAGAACAATTATTTTTACAACATGCTGATAACGGTGGTTGTGTGGTGTTAACTACCCATCAAGATCTCTCATTACCCGCCGTGCGAGTTAAAAAAGTCACTTTAGCGTATCGTTTTTACTAGGCTTATATTTATGACACAACTTTCTTATCGCGCTGCCTTTAGCCTGATCGTCAAACGAGATCTGATGATCGCGTTTCGTCATCGCGATGATATTATCAATCCGTTACTGTTCTTTATCATTGTAGTGACACTATTCCCCTTAGGTATCGGCCCGGAAAGTGCGACATTATCACGCATTGCGCCCGGCATTATCTGGGTTGCGGCTTTGTTAGCAACCTTACTGTCGCTAGATAGATTATTTAAGTCCGACTATGCAGACGGCTCACTTGAGCAGATGTTGTTAAGTCCACACCCAGTATTTATCTTAGTTTTAGCTAAAATTTTCGCCCACTGGTTACTCACTGGCTTACCACTAATACTGATTGCGCCACTATTAGCCGTATTACTGCACTTACATGACAGTAGCTATGGTGCGCTCATGTTAACATTGCTGCTTGGAACACCGGTATTGAGCTTACTGGGCGCCATTGGCGTCGCCTTAACGGTTGGAATAAAAAAAGGCGGTGTGCTGTTAAGTCTGTTAGTCCTCCCGCTATACATTCCTGTGCTAATTTTTGCCACTAGCGCAATTGATACTGCAGCAATGAACTTACCTTATAACGGTCAACTTGCTATAATCGCGGCAATATTTTTTGCCTCGTTAACCTTGGCCCCATTTGCTGTAAGCGCAGCGCTGAAAGTGAGTACAAATTAATATGATGTGGAAATGGCTACACCCCTATGCAAACCCTGAAATTAGCTATCATTTTGCCGGTAAATTACTACCTTGGTGCACACGCCTAGCCTTTATTTTTTTAACCGTTGGCATTATTTGGGCATTATTGTTTGCACCAGCAGATTATCAACAGGGCGACACCTTTAGAATTTTCTATTTACATGTGCCTGCTGCGATGCTGTCGATGGGCATATATTTAGGTATGGCAATAGCCGCGCTTTCAAGTTTAGTTTGGCAATTAAAACTGGCCGACGCTTCCGTCGCCGCCATGGCACCTATTGGTGCAACTTTTACTTTTATTGCGCTAGTTACTGGCTCAGCATGGGGCAAGCCCATGTGGGGCACTTGGTGGATTTGGGACGCTAGGCTCACCTCAGAGTTGATCTTATTATTCTTATATCTCGGTGTTATTGCCTTACACAATGCTTTTGAAGATAAAAGTTTAGCGGGCAAAGCCGCAGGTATTCTTGCCCTAGTCGGCGTCATCAACTTACCAATCATTAAGTATTCTGTTGAGTGGTGGAATACGCTTCATCAGGGAGCCACCGTAAGTAAATTAGGTCAACCTTCAATGACCGCAGATATGTTTTGGCCATTTTTAGTCTGTTTCATTGGTTTTTCGTTTTTGGTCACCGCATTAATATGTTTACGCTTTCGCAGTGAAATATTAAGTAGAAACAGCATGCGACCTTGGGTTCGCTCTTTAGTGGCCAACGAGGAGAGAGCACATGCAATTTGATAGTATCAGCGCCTTTTTTGACATGGGTGGTTATGGCTTTTATGTTTGGTTATCTTATGGCGTGAGTTTCGCCGCACTAGCGTTATTAGTTTTTTCTAGTATCACTGGTCATAAAAAGATCAAACAGCAAATAGCTCAGCGTCAAAAGCGCGAAGCAAAATTACGTCAAGCAGCAGAGCTGCAACAGGCACAGCACCGTGCTGACATCAGTGATAATAGTTAACAGAGGTAAAAGTATGAACCCCCGTCGTAAGAAGCGATTAACCATAGTAACATCGATAATCATCGGCTTAGGTGTAGTTGCCGGGCTAGTTTTATATGCCCTAAGTCAAAATATCGATTTATTTTATAAACCTTCTGAAATTTACCTAGGTAAAGAAGATAGTGGCCTTAAAGCCATTAATGGCCAACGTTTACGCATAGGTGGTTTAGTGGTACCTGGCAGTGTCCATCGTGATAGTGAAAGCTTGAAAGTCAGTTTTAAACTCGCCGATATGAGAATGCCAATCACTTTCTCTGAATCCGATCCGACAGTGATCGTGAGCTATGACGGTATTTTGCCTGACTTATTTCGCGAAGGACAAGGTATAGTCGCCAATGGCGTATTAGTTAATGGCAATATGATTGAAGCAAGTGAAGTATTGGCGAAACATGATGAGAATTATATGCCAAAAGAGTTAGCTGACGATGTGGGCGAAAAGCATGTTAAACCCAGCTATAGCAAAGCGCAATTAGCGCCAAAGTCATAGTAGTTCTGCTTATAGGCAAGCACTATTAATTGTACTTTTAACTAGTAGCCTGCTGATAGCTTTCAATAACAGAAAAAGAAAACGCAAAGTGTCACCACTTTGCGTTTTTTTATGCGTCCGGATTAAAACCGTTTTTAATCTTCTCGATCCGCTCTTGATGTCGGTGATGCGCTTTTAATGCCGCAACAGCAAACGCACCAATAATCGCTACAATGGGGATTAATAGCGATAATGTTTCAGGTTGTAATAAAGTTTTTAGCCATTCCATTGGGTAACCTAATTTTTATTGTTAATTATTCTTCGAAATATGTGCCCCAACCATCATAATCAACTTTGCACTGTTTTGCCAATTCAAACATTTTTTTTGTTTCGTCAAAAATAATATCAAAGTCTAAAGCTTGCTCTGTAACGATATCAAAGGCAAATACTTTCTCACCAGTTTCTAATTCGGCCTCTTCGGGCTCTTCAATTTCAAAGCCCATTTTAAATGCTGTAATCGCGGCTTTTTCTAAAATATCAAAGTCTACACTAGAAAAATGATGTTCAATTGTATGATGAACTTCTTCATTCGTGCCATCTTCAACTAACGCTGCAATTAACTGCTCAGTGTGCTCTTGCCATTGTTGCAATTCTTCATCAATCATTATTTTATCTCATTAGTTTGCGTAACTTGTGACTTTGGATCTTTCGATAGCGGTAGCTCATGGCCGGTTTCAGCACTTATTTGAACAATTTTAGCTAACATATCCGTGCGGGTTTTATTGGCTACGGCTCGCACTTTGTCTTTATCTGTGCTCGATAAATAAACAGGATCTAAATACTCAATGATCATTTTACCGTTATTCCAACGGTTTAAATCTATGGTGTTATGGGTATTGCTGGCGCAAATGGGCACTATTGGCACTCCAGCCTTTGCCGCCGTGCGAAATGCGCCGGTTTTAAAGGGTAATAAGCCACGACCATAACTGCGCGTTCCTTCTGGAAATAACCACACAGATAGTTTTTTCTCACGAATTTTTTTCGCGGTCATATCGATAGTATTCATGGCTTTATTTTTATTTTTTCTATCAATTAGGATATTACCCGTCAACCAGTACATTTGACCAAAGAAGGGGATCCATTTTAAACTTTTTTTACCGACACTGACTGTGTTGGGCAGTACTGCGCCACTCACGGTAAAAATGTCATAGCTATTTTGGTGGTTACAAATATAAACAACAGGGCCAATATTCTTTAGCGATTCAGGGATGCGAACCTCAACCTCTAACCCTAAAATTTTTGAAATTTTGCCCATATATTTAGCTGTATGATGGACATTATCGCGATGAAATGGTCGAATCAAACAAAACAAACAAGAACAAATGGAGACGAAAACTAACGCCAAAGTCATCAATATAATACGAATAGCAGCTAACAAAAGACATTCCTAAAAAATTTATCAGGCGTGATTATACTCCGATTTTATAAAATAGCTAAACCTACAACCGCGTTAATTTTATCGTGATACTCTCCAAAGGCTTTGGCAATAGCAAGCAGTATTTAACGTGCCACTTGAATTTCTCGATACCGTTTATAAAGTAATTTCAGCTGATCATATTCAAATGCCGAGCCGGATGCATAATAGCGAAAAGGTAAAGTGGCTCTAGCATCAATACTGTCTAAAAATGTCATCCACAACTCTTGCTCTGAACTCATCGCCATTGCATCAATGGTATGTTGATAAGCTAAAGCATCAAAGGTAACGCCGGTGGCATCACGTAATGACGAAGGCCCTAATAAAGGCAGTACTAAATAAGGTCCAGCAGCTACCCCCCAAAAACCCAAAGTTTGACCAAAGTCTTCATTCTGCTCTTTAAAGCCAATCGGTGTTGCGACATCGACTAAGCCCGCCAGCCCCAGTGCTGAGTTAAGCACAAAGCGACCAAACGTTTCACCCGCCACGGATAACTTCAACTGAAATAACGCGTTAATAAAAGTAGACATTTCACCTAAATTATTAAAAAAATTACTGATACCTGTTTCGACTAAATCCGGCGTGATTTTCTTATAGCCATCAACTATCGGTAATATTACGTATCGGTCGGCTTTCGCATTAAAATAATACATTCGACGATTAAAGCCTTCCCATGGATCAGGATAAGCAGCCATCACCCCCAACTCTTGATGTTGATTGGGTAGCTTAACTTTTGGCGCGATAACATCACCTTCTAAAGAGGGTACGGATGAGCAAGCAGACAATAAAAAATAAAGTGAAGTGATAAGCAAATACTGGCCTTTATTTAGCAGAGTTGCCATCAATAGCCACCGGTTGGAAAAGTAGTTTGTAAATACTCAACAAAGCTAAATCTATCAAGGTTGCCACAATGACCACCCCGAGGAAATATTTTCGCTCGTTCGGCAAAAATTTGCTGTAAATATTCGACTTCACCGGCCTGTAAAATAATATCGTCTTGATTGGTCACTAAGTATATTTTATCTGATGCTTTTAAATAATCTTCTATCGCGTATAAGCTGTAGCGTTGGATCAAGTCTGCTTTAGTTGTGCTGGCATCAATGCGTTGAGCTCTAGGTAACATAGCAGCGTCAAAATAATCTCCAAAGGTAATATCACTTGCTCTAAGCATGGAATGCCTCAAACTCTCAAATTTATCTATCTTATGGTTTTTGTAAGTAATAGCACCAGCATTGAAACTAGCATCTAGGGCAAAAATCATATCTGATGACGACATTCTAAACGAGGCACCAATTAATAGTTTCAATTCACTTTCCGTTAGGTTGGCATTTTTAAATAAGTTAAATATCGAGCTTTGATCAAACCTTGAAGATCTCTGCTGCGAGTAACCTACAGAGAATCGAGCAATAATTTCGTCGAGCATAGCAACCGCCGATTGACGATTATTACGCAGGTCAAAATACTGATCTAAAA
Organism: Cognaticolwellia sp.; assembly: GCA_041616855.1. GTDB lineage: Bacteria > Pseudomonadota > Gammaproteobacteria > Enterobacterales > Alteromonadaceae > Cognaticolwellia. Next base: position 1,845 of record JBFJQB010000134.1, on the reverse strand, counting down.
TCGTGACGGAATTATATAAACTCACGGGTGGATTAATCAGTAACACTTTCTCAAAATTGAAAACTTGCCTCTGTTCATCAAGCAGAGCGATGAATGCTGAATGCGCACCACCTAAACTATACCCCGTAATAGCAAATGACGTTGCCGTTACCTCCTCTTCCGCTTGAACTTGTGCCCAGACTAAGTTCATCACCTGGTATAAGTTTTCAGCATCATGCGCTAAATCACCTGGCATGTGCGTGGTGTTAGTAGAATTAACAATAAAATTAGCAAAAGTGGGCGAGGACAATGAAATGACATGATAGCCTTGCTGATAAAAGCTCTTTTGCAGACTAAGCATTTTTGCACTATCGTGGCCGGCCCCCGTACCGGCAATAATAAAAATAACGGGGGCAATAGTTTCTTGTTTTACCAGAGAATATTTCATTTTCTTAGTAAACCAAAATACCTCTGGAATTTTATCTAACGGCTTAATGGTGATACGTTTATTGATCACGTCTAATGACTCAGGCAAGTCTGCGGCAGGCTCTTGGCAGTAACCCGTCACCGTAGCTTGATAGCGTGAATACTGTAAATCACATACAGGTTGTAGCTCGACAGTCTCATCTTTTTTGCTAGTACAGGCTGATAATATCATGATGAGTAATACACTGAAAAAGCGCACGTTATTTATCCTTAATTCCATAGTGATAACATTAACTTTTCATTACCCTTGCTTAATTTGCAGCACAGTCATATTGTGCTTTGTTAACTCATTACTGCGCCATAAAATGTCCAGTAATGAAAGCTTAATAAAAAATTGTAACATTCTAGCGTTTGCAGCAATAAAAGTATTTAAGATATAAATTAAAATTGAATAAATAAGCAGTTTTTCTCACCACTTTTTTTTCATTGTCTATAGTTAAGTTCACAGAAAAAAAAATACATTACTGCTGAGAGGGCAGGCGCTTCTCAGACCTCAAGTTTCTCTGGCCGCAAAGTTAACGCGTAATAGGAATGATATAATAATGAGTTTAATCAATAAACTAAGTTATTTTTTAGTCGTGGTATTGTTGCAACATAATGCTGTGGCATTTGCCCAGCAGCTTAATATAAGCAAGAGCGAAATGCGGAAAAATGTCTCTGGATTTTCTGATGATGCTGCAATATATAATTCACCCTCTTTCTCGCAAAATTCAGCTGAAGAGTTCGGGCTATCAGCACTTGCGCTTAAAACAACAAGCGATGAGCCAAACAGTGAAGTAGATAAAATTGAACATCTGTTTTTAGTCGATAGCATTAGTGAGTTGCAAAACCATAAAAACTTACAGTTTCAAACGGGGCTATATAGTTTAAAAAACAATTATATTTTAAACCCAAATGACACACCGCTATTATCTAATCAGCGATTAATGACAAGTGCGGTTGAAAATGAGCTATATCAATTGGGCCGATTTAGCGCTGAAACAGGCTATAGCCGCACAAGCGCTTTAAACGAGCAAAACTTTAAAGCCTATATCCACAGTGCCTATAGCCTAGTTCATGAGGGCAGATTTGATTTATCGGTAACGGCAAGTTTACAGCGTATCAACACCTCACCAACACAATATGGCCTTGCGTCAGCGCTCCCCTCACAGCTCAATACAGCCAATAGTGCGAACGCTACGTCAACGACTCTTGGGGTGATAGGTAGCTTTGACCTAACTAAGCGCTGGAGTTTAATTAGTGCCTTAACCGTTAGTCATTTAAACTATCAAGATAGTAATTACGGCCCATTGAAAGAGAATAAGCGCAATATGGCATTAATTGGTACCACCTATGCTTTTTAAGCTTAGAGAATAAAATATCACTCGCGCTATTTAAGCC
>JBFJQB010000133.1:0-8321 GCA_041616855.1 Cognaticolwellia sp. | reverse complement strand
GTCAGCATCCTAACTTAAAAATTCAAAAATAGTGTAACAGTCAACTTAATTTAGAGACATGTTTAGACACTTTTAATAATTTAGTTTTGTATTCTTCTGGTGAGATATTTCCTAATTTATATTGAACCATTGCTTCTCGCCTTGTTTGATAGCGACAATAGTTAACCGCTTTGATTTTACGCTATAGAAGAAACGTTTTGCCAATGTATTATCTAAGCAATTGAAGCGGTACAGTCTAAATTTACTACTCTCTTAAAAAAGTAATGCCGCTCACCTTAAGTAAACGGCATTAACTATAGCGAGATTTTAATATAAAATAACACTAATATTAATTGTTAATAATAACACCGCCTTGGGGTGATGTTTTTAACTTTTCTTTCTTTGCCATTGGTAAAATAATCCCGCCTGCTGAAGAGGTTTCAATTGTACTTTTGGCTCTTTGTATTGGTTCTTGGTACTTGTACTCATCATTCATCGTTGGAGATACTCTAACAATAGAGTGTTTCGTCATCTTTCTAAAGTCACCACTAACAAAAGCAGCATAAGAAACTTTAGTTGTCACTCGTTCTACTTGAACCTTACCAACAAAAGTTTCTTCACGACCCAAAGATTCTTTCGTGTATGGATCGATCAATTTCTCTCCAAGTGAAAACACATCAAACACAGTCCCAACTGCTACACTTTTTCCACCTTGGTTTAACACCAACTGTTGGTCACTTTTTTTAATAACTTTCATCGGGTATATAGCAAAAGTGATAGTACTAGAAACTTTTCCAGCAGAAGATAGTTCTCGTATATCATCATCGATAATAAGCTGATCTTGCCATTTTATTTGACGTGTAGTTAAATTGATCACCTTATAATTTATCGTATTATTATATTCAATACTTGACTCTTGTTCGCCTGTGAGTTGAATGTTGTCAACACTTACATTAACTTTAGCCTTTACGTCACCTATTACAATATAATCTAAACCAAGTACTTGCCCGAGCCGCATTTTTTCAGAAATAGCTGTATTACTATCGAGTAACAGTTTTTTTTCTTGTTGATATAAATGCTCTTCTTCGCGATCTAAAATCGCAAAACGTCGACTTTGTACTAATAAGGTTTGTAAATTTTTAGAAAACTCTCTGCCATATTCTCCAGAAAAAGGTATTACGGCAAGTTTCCTTCTTTTATTCGGAGATAAACCAGGAGATTTATAAACCGGAATATTTACCTTAAGCGCAACTTCACAGTTACGTTCATCACAACTTTCGCTGATAACATCGTAACTCGTAACTTGCCCTTTAGTGAGCATTAAGGTGGCATTTTCAATTGCAATAACTGATGAGTTTTTACCGTTCACTTTAACTTGTGCTGTTTGTCTAGCAGAACGACTGTTAACATCAACCCCTTTAACCTGGCTAACGGCACGAATAAGGGCTTGTTCTATTGCGATTTCTTTAGTCATCCCTGATGCAGACACTTCAACGGCAACTGTCTTAGCTTGCACTAATGTAGACAATAAAAGGCTAATCATGATGGTGATTAACCTTAATAAATTAGAAGTCATCATCATCAGCCTCGTCACTTTCCCCTGCACCAGCTTTAATAACTAACTTTGCTGAGTTAGCGCTATTTTTCTTAAGTTGTTTATTGGCCTTAAAATTTCGTGTTGCTTGTTCTGATAATGGGTGCCACATCAAAACAATACCATTGACTTCACGGTTAGTGATAGGGTGCTTTTCAGTCCAACGCGTAGCCTGCTGAATACCAACTAAGCCTTTTACAGAAGATGTCATCGATGAGGATTGTTTAGTTTCTTTAATAATTTTAGCAATCGTTGTTTGTATTGGCTCTGATACTTGTTTAGATGCAAGGGTGATTTCTGCTGTTCTAGTTTTATCCTGAGTTGTACTACTTTCGGCAACAACAGAGCCATTTAAGTTGTAGGCCTCTGATAAATGAGCAAAAGCATCAAGCTCGGCATCAATAAAGCTAAACTCTCGATTATCAACACACTCTTCGTAGTCAGCGGGGTTACAATCATTTCCTGACATCCCAAATGATAAAAGTACCGGGTAACCATTTTCATCCCATAAGACTTTGGTTCCAAATTGGTACATCAAATTGGATTTATGCTTAGCTAAGTAATCTTGAACTGATATTTTCGCTTTATTTAATTCAGGCTTGATGTTTCCTTTGCTTAACCTTAATGAGGTCAAAAAATTCTTCTTTTTATTAGAGGTAGCAATAACAACGGCAACGGAGGTATTGCCATTTTTATCGGTTTTTTCATAAGTTTTCATAATTTGTGAACCGCTAATATCCCCCCTAGCGGCGGTTCTGACTGATTTAGTTATCGCTTTTTGCATCATGACTTTACGTTTACTAGCTGGTGCTGCGTCATATTCGCTTGGATCAATGCCTGCCTCGCTTAACTCACTATTTAATGTGGCATCAGTTAAAGCGACTATTTTATCTAATAGTGCTTCTAATTTACTTTGCGCCTGAATTTCTTCTGGCTGAAACTCTGGTAATTTATCGCTTTTAAAGCTACTACGAATAGTTTTCGCTGCAACATCAACATAGAGTTGTTTTAATAGGTTTTCTCGAGCTTTTTGCTGGGCTTCTTGGTAAGCCATAATCCTTGCATCACTCCAACCTGCTTCAGTTGATTTTAATGAAACAATGGCCGCGCCAAAATGCATAAAAACTTGTTTGTTTTGTTGTGCAAATTTACTTCGCTTAGTATCAACAAAAGTTTGAGCTTTTTGTTCAACATAGGAGTATGCATCTTCAGGCGCTTGTGTTTGAGCCTCGACAACTTCTTGTTTTGATGCTGCAGGCCCATTAGAAACTGCTTCTGACATTACTGGGTCAACAAGCTCTTTTGAGTTTTCAGTTGTTTTGGAGTGCGCGTATGTAGAAAAAGACAGTAGTAAACTAACCAGCAAGCTTGCCTTATATGCATTCATCATTATTAAATATTCCTTATAAAAAATGCCCTGTAAACAGGGCATTATTAATTACCATGTAACTGAATCATTACTACCTTTTTTAGATATCGGGTATTCGCCTTCCCAATATGCTAACCCTGTTTCTAGCTGAGTTAAGGTTAACTGAAAATAGTAGTCAATTAATTGAGAAGAACGGTCAATTTTATTAGTACGTTGGATTATTTTTCCAGACAAACTAAAATCAGGAGCAATCACAGTACCATTACCTTTAACGGTTGCTTGATTAACCAGTTTAGATCCTTGTAATTTTCTCACATCAGCAGTCATCTTATCTTCTGCACCGTTAAGGCCAATTGCTGTCGTTGTTAAAAACTTGCCACTACGTAATAAGCCAACTCTTATCTTTTTCGTGAGTTGATCTGTATCAATTCGTTGTGATGTATCATTAATTATATCTGAAATAGCCATAATGTAGCGGCCACCTTGTGCAGCATCAGGATGATTCAGCAATGGACTGCTAGTTATGTCATTTAGTGCTTTAGAAGCAGCCCCATCAAAGTCTTTATATGATAAACCCATAGTGACAATATCGTTTTTATTATTATCTACATAAGTAGTAGACTGACAGCCGGAGATAGCTGTAGTACTAGCAATAGCGAGTATTAAGAGCGTTTTTTTCATTTTTTTATCCTAATTTATAGTGTTATAACTTCAATTGTTGGTGTGACAGTCGTATTAAATGCTCTCACATAAATAATTGATTTTTTTTCTGGGTTTATATCAACAGTCATAGACGGTGCAGAGCTATTTAACTCTAATACCACTTGATTATTGTTAGGTTTATCAATAACAGCTGCTTGGAAGTTTTTTGGTAACATACTCCACGTTCTTAAGTCTGCACTAGTGGAAGCAGCTTGCAATAGTCCGGCCCCTAAGCCTAATAAGGGATTGTTATCGTTTAATTGTTTTTGAACAATTGTTTTAGCAATAGTTCGAGTAATTTCTCTAGTTAAAATAAGCGGGAATTCTTCTTTAAACTCAGCTTTAATAATTTTATCCATATCAGCGATAATTTCGGTATTAACGCCATTGGCCGTTAAAGATGGGAAATAGTCTTTTTGCTCTTTCAGCTTAGGTAGTGCTATTCCTGTATAAGCAATATTATCTGATACTAAGAATACCGGTAAATCTATTCGCATTTCTTCTTTTTGAATTGCTCTACCATTTTCGAAAACAACCCAAACTTTATCATCAGTAGCGGAGTTGTTTTTAAGTAAACTTTTAGCAATATGTAAGGATTCATTGGCAACTGCAGTCTTAGTAATGCCTTTAACTCGAGTTAAACTATCAATCGCTTTATTTAAATCTGATTTGTCTTGAGCAGACAGCATAAAAAACAAACCATGCATATAGGTTGAGAATGGGTTGACATAATTTTCATATGACTCCCAATCTGACATATCAACACCTTGCTTTGCTAAAAGCTTTTCAGATTCCGATAAAGTTTTTTGTGTGCTTGTATTGTCTGCTTGACCGCTTTCTTTCTGTTTTTCAGCTGCTTCTTTGGCTAACTCTTCTTTTTTCTCTTTGATTTTACCGGCAAAGTAATCTGCAGCTCTTCTCTGCCGATCATCTGCTCTATTCCATTCAACGCGGGCATTGGCTATATCACCCTGTACAGTAAAATTAAGTGCTTTATAAGTATTAACCATAATAGAGTCATATACTGACTGCTCATAAGCTAAAAAAGTGTCATTGGTCAAAGTAGAAAAAACAAGCTCCCCGCCTTCTTTTAATAAACCTTCAGTATCTTCTTGATACATGACATCTTCAATTAAATCAAAATATGTATTACTTTTATCATATTGTTTAGACATCCGAAAAAGACTTGCAGATTGCATTCCCCATAATTGGTCACCTAAAACATTCTTTTCTACATCTAAATCAGCATTTTTTATTGCTAGATTCATCGCTTCATTTGTATTGCCTTGCTGTAAATTTGTCTCTAAGTTATTACTTGCATTCTTTTGTGTTGAGGCACAACTAGCAACAAAGACTAAAACCGATAGAGTAGTTAGACGTTTTTTCATTATTTTCCCTGTATTTTATTTAGTTATTATAGATAAGTTAAAGGTCTAGCTTAATTTTTAAGCTAGTAAATAAAAGGCAATAAAGGAGTTGTGATAAGGTGATAATTCAATTCCTTTTGCTTACTTAATCCAGAGTTAATCTTAAAAGTGATTAACTCTGTAATAATTTCTTACCATGAAATTTTACAAGTACATCTAAATATTTTTTGCACCGATAGTCAACTAAATTTGTTTAATTATTAATAATTTATTGGCTATGCACAAAAGAACGCCTATTAATTAAGCTAAAACAAAAAGGTTGAATATAGAAAACATAGTGAGTCTGAAATTTTTAATCACTTAATATCGACGAGTACTGAGAAACACTTAACATTATCTGCTTTTACTCGATATATGGTTAACCTTTAGTGATAAGCGAAAGTATTAATATCACCTCCTCTAACTCTGTATAAAATTACTACTCATTTAAACTGCAGTACTTTCTTTTATCAAGATAAGGCCGATGACGGTCTCACTATATTGAACATAAAATGGTGGACAAACATAATTGAGTCGTGGCAATTTAATAGTAAGCTATTGCGACCAATACCTATGTTGCTAAAGCTCATGTTTACTGAGCTTCCGCTTTACTGAAAACTAGCGGCTAACAGCTATCGGGTTATTTATTTCAAGGCATTAACCGTAACATTAGGTGAGCGTTTAACAATTTCATCATTAAGTTCGATACCAATACCCGGTGTTTCAGTTACTTGAAAAAATCCATTTACTGGCTGTGGATCTTGCAAACATAATTCACGATTCCACTCTTTAATAGCATAAGTATGATGTTCATGAATTAAAAAGTTAGGGATAGCGGTTTCAAGGTGGAGCGACGCTGCCGTTGCCACGGGGCCACCGCAAACATGTGCTTGAATACGAATATCATAAACATCGGCATAATCGCACACTTTCTTAGCTTCGGTAAAACCACCACATAAACCAATATCAGGCTGAAGCACATCAATACTTTGAGCTTCAAAATATGGCCTAACATCCCAACGGTGATATAACCGCTCACCGCCGGCAATCGGCACATTAACGTTATCAGAGACTTTTTTATGCACTGCCGAATTCAGGTAATTGACTGGCTCTTCATAAAACATGCAACCCACTTCTTCAATAACTTTGCCCATTTGAATCGCAGATGCCGCGCCCATTAACGAATGTGATTCAAAAATAATGTCGACATCGTCTCCCACTGCATCTCGAATTGCCCGTAGTCGATTGCCAAATAAGCGCATTTGTTTCGGGGTAAATAATTTAGTGCGATCAAAAGAGGAGCTACCATCTTGGTTATACACAATGGGGTCAACTTTTACTGCATCATAACCTTGCGCTACCGCTTTTAATGCAGCTTCGGCATAGTGAGCGGGCTCAACAAGTTTATTAACGTCTTTATCCCAGTCAAACTGCAATTGGCTAGCATAAGTGCGTAACTTGTCATTCGTTTTCCCCCCCAATAATTGATAAACCGGCAAGCCTAGCGCTTTCCCTTTTATATCCCATAACGCGGTATCTATTGCGCTCATTGCTGAATAAAGTACAGGACCACCACCTAAGCCCCAAAAGCTTTCACGTAGCATACGCGACCACAATAGTTCAGTATTAAAAGGATTAAACCCGATCAGTATCGCTTCACTAATCTCTTTTAGCATCGCGGCTGCAGCGCTGTGCCCCCAGTCATAAGCTAAACCGGCTTCCCCGACACCGGTAATACCTTCATCGGTATGCACACGAATAAAGACTGGGTTCCAGCCAGGACGTTTTGGACATTCAATATCAAAAATTTCTACGTGAGTGACTTTCATTATGTTCTCTTTTCATACTGAGCTAAAATGACAACCTAAATTTATTGGCGCTCAAAGCGCAAAACTAGGGTCTATTTTATATACTTTGCGCAACATCGCCGGCCATGCTTTTTGCCCACCCGTTAATCCACTATGCACAATATTTGCTTGCGCTTTAATACCATCAACAATACTTTGCTCAACCAATATAGGCTTCATACCCGTTGACATCACTTGCACTTGTATTTGGCACGCCCTGATCAAGTCATACATATGCATAAAAGCATCTCCAATAGTTTTGCCCATGGTTAAGGCGCCGTGGCTTCGCAACAGCATAAAGTTGTTATTGCCTAAGTTTTGTTGCAGACGTAATTTCTCGTCCTCATTAACGGCTAAACCTTCATAGTTGTGATAGCTCAGTGAGGCCAGTGCGAACATTGAATATTGGCTAATCGGCAACAAACCTTCTTCTAAACTTGCTACGGCTATCGCTTCATTACAATGCACATGCAGTACACAAATATCATCATGACGTACTTCGTGAATAGCACTATGAATGGTAAAACCTGCGGGGTTAAATTCAAATGGACAATCGGCATCAACAATATTGCCAGCCATATCAATTTTTACTAAGTTCGACGCGGTTATTTCATCAAAACGTAACCCGAAGGCATTAATCAGCACATGTTCAGTATCAGGGATACGCGCTGAAATATGTGTGTAAATTAAATCATCCCAGCCCTGTAAAGCAATGAGTCGATAACATGCCGCTAAATCTACTCTTAGTTGCCACTCTTGAGCTGATACTTTATTTTTTAAATCAATAACCGGAAGTGCTAACATCAGCGTCTGCTACCTTTATCTTAAATAACGTAATAATTAGTATGATTTATATACTACAAACCATATCCTATGATGAAGGTGAGTTAAAGCACCGGATGTATTTTACGAGTTTGAAGCAGGTAACTTATGTGCATTTTATTTATTGCCGTTAACCAACACCCAGACTACCCAGTCATCATTTGTGCTAACCGAGATGAATTTCATCAACGCCCTACTGAAAATATGCATTATTGGCCAAAACATAAAATATTGGCTGGTAAAGACTTACAAGCCGGTGGTACTTGGCTTGGGTTAAACGCTACAGGCTCTTTTTCCGCCGTAACCAACTTTCGCCAGCTAAGCAGTTTTGATGAGAAAAAACGCTCTCGAGGGGATTTGGTGTTAAAAGCGTTACAAAGTGATGAGCTTACCACGCAACAATACTTGCTCAACACTTCAGAACAATACAATGATTTTAATTTAGTTTTTGGCTCGTTAAGCAACCTGCAAGCATTTGACAGCGTTAATAAAAAAATTGTCGCACTCAATGCTGGTTTCCATAGTGTTTGTAATGGCGCATTGGATGATATTTGGCCTAAAATGGCTTTAGGGTTAAACAAACTAGCAGCGTTAATTAGCGC
>JBFJQB010000132.1:0-8324 GCA_041616855.1 Cognaticolwellia sp. | reverse complement strand
GACTTTAGCTTTAACTTTTACTTAGAGTGCTAGCGCAGGTTAATTTAACTTTCCTCTGGCTGCTAGCTTTAGTCTTTATAAAAAGGCACTAACTTCTTCAGTGGTTAAATATCGCCATTGGCCTAACGGTAAATTCGCGAGCTTTATCGGCCCGATTTGTTCACGGTGTAAACCCACGACCTTATTACCAACCGCAGCAAACATGCGCTTTACTTGATGATATTTACCTTCGGTGATGCTTAACAACACTTCTTTTTCGCCAACTTGTGTTAATTTAGCCGGTCGGGTTAAATCCGCTTCACCTTGGAGTTGCACACCGTGGGTAAACTTTTCCGCCGTATCGGCTCTTAATGGATCACGTAACCATACCCGATAGACTTTCTGACATTGTTTTTTCGGCGAAATGATATTGTGTGACCAACGGCCATCATCCGTAATTAACACTAAACCTGTAGTATCTGCGTCCAAGCGCCCCGCTATATGCATATCAAACGCTCTATCGACGTCAAGCAAATGTAATAACGACGGGTATATTTCATCAACATTTGAGCAAATGGTATCAACAGGTTTATGCAAAATGATATAACGCGAACTACGCGCGGTCAGCTCTTCACCCTCGATACAAATACAATTATTTTCATGTACTTGTGTTGCAGGGTCTTTAATCGCAATATCGTTGACCGTCACTTTACCCATTTTGAGCAATTTTTTCGCTTCAGTGCGGGTAAGCTCGGTGCTTTTGCAAATAAATTTATCGAGACGCATAGTAAGTTCTTTCGCTAACAGCTAGTGGATTATAGGCGAGGCTATTATCGCGATTTGCACAATTTTAGCAAGGCGGATCGACTCAGAGCTTCAAAAAGGCTCACTCAACCCGCGTTAGTTATTGATAAACTTACCCGATAACGCTAAAGCGCTGCGATTGTGAAGCACACTATGGCATTGCGCTAAAATTGACAAGGCAATCGACTCAGGTAAGTCTCCACCAATATCTAGACCTGCAGGCCCGTTAACATGACGTATTAACCAATTTTTATCCGGAATATTGGCCAGTGACTCAACATTACCTCGGCGTTCAAGCGGCCCGAGTAAGCCTATATACCTTGCTCGATTATACGCATGTAATTGCTTTAACCACGCTGCGTCCAACTGTAAATTGTGCGTCATCAATACCGCAGCATCAAGGGAATGCAATTGCGCTGTTTCGGCAAAGTCATCAGGATGAACTCTGAAAATATTAGTGGCATCTTTAAAGCTACTGGCACGAGCATAACTGGGGCGATGATCAACAACCGTGACTCGCCAACCCATTTGCGCCGCCATGGTAACTAATGGCAGCGCATCTGAGCCGCCGCCAAAAACCCATAAATTTGTTGGGGGTGATATTTTACTGTATGAGAGTTCCGTCCCATCAATCTCAATGGTGCGGTGAGCTTTATCGTCTTTTATCATCTCAAGCAGTGCTGCGCTGTTGATGTCGGATTGTGCTGAGTCAGTTGTTGCTATGCACTGAGCGTTGTCATCACATAAACTCAATGCATTTAGCCTATACTGTTCAGGCTGAGCGGTTAAAAATGTTTGTTGTAAATAGCTGGGTTTACCGGTTTGCATACGCTGAAAAAGTTTCTTCAACAAACCTTGATGTTCTGGGGTTATATATTGTAATAACACCCCTATTTTTCCTTTACATCCGACACCTAAATCGGCGGCATAACCATCTTCTTCACGCATATCATACTCAACATAATGCGCTTGTTGGCTATCAAATACTTTTTTTGCATGCAAAACAATATTAGCTTCCAAACAACCGCCACTCACTAAACCATGTGATTGCCCTAAGCTATTGACTAGCATAATAGCACCCGGTGAGCGGTAACTTGAGCCCGCCTTATTGACAATAGTCACCAGCACCCAAGCAAGAGTGTCACTATGATTAAGGTAGTGCTCAAGCAGAGCGTAATGGCTGTGATTGTTAAGCAATGAGCATCCTTAATGAGAAAGAAAAATAGAGCTAACCTTGAAAACCATGAGCACAAGAAAACTGGAGTTTAACTGAGTTAAAAATCACTTAAAAGGGCATCAACATCAAAATCATCAAGCTGTCTAGGGTCGGCAAAGGTATGAATGTATTGCTCATAAACTTTAGAACGAACAAAAATAGTAAATAAATCGCCATCTAGATGATTGTTTCTTACCATATTGCTCATGATTTTTAAACATTCACTAACCGGTTTTGCGCTCTTATAGGGTCTATCGGCGGCAGATAACGCTTCAAAAATATCTGCTAGCGCCATCAACCTTGCTGGCACCGACATTTGCTCTTTCGTTAAACCTCTAGGGTAACCTTTACCATCCATCGTCTCATGGTGCCCTAAAGCATATTCTGCGACGTTTGATAAATGTTTGGGGAAAGGTAAGGCTTCAAGAATATCTAAGGTTACATCCATATGTTTTTTAATGATGTTTCTTTCTTCATTATTTAAGGTGCCGCGCTTGATACTTAAGTTAGTTAGTTCATCTTGAGATAACAGCGGCTGTTCTACATTCTCGATAAATATTTTATAGCGCTTGGCAATCGTTTGAATATTGCGTTCTTGTATGTCAGATAAAAATTCACCACCAACGTTCACTTTCTGCAAAAATGCCGTATCTAATTTTAACTGCTTTTGCGCAACCACTCGTTCACGCTCTAATTGTTCAACTCGGATCTTTTTGTTTGCTTTTAAAGCGCTGATCATTTGTTCTTGATATTTAAGATCGATATCCCGCTTCACAATTTCTAGTTTAGCGGTAACATAGTGAATTCTGTCAAAGATGGTTTCGAGCTTTCTTGATTTCTCCATAACATGATCGGGCGTGGCAATTTTGCCGCAGTCATGCAACCAACCCGCAATACTGAGTTGATGGCGCTCTTGTGCAGAAAGTTTAAATGAAGCTAGTGGTCCTTCATCATAAGCACTTACCGCATCTGCAATCATTAACGTCAGCTCTGGCACACGTTTACAATGGCCACCGGTATGCGCAGATTTTGCATCGATCGCCGCCGCGATTGTTTTCGCAAATGACTCAAACAGTTTTTCCATGTTTGAAATAAGCGCCCTATTGGTGAGGGCAATAGCGCCTAAAGCGGCAAAAGAGAGTATTTGTTGCTGAACTTGTTCAGAGAAGCTGATAATTTCTTCATCATCCATCGCATTAATCAACTGAATAACGCCGATAATGTCGCCAGTATGATCTTGCAGTGGAAAGGTTAACATCGACTTGGTCCGATAGCCGGTTTTGTTATCCATTTTTCTCGCAGCGCTAAAGTCAAAGGGCAGTGCCGCATAGACATCATCGATATTGATCACTTCACCGTTATTAGCGGCGTGGGCAACGATTGCTGAACGATTTGGCTCGCCATTAATAAATAATGGCACACCCGGAAAGCTAATCGGAGAGCTAGAACTACCGCCAAGGTGCAGGTTCAAACTTTTGTTGTAAATAGTGCGAAATTCCAATTCCTGCTTAGCATTAACCAAATAAATAGAACCCGCATCGGCGTTCGCAACCTCAACGGCCGCCAACAGTATTTTTTCCATTAACAGATCAGTATTAACTTCTTTACTTAATTGAATACTGATATTTAACAGATGCTCAAAAGCAGAATGCTGTGATGAATTATTTATCATAATAAGTTACTTAGTTTCATGGGTATAAATACCATCCCAATCATTTGCGTCGGCTTTCCCAACCAGGTTAGCGATTCGTTCACTATAGATACTATACACTTTTGTCGGTAAATGAGCGTTTTCTTGCAATTGTTTAAACAAATCCAACGCTTGGAACCAATCACCACTAAGATATTTTTCAATGGCAATTTCATGCAACAACACATCGGCTTTAATGTTTTCACTTACCTCAGACTCAAAGCCTATCGGTTGATATATTTCTACCGCATGTAGCTTGCCTTTCACCTTTATTCTATCAATTTTTCGACAGATAACACCTTGTTTGACAATCTCTTTATAGGTATCACTAGAAACTAAAATATCGACACCATAGTATTTTGTCAACGATTCAATTCTCGCGCCTAAATTAACCGCATCCCCCAGCACAGTGTAAGCTTTACGATAGGTTGAGCCCATATCTCCCACTACCATTTCGCCGGTGCTGATACCAATGCCAACGCGAATTTCTGGCCAATTTTTTTTCACAAAACGTTGACTAAGCTCATCCGTTAAGGTGATTAATTTCAAGGCACTCTTCACCGCATTAACGGCATGATTTTTATCTTCTAAAGGCGCATTCCATAAGGCCATGACCATATCACCGACGTATTTATCTATGGTGCCTTTATTGTCAAAAATAATACTGGTCGCTTCAGTTAAGTACTCTTTAAGAAAATCGCTTAATTCTTCTGGAGAGAATTGCTCAGACAAGGTGGTAAAGTTTCTAATATCAGCAAATAGCACCGACATTTCTCTGCGCTCTGTTTTTAATTCCACGCCTTTTGCTGAGTGGATTAACTTTTCGATATAGGCAGGCGGTACGTATTGATCAAACATACTTTTTATTTTCTTACGGGTCGCATTTTCGGACAAAAAGCCAACCCCGCCATAATAAACGGTTAATAAGGTGATCAATAACAGTATTTGAAATAACGGCAGGCTTATTTTCAGCGCCCACCAACAATACCAATTCAACCCCACATGCAGGGTAAAACTTACCAAGCAAAGCATTAATATTCTTATCGGCCCTTGTTTCGCCATCAAAATAGCTAAGGTAAACCCAGTTACCAACAATAAGGTAAAAACAATCGCTAAAGTGACATCGAGCTCTACCGGCAATATTTCGGGGTGAATAAGGCCCTCAAAAACATTGGCATGCACTTCCACCCCAGGATACTGCACACCTACCGAGGTTGTTCTTAAATCAGCAAGCCCGACCGCTGATGTGCCGATAAAAGCGACTGCGCCATCTAATAACGCCGGATCTACACGCTCATTTAAAACATCGGTGGCAGAAATATAAGGAAAACTATGTTTGCGGCCTTTATAGGGGATAAATATTTGACCTTTTTCATTGGTCGGAATGAAGTGATTACCAAAGCTTAACCCTTGCAACCACGTTCGACTCGTGGTTGCTTTGCTTTTAGCTTGAATACGATCAGATAAGGTATAAACTCTCGCGGCCTCTAGCGCTAAAGACGGATACAACTGCCCTTGATAATTAAGCACCAGCGATGCTTTTCTGATAAAACCATCACTTTCAGGTACAGAGTTAATAAAGCCTGCACCGGTGGCGGCAGATTGCAAGGCTGCAATATTGCCCAATACATTGTTAAAGCTCGCTATTTCTGATATTTGCCCAGCACTATTATTCCATTCGATAACACTGTCAGGCAGTTGGCCTGCGGTTTGGGCGCTATCGTCAAATAAAAACCCGAGCACCACTTCTGAATTGCTCAGGGTATCAGCAAACTCTTGATCAAAATCAACCGAATCAGCAAGTGTTTGTATTTGCTGACGAGATTGTGGGTCAAGGTGGCTATTGTTTTCTAAAACGACCTGAACCGGATTGCGCTCTGGCTCAGCAAAAAAAACATCAAAGGCAACGACCACCACCCCCGCGTCCATTAATTTATTGACAAGATCACTGACTTTACTGCGACTCCAAGGGTGGCGTCCTTGTTCTCGCATACTTTTCTCATCAATATCGATAATAATAACTTGTTCGTCGAACTCTCGCTCTTGCTCAGGCAGGGTCGCTAATAAACGGGCATCATATAAAATACCTTCAACGCGTTGCAGTAGTTTTTGCACATTTTCGACACTGACATAATTTAAGCCAATCACTAATAATGTAATAACGATACCGACAACAAAGCTTCTCGAGCGTAGGTTAGTTAACATTTATTCCTGGGCCAAATCCACCACGGTACCTTCGCGCGCGCAATAAACATTAAGCTTACCTCGGTACTGTGTTTGCAGTTGCTGCTCTTCTGCTAATAACTCATCATCAGTTCGGCCGGGGTCGTGACTAATGATATATAAATTTTTCACCTTGGCTTCACATGCCAAACGTGCCACCTCTGAAAACGTACTATGCCCCCAACCTAACTTCAAAGGCAGGTCGTTTTCATTGTATTGAGCATCATGGATCAGCATATCAGCGTCGGCAATAAAATCGAGCCATTGCTGCCAAGTGGTGTTCATATTATCCGGAGAATTTAATTCGTTATCAGCAACATAAGCAACTTTTTTACCTGCTGCGGTTAAACAATATGCCGTGCCGCCATCGGGATGATTTAAGCGCTGGGTGTGGACGGTAAAACCAGGGATTTCAAACGAAGGCTGCAAAGCTTTATCTTCATCAATACTTATGTCTGCCGGTAATTGCTGATATTTAACCGGATGGTTAGACCCTGACATTTGCGTTAAAATTGCGTTTTTATCATCATATTCTACCGCACCGGGCACGATAGCTATTTTTCTTTTGGCTTGATATATCGGCCGAAAATATGGAAAGCCTTGAATATGATCCCAGTGGTTATGTGTCAACAATATCGTGATCGGCTCGGCAGTTTTAATTAGCTTCTCACCCAACGCGATAATGCCAGTCCCGGCATCTAAAGCCACACCTTGGCCGCTTTGCAACCAAACATATGTGCATGAGGTATTACCGCCGAATAACACAGTATTTCTACCCGGTGTTGGGGTCGAGCCCCGAACACCGTAGAATTCTACTTTCATAAAGTCTCTTATGGTTGCTAATAAATTAATTCAATATGTATTTACTGACGTCAATATTGTTATTCTCTGCGCCACCGACATCACATTGCCCAGCCACAATAAAGGTACTGTTATCAAGCAATATAACTGACTCTAATTTTGCGTTATTAGAACAGGTAGTCACTCTTGCATAACCATTAGCGTCGAAGCTACTATCTAAATTTCCTGAAGCTGTTACTCGCGCAATCATATGTTTATTTTCTCCGAGTATCGCATCACCATAACCCACAACAACTATGTTGTCGTTTGTATCAATGGCGGCGTTTGTCATACCAGAGTCGGCAAGGGTTGCCATGCTCAAACTCACTTTGCCGTCACTTGAAAAGCTGCTATCTAACACTCCGGTTGTGGATGATGTTTTGACAACCCCAACATAGTTGGGAGAGCCAATATCATTACCCACCATATAGACATTATTTTTACTGGTATCAAACCCTAAGAACTCGACGTTATCATCGCCACCCGTGATATCGACAATCAACTCACCGGCATTAGCGAAAGCGAGGACTTTTCCCCCTACCATAGAGTACTTAACCAATAACATATCTTGGCTACCAGTGTTACGATTACCGCCAGCAAAAATGTCATTATTAGTGAGGTCAATCAATACGGTGAAATAATCATCGGTATTTGCCCCAATAATATAGCCTGGACTGCCAGGAAGTAACCCTAAGTTAAAGGAGTCATCAAGTGAGCCTGTCGACGTTAAGCGTAGAACCAAGGCACTTTTACTGCCATCATCATAATTTCCAACGGCAATTAAATTGCCCGTACTATCGGCTTTTACTTGGTTAAAGTGAATATTATCCGCCCCTATTGCAGCGGTAGTATAAATGCCGTTAGTTGCGAATGTTGCATCTAAAACACCATTTTGGTCAATACGTGCGACAAAACCGTTACCAACCAAGCCTTCAGTAACATTACCATAGACAATATAGTTGCCATCGGCTAATTCAAACAGTCCTTTCACTTCTGCGCTTGTAGTTGTACTGCTAATTTGCAGTTGCTTGTGGCCGTCAGTATCAAAAGTCGTATCTAATAACCCGGCACTGGTGAATCTTGTCAAAATGATATGTTTATTGCTGCCATCATCAGCAGTAGACGCGACTAAGAATTTTCCCTGTTGAGCAATATCTTGAATCTGGATAACCTCAGCGACTCTATCATCTGATGCCAAACTCGAATGCGTTAGAGTGTTTTTACCACTTACAAAATCATTAGTGGTATTTAGCAAACCGTTGACATCGATAGAGCTGATTATCATGTTTTTATCCGTGCCTGATTCAACATAACCAGGCAGCCAAACAGTTTGATCGTCATCCAAACTCATTGCCAATGCATAGGCATTGTTACCAGAATAATCGACGACTTGATAGCCATCAGTGTCATAACTGGTATCTAGGCTACCACCAAGAAGAACCCGAGTAGCAAATGGCTGGTAATTACTACCATCAAAAAAGTTACCAGTTAAATACAAATTGTCATCTGCGTAATTATAAATGTAATCGGTAAATTCACTGGTGCCAGTGCTTGGGACACCATCAACATCAT
>JBFJQB010000131.1:0-8517 GCA_041616855.1 Cognaticolwellia sp. | reverse complement strand
CTGCCATCTTGATGGGCTTTTTTTGCTATTTTAGTGGCATTATCGTAACCGATATGTGGGTTTAAAGCTGTCACTAACATTAATGACTCATCTCGTAACTTGGCAATACGTGCTTCGTTAGCAGTGATGCCCTTGATGCAATATTCGGTAAAACTCTGGCAACCATCGGCTAATAACCGTATCGATTGCAATAAGTTATATATCATCACTGGTTTAAATACATTGAGTTCAAAGTGGCCATTTGAACCCGCCACTGAAATGGTGACATGATTGCCCATCACCTGAGCTGCGATCATGGTTAACGCTTCACACTGGGTTGGATTAACCTTGCCTGGCATAATTGAAGAGCCGGGCTCATTTTCCGGCAAGCTAATTTCGCCTATTCCACAACGAGGACCAGAGCCTAACAATCGTATATCATTGGCGATTTTCATCACGCTGACAGCAATAGTATTTAATGCTCCACTGACTTCAACTAAAGCATCATGGGCTGCCAGTGCTTCAAATTTATTCTCTGCGGTTTTAAACGGTAGTTTAGTTACTTGTGCTACTTGCTCTGCGAACTTTATATCAAAGCTTTTAGCGGTATTAAGTCCCGTCCCAACGGCAGTGCCGCCTTGTGCTAATGGATATAGTGCAGGTAAAACCGCTTCAGCCCGACAAATGGCATGATCAATTTGGGCATGATAGCCAGAAAACTCCTGACCCAGTGTTAAAGGTGTGGCATCTTGCATATGAGTGCGACCAATTTTAATCAAGGCTTCAAATGCTTCAGTCTTATCAGCTAACGCCGCACGAAAGTTAATTAAACTGGGTAACAAGCTGTGCTTTATTTCCTCAACTGCCGCAATATGCATAGCGGTTGGAAAAGTGTCATTTGACGATTGCCCCATATTACAATGGTCATTTGGATGAATCGGCGCTTTACTACCAATGACACCACCGAGTATTTCTATCGCCCGATTTGAGATCACTTCATTGCAATTCATATTACTTTGCGTGCCCGAGCCCGTTTGCCAAACCGACAGTGGAAAATGCTCATCAAGCTGCCCTGTCATCACTTCAGCTGCTGCTGTTATTATCGCGTTAGCATGCTCTGGCTCCAGCAAGCCTAAGTCCATATTCACTTTTGCGGCCGACTGTTTAACAATGCCTAAAGCGCGAATTAATGGCTTAGGCATGGTTTCCTCACCGATGGCAAAATTAATCAATGACCGAGCCGTTTGTGCGCCATAATATTTATCTTTAGGGACTTGTAGTTCGCCAAAAGAATCACTCTCTATGCGATAACCTTGCATAACTTCGCTCCTCTAAAATGCCATCAGTCTTAATGGGCAGTGCCAATAGCTTTAATTTGTTTTGTTTAAACTATGACTAACTATAGACGAGGTATTTGCCAGTCTCTAACACCCCATGGTTGATAGTAAATAATTTGCTTTTGCGTGCTAGCCCTCGTTTAAATACCCTAACCTATAACCAGTTCGATAACTTATTTATCTCTCGCTAATCACAGTATCCACTTGCCATAGCGCATAAAAAATGGCCAAGTGTCGATCACTTAGCCATTTCCTTGCAGGTACTCATACTTACTTCTAGCAAGTATTAATTACTCGACACGGTGCAGAGCACAAATTTTATTACCTGATGGATCAAGAAGATATGCAAGATATAGTTTACCGATTGGAGCTTCCCGCACACCCGGGGCATCTTCACAGGAAACGCCACCGTTAACAATACCAGCATTATGCCACGCATCAGCTTGCTCAGGCGATGCCGCGGCAAAACCGATGGTAGTGCCATTACCATGGCTAGCTTTTTCGCCATTTATGGGTTTAGTTAACGCTAAAATTCCGCTGTCAGTGAAATAGAAACAGCGACCTTTTTCATCCATAACACCTGGCTTATGACCAAGCTCAGCTAAAATAGCATCGTAAAAATTTTTGATGCTTGTACGTCGTTTGCACCTATCATGATATGACTAAACATTTAATATCCTTTTTAATTAATTATCAATACGAAAAGACTTACGTTTTGCTTTTCGCTTTTCGCTTTAAAAACAGTGCTCGGGAAAAGGCCCGAGTACACTAATAATATATGAGCGAACATAGTCCTAACCCGCCCCCTATGCTAAAGCGTTAATTTCAACATAGGTTAAAATAGTTAGCTGCACTACTTAGGTTAGCACGCTTTAGGGGCATTCAACGGCTAATGGGTCAGTTGCAACTTCGTCATCTTTTGCTTCATGACGATTTTCTGCTAACCACAAATAAAATACCGGTAAAACAAATAACGTAAAAAACGTACCAATGGCCATACCCGCAACCAAGATAATACCAATGCTATTTCGCGCCTCTGCACCGGCACCTGTCACTAAAACTAGTGGAAAGTGCCCCAAAATGGTTGCCGCCGAAGTCATTAGAATCGGTCGTAAACGGGTGGTGGCTGACTCAATAACGGCGTCAAATTTACTTTTGCCTTCTGCTTGTAAATGATTAGCAAATTCGACAATTAAAATACCGTTTTTCGCAATCAATCCAACCAGGGTCACTAAACCGATTTGTGAATAAATATTAATTGTAGTTAGCTCTAAAAATGGCAGCAACAATGCTCCCGATAATGCTAATGGCACACAGCCAAGTAATATTACTAACGGGTCACGATAACTATTAAACTGTATCGCCAACACTAAAAATACGATAATTAAAGAGATGGCCATGACAGTAAGTAAGCTATTGCCTTCGGTTCTAATTTGGCGCGATTCTCCCGCATAATCTAGGTTATAGTTATAAGGTAAAATAGTAGCCGCTGCTGACTCTAGGGTTTGCAAGGCTTGCTCTTTAGTGACACCAGGTAATACCCCGCCAAAGATCCTAAATGATTTTTGTTGACCAAATGAGCCTAAGGTTCTGGGCACGGTGCGATATTTAATTTCCGTAAATGCCGACACGGGTACCAAAGTACCAGATGGCGTTTTTACGGATAGGTTTAGTATTTTTTCTGGCTGCTTAGTAATATTATCAGCCACCATAGGGATAACCCGATACGCCTTGCCGTTGGCATCGAAACGATTCACATAATTACTGGAAAGGTAAGTCGATAACTGACTGCTAACATTGGCAACACTCATGCCTAAATCGGCAATTTTTTCTCGGTCTAGTTTTAATTCAATTTGTGGTAAATCAATTTTTAAATCCGTATCAGCATAAAGAAATTGTCCACTTTGAAATGCCGCCCCCACCAGTTGATCAGCGTACAATTTCATTTCACTGTAGGGTGAAGAAGACTTAACCACCAACTCAACATCAAACTGCCCTGCCGTAGGTAAGGGGGAAGGTAAAATAGGTAACAAATTCAAGCCTTCAGAGTTCTGCAAACGGCCATAAACTTCAGGTAGCATAGCTTGTATGCTATTTTCGCGTTTATCGTTACCTTCAAACTCAAGACCGCTAAAACCACCACTACTGAAAATGATCTGCCATAGCTCTTTGCTACCTGGTGTTTCCAGTAGCGCATTACCGACACTGACCACATTATCTTCACTGTATTGCAATGATGCATCCGGCGGTGATTGCACAATAATGAAAACGCTGCTTTGATCTTCGGTCGGCGCTAACTCTTTTGCTGACATGTGATAAAAAGGCACAACCAATAACGAAACAATAATGGCGAGAAAAAGTAATTGCCCTTGCCAGCGAAAGGTCATGGCCAATAATCGACCATAAAAATGTTGTAAATGCTCAAAGGCATGGTTCACTTTGACCGTTAACTTACTTTCTTTACCGCCCTCACTTGAAACATAGGCGCTCATTATCGGTGATAGTGTAATGGCAACCAGCCCAGAAATAAGCACAGCAATAGCCAAGGTAAAGGCAAACTCTTTAAATAAAACCCCAGTTAACCCCGATAAAAAGCCAATCGGGATATAAACAACCGCTAAAGTTAAGGTCATAGAAATAATAGGTACCAGTAATTGACGAGAACTCATCAATGCCGCTTGAATTCGCGGTACACCGGCCCGCATATGTCGAGCCACATTTTCAACCACAACAATCGCATCATCAACCACCAAGCCAACCGATAAAACAATGGCCAGCACCGTCAGCAAGTTCAAACTAAAGCCCATTAACCAAATAGCCGCAATAGCGCCTAAAATTGAAATAGGAATAGTGACTAAAGGGACTAATGCCGCTCGAAATGAGCCCATTAACAGCACAACCACGATGCCAACTAGCACAATGGTTTCCATCAGCGTCGTGACAATTTCTTGTAGCGCATCTCGCATATAAAGAGTGCCGTCGTAGGCAATATCTATTTTAATATGTGGTGATGTAGCATTAATCTCATCGAGCACTTTGTAGAGCTTATCGCCAATGGCAATTTCATTGGCGCCAGGTAATGGCCAAACTGAAATATAGACGGTATCTTTTCCATTAAAACGCGCAGTCGCCATGGCTTCTTCTGCGCTATATTCCACACGAGCTACGTCCTTTAAGTACACTAAAGCGTCATCACTTTGCTTGATGATTAGCTCTTCAAATTCACTCACCGATGCCATTTGGGTATTGGCAATAATATCAATTTTTTGCTGTTCATTTTCAGCATAACCTAAAGTGGAAATCCGGTTGTTATCGGCTAAGGCTTGATAAACTTCATCGGCACTGACATTGAAAACATTCAACCTGTCAGCATCGAGCCAAACTCGCATTGCTGGTGTTCTCGCACCTTCTGTTCCAACCTTTTGCACCCCTTCAATATTATTAATAATCGGGTTGATTTCTCGGGTAAGATAATCGGTAATTTGCGCCAGTGTTGAGCCTTGTGAAACCACGTTCAGGTAAAATACGGCAAATGGTCTATCGGTTCTGGTAACGGTGACAAAAGGGTCTTCAGCGCCGGGGGGTAATTCAAACTTAATTTGGTTAAGACGAGTATTTAGCTCAGACAAGGCGTCGGTACTGTTTTCATTGAGCTTAAGCCATGCCGTTACTTTACTTTGCCCTGAGCTCGTACTTGATTCGACAAAATCTACCCCCGGCACCGTTGAAGCAACTCGCTCTACAGGGTCAGTAACAAAACCTTTGACCACAGCAGCTGATGCACCCGTATATTGTGTGGTTATTTCTAGCGAAGCGCCTTCAATTTTTGGAAATTGTAATACCGAAATGGCATTAACGGCCCATAAACCGACTAAACAAATAAAAACGGACAATACCGTAGAAACTACAGGCTTGCGAACAAATACATCCATTAAACGGCTTGAAGTAGATAGATCTTTTAGCATGAGTATTCCTATTCGCCCAGATTATCGAGATCGAATTGCGTTTTTAGCCCTTGGCGCAATTTAAATGCGCCTTTAGCCGCGATCAAGTCATCTGCGTTTAGCCCTTCACTGACCACCACATGCTCGTTCACCCTATCACCTAAAACAACTTTGACTCTGCTCGCTCGATAGTCACCTTGGTCATCTTTAATCAGTTTAAAAACATACTCACCGAGTTGATCACGAACAATAGCTAAGCTTGGCACTGTGATCACTGATTTTGCTTCTTTAATGGGCACAGCAACTTTTACCAACTGGTTCGGTTTAATGTTTAATGTTGAATTTGGAACTTTCGCGCGATATTTAAGTTGACGAGAGTCTTTGCTGTATAACGATTCCACCGAGTTGATGCTCGCTTTAGTTGTAACCTCTAGCGAAGTCGCCGTATCATTAATGGTCACTTCAACGCTGGTGTTTAACGATAATTGTCCATAGGTTTGCGGCACTTTAAAATCTACCCAAATGTAATCTTCTACGCCAATTAAGTCGGTAATTTCAGTGTTACTATCGAGGAACTGCCCAACATTAATATTGTGGATACCTACACGGGCATCAAAGGGCGCGTTAATCACTTTTTTCGCCACCATTGCTTCTAAACGTGAGGTGTTAGCAATGGCAATACTATATTCTGCCTCGGCTAAGTCGACATTTTCTTGACTGATCCGATTGTCTTTCTCTAACTTTTTAAAACGCTTAAGGGTTTGTTCTTTTAATTTCGTCGTGGCGTTGGCTGAGGCCAATAATGCTAACTCTTCACTATGATCTAAAGTAATTAACAGTTGGCCTTTTTTAACCAACTCGCCTGAGGCCATATTAAGCTTTGTCACCTTACCAGCGAGTTCATTTTTCAAGGTGATATATTTTACTGCCTGCCCTTCACCAATAACCGACAGTTGTTTTTGGTAAAGGCTATTTTTAGTTCGAAAAGCTTGCACTTTTACACTTGGCTCAGGGCCTGATTGCATTGACTGTTCGCTCGACAATGACGCTTTATACAAAAACAGTCCAGCAACTAAAACAGCGGCAATAACAACAGCAATAAACCAAGGGATTAATTTCATAAAGCTTTCCTAATATAAGAATATTGTCGCGATTTCATGTTCACGACACGTCTGTCAATACTATTCACAGGCAGTAAACGCAGTTTAACTTGCGGGCAAAATAATTTTTATCACCAAAACATATCATGAACCGCAGAAGAAATAGGTGCATAGCTAAACTTAAAACAAGTTCGAGCAAGTTCAATGTGGTGATAAACAAGCGCTATATTTTGTCATATAAAAGCCCAAAACCAAAGAGAATACGCGAATAGAAAGTTTAATAAATTTGCTGCCAATTCAAGGCTTAACAGCCTTGTTCGCAATTTATACCATCGAGGTATGTCAGATCAATTTCACTTACGCTACTATAGCCCTGAATATTCCTTAACAGCTAACTTCAGGAGCATCTTTTGCTGAAAAAACTTGCACTTTTATCTGCAACCATCATTACCACGTCACTTATCGCGTTAACCATAAGCCCATCAGCTAACGCGAAAAGCCCCGCTGTAAGTCAAGTAGCACAAACAACCGCTGATTATGCAGTCGCAACATATCAAGATGACATGGTTGAAAGCCTTCGTGCGCTAGTGAAACACAATACCGTAGCATTAGACGGCGTATCGGTTGATGATAATCCTGCTCACCTTGCCTTTAAAGCGGAACTGAAAAAACAAGCACAAGCACTCGGGTTAGATTATAGCGATGACGGTTATGTGGTGGTCATCGGTTTAGGTAGCCAAAAAGAGCGTGTTGGCATTATCACTCACGGTGATGTTCAGCCGGTTAATCCAACCAAATGGCAGAAATCACCTTTTGAACTCGATACCAGTACAGAACCTGGACGCTTAATTGGTCGTGGTACCGAAGATGATAAAGGGCCCATTTCAAGTGCTTTGTATGCGATGAAAGCCATCAAAGATAAAAACATAGCACTTAACAAGCGCATTGAATTATATGTGTACATGGCAGAAGAGTCGGATTGGGAGCCATTAAAATCCTATATAAAAACCCATCAATTGCCCCAAACCAATATTACCCTAGATGCCGAATATCCTGTGGTTACCGCAGAAAAAGGTTACGGCACCATAAAGTTAGTGTTTAACAAGCAAGAAAAGCCCACTATATCTCCTTATATTAGTGCCTTTAGTGGTGGTTTTTTTGGCAGCCAAATTCCCGAAGATGCCAGTACCACCATTGAAAATGCCAATGTTGTGTTACTACAACGATTAATGCGTAAGGCCCGCAGTTACCAAGGGATTAGCTTTGATTTTGAATTAAAAGACAGTAGCTTAACGATTAAGGCTTTGGGAAAATCTGCGCACTCCTCAAAACCTGATGATGGCGTTAATGCTATTCCCTACTTAGCCGATTTATTGTCGAGTACACGTTGGCTAAATAACGGCCCAGGCACCTTGGTTAACTTTATTAATGATAATATCGGCCTAGGTTTGGAAGGTAAAAAGTTCGGCAACATCGCTTATCAAGATGACTTTATGGGCGCGATGACCGTATCACCAACCGTGATTAAGCAACATGACAATAGCATTGAATTAAACATTAACTTACGTCGACCCCAAGGGAAAACCAAGCAACAACTTAGCGAAGAAATACATCAAGCGGTGCAAAGCTGGAACCATAAGTTTGACGCCGATGTTAAAGAGCTAGAGCATTACATTGGCGACCCATTTGTACAAAAAGATGCGCCACATGTTGATACCTTATTAGCAGTTTTTAGCCACTTTACCGGCATTAAAGGCGCTAAACCGATTGCAATTGGCGGCGGCACCAATTCGCGTTTGTTCCCTAATGCGGTCAGTTTTGGCCCGTCAATGCCCAACACCGAATACACCGGGCACTCAGAGCATGAGTTTATTACCATGGCGCAGTTTGTTTTGAACTTAAAAATGTATACCGCGGTATTGGTTGAATTAGGCCAGCAATAGTTAAAATAAAGCTGTCAGTCAAATAAACGGGCAGCTTTTAGTAAAAATTTAATGCTTTGGTGTTTAGTACGCTGACGCGATATTATTTAATAAAAATGATTAATGTATGAGTGCTATGAAAAAAGTATGTGTGGTTACCGGCGGCAGTTCAGGAATTGGCTTAAGTATTGTGAAGCTGTTTTTAGCGAAAAGCTATCAAGTGTTTAATCTTGAT
>JBFJQB010000130.1:0-8525 GCA_041616855.1 Cognaticolwellia sp. | reverse complement strand
TTCCTAGCCGTATTACTGGTACAAGTGCTAAATATCAACGTCAACTTGGTCGTGCGATCAAGCGTGCTCGTTACTTAGCATTATTACCATATACTGATTTACATAAGTAACCTAATAAGGGGTTTTGAAAATGGAAGTAATTCTTCTTGATAAAATCGCCAAATTAGGCGGTCTTGGTGACAAGGTAACAGTTAAATCTGGTTACGCTCGTAACTTTTTATTACCAAAAGGTAAAGCTGTTTTTGCCTCTAAAGCAAACGTTGAGCACTTTGAAGCTCGTCGTGCTGATTTAGAGAAAAAACTAGCTGAGCAACTAACTGCTGCAGAAGCACGTGCTGCTAAATTAACTGAATTAGCTGAAATTACTATCGCTTCTAAAGCGGGTGAGGAAGGTAAATTATTCGGTTCAATTGGTACGCGTGATATTGCTGATGCAATCACTGAAGCTGGTGTTGAAGTGGTTAAAGCTGAAGTACGTTTACCTTTAGGTAGCATTCGTGAAACAGGTGAATTCGATATCGTTATTCACGTGCACAACGATGTAGATACAACAATTAAAGTTATTGTTATTGCTGAAGCTTAATCGCTTCAAGTAATCGTATCTTGAAAACCCTGAATTCAGCAATGAATTCAGGGTTTTTTTATACCAAAAGGCAGTCTGAAAGTATTTGCCGCTTATGTGAGTTAAGATTACTAAGCAAAGTGATGGTCAGCTTGACTAAGAGAAATAAGGCTGACGTTGGGTAATTAAAAATATTTAACGCTATTTGTCGGCTACACTAGGGTTAGATAAAACGTAACATAACTTATTAAGTGATACGTTAATAAACGACTCGCTCAGCGATGGAGTGCTCATGTTGTCAACGGCTAAACTCATAGAAAAAAATACTATAAAAATGCTGTTCATTGCCCTAACAGTCGTTTATATATCAGTGTGCTCTGTTGCAATACTAGCGGTATATCAAGCGCAGGATAGTCAGCGTTTAGCACTTGAGTCCTTAGCGTTAACGGATCAACAACTGATTCATTATGCCAATGAACCATTACTAACGAGTCCATTTTCTGCTCAATTAGTGTTGGCTCAAGATAACAATTCTCGTCAACTTGCTATTAAGAACACTCGTTGGTACCTCAGTTTTCACCCCCCTTCCTTTGTGGTATTTACTTCACCATTACTGCTTTTATTTACCGTAGTGTTAATAATCCTTGGTCTAGTGCTAGGTAAGACGTTTAAGCAACAATTGCGCATAAGCCTTAAACCTTTACAGCGAATAGAAAGTTGGGCGCACCTCGCGGTAATTCAGGGCGGTGCCAGTGAATTGAACGTTTATGGTTCAACACAAGAACGCGATACCATTAGCCTCGCTATTCATCAATTACAGCGACGTATGCATGAAAATATGACGAGTGATGTTGCTTGGGATCAAAATATTCGAGCCAGTGCTTTACTTGATCAAGAAACCCGTATTGGTAACCGAGCCTTTTTCGATAATCGCTTACAGGCGTTTGTTAAGGAGGAGGATGCCCAAGGTGCGGTACTTTTAATTCAATTTAAAGAGCTAGAGCTAGTCCATAAGTTATATGGTTATCAGCAAGCTATGGTGCTTTTATCAACGTTAATTCAAGTCACGAAACAAAGATTGCAAGGTCAACCAAGTTATTTTTTAGCTCGACACAGTGAGTATGAATTATCAGTGCTATTACC
This sequence comes from Cognaticolwellia sp., assembly GCA_041616855.1. GTDB lineage: Bacteria > Pseudomonadota > Gammaproteobacteria > Enterobacterales > Alteromonadaceae > Cognaticolwellia. Next base: position 6,820 of record JBFJQB010000130.1, on the reverse strand, counting down.
TGGCGTATTTATACAAGAAGTAGAAAAGTTAACCGAACGGTTGTTAAAAAACTTACAAACTGTGGTGACGCCAGTTGGGATTAATCAAGAAGAGTTTGTCCACATCGGCATCAGTTATTTTGGTGCTGAGCAAGTACCTTATCAAATTATGTCAGAAGCCGATATGGCCTTGCGAACTGCGCAGTTACAAGGCCCTTCTCAATGGTTTATGTTTGAGGCAGGTGAATTAGAGGCAGTGAAGGCGAAAGGCTCTTTAAAGTGGCGCACTTTTTTTAATTCAGCAATAAATAGCAATGGTTTTGTGATTTTTTTTCAACCGGTGATTGCAAGTGACACCGCTAAGATTTTACACCATGAAGTGTTATCAAAGGTTAGAGATAAAAATGGCACCTTGGTCAGTGCTAGAGTCTTTTTACCTATGGCGAAAAAATGTGGCTTGACCGTGCCCATTGATTTACTCATCCTAGAACAAGTATGCCGTGTTTTAGCTTACGAGAATAAACAACAAGACGGTTGTAGTATTAATATTTCAATAGACTCATTGTTGTCAGTAGGATTTACCGAAAAATTCTTAGCTGTGTTACAACGATTTCCTGAAGTAAGGGGTAGGCTGATGGTCGAGATTAGCGAATACCAACTGGTTAATCATTTAGCGGAATTACAAGCGCCTATCTCTGAGTTAAGCCATGCAGGAGTGAAAATTGTTGCTGACAAAGTTGGTCAATACGTTGTTAGTGCACACTATATTAATGAGCATCCCATTTATGCCATGAAATTACATCGTAGCATTATTATGGATATTGATAAAAAAACAGAAAATCAAGTTTTTATTCAGAGTTTAAAAACCTTAGTTACGGCGAAACAAATTCCGATCTATGCTTTAGGGGTTGAAAAGCAAACCGAGTGGCGTACTTTACTTCACCTTGGGGTCAAAGGAGGGCAAGGTCACTTTTTCACTGAGCCAATGGCACAGGTAGCGAAGGCCATTCATCTTGATTAAGTAAACCTCGCTCAAACATACCACCTAGCCCTTGCAAGCCACCAGTATGCAAAAGCACAATACGATGGCGAGCAGGAAAGTAGCCCGCCTGAATAAGTTCGAGTAGGGCTAAAATCATTTTTCCTGAATATACCGGCTCGAAATCTATGCCGACTATTTTGCTAAATTGGCGGATGTTATCTGCTTCTTGTTGGCTGAACTTAGCGTAACCGCCAAGATGGTATTGATGGGCTATTTGCCAGTTGTTATCAGCTTTACGGCCTTTGGGTAATAAGTCCTTAACTTCATTTTCAAGGTAGCCTTGCTGTTTTAGCACGGCAATGCCAAGCAAATTATGTTGTCCCTTATCTCCTAAGATAAGGCCAGCGAGAGTACCGCCGCTGCCGATAGGGGCTATTAAGGTATCAAATTTACCTTGGTGATTTAATTCATCAATAACTTCCGCGACACCGGTTAATGCCAATGTATTGCTACCTCCTTCAGGAATTACTACGTAGCCTGGATATTGCTGTTGCAACTCTTCTAGGTACGTTTGTTGATGTCGTTGTCGGTAGGTTTTCCGATCAACAAAGTTGAGTTGCATGCCCCAATGCTTAGCCCATGCCAAGGTATAGTTATGTTGATTCTCTACTTCGCCGCGAATGATGCCAATCACTGGTAACTGTTGCTGTTGACAGGCAAACGCACAAGCGTGGATATGATTGGAAAAACAGCCACCAAAGGTAATTAAGCCTTTAGCGCCAATAGATTTAGCATGCAGTAAATTGTATTTAAGTTTACGCCATTTATTACCCGAAATAATGCTATGAATTTGATCATCACGCTTAACGTGCACGGTTATCTTATGTTGCGTAAAGAGCGGGTGGTTAATTGGTTGTAAAGAGGAGAAAGGCTGCATAAATATTGTAGCTCAAAATAATGAAGTAATTAAAACACTTGCGCCAAAAATAGAATCAGCGATAATGGATTTATGGTGGCACGTCATGAAAATAATAATATAGCTTAATGTCGATTATTACACGTATCAAAAAAGTTTTCTCAAAAGCAAAGTCTGCTCATGTCATTGGTGTTGCCTTACGACAGCACTCTATCAGCTATCTCGAAAAAAATTCCAATGTACATCAAAGTGATGTTTTAGAAACAAAGGGGCACCCTTTAGTCAAAACATTAAAACATCTGTTGGATGACAAGTCGTTTTCTGGACAATGCCACTTAGTGTTAGCGAATGCTCATTCGCAAATTGTGCAAGTAGATAAACCTAAAGTGCCAGCAGGTGAAATGAACGCTGCTTTGAAATGGCAGATAAAAGACTTGGTGAGTATCACACCTGAAAATATGGTGTTAGATTATTTTGACGGACCGGTGTTAGCGGGTGGTCAGGAAAAAGTTAATGTTGTCTGTGTCGCCAAAAATGACTTGGTTGAATTGGTTAGCACGCTAACCACGGATGGCTTAAATTTGGTCAGTATTACCACTGAAGAATTTGCGTTTGCTAGCTTAATGCCTGTTCAACAAGAGCCGGTATTGTTAGTTTGCCAGCAGCCGCATGAAGAAATAAACCTGTTAATTATTAAAAATGGGCAATTATTTTTTAGTCGTCGATTACGTGGCTTTGCTCAAATTGCCAATAAAAGTGAAGAAGAGTTAGGGCAGGGAATGATTGATGCTTTGAGCCTAGAAATACAGCGCTCGAGCGATTACTTCGAACGGCAATTAAAACAAGCACCGATCAAAGCTATAGAAATTTTATTACCGGTGGCGAGCGAAGCATTTTTAGCCCGCAAGTTGGCGGAAAACACCAATGTTGAGGTGAAGTTATTTGCTATGCCAGCAACGATGGAGAACCTTCGAGGTAGTGCCGCGGCCGTTGGGGCAACGCAGTTAAATTTTATGGAGCCAAACCAAAATGGCTAAACATTCAATAAACTTATTACAGGCGGATCTGCTGCCAGCAAAAGCGTTATGGACACTTAACCGTGTTGTAGGTTTATGGTCACTTACTTTAATTGCTATGCTCGGCTTCATTGTCATTATTCAGCTACAGCTAGCGAGTTTAGAGACCGAGTTTGAAACGGTAAATTTGCTCAATAGTAATCAAAAGCTACAGTTACAAAACTTAGAATTGGCGGTAAGCAATAATCGCAAAGATACTGAATTACTGGCGCAACTAAATACTATCAAACTCGTGATAGCGAATAAACAACATTTACATCAACAACTAACTGACCCTTCCCAAACCTACAGTGCAGGGTTTTCTAGTGCCATGGCTGAGTTGGCGGCATTGCATGATAAAAATATCAGTTTGCAGGGAGTTAATATTGGTAATGGTCATATGACGTTTTCAGGTATAGCGCGCACACCTGATGCTGTGCCTAACTGGTTATCGGGTTTTGAGTCTTCGACATTCCTTTCCGGTCAGCGCTTTATTAATTTTTCTTTGACCGAAAATAAAGAAAAACTAACTGAGTTTGTCGTTAGCTCTGCAGCAAGTAAAGGGGAGTAGCTAGATGTCACAGTGGATGACTTACAGTGAAAAATTCAGCAATACGACTGCACGAGAACAGTATTTAATTATTGCGACAGGCTTAGTTGCGATCATTTTCATTTTGTATAGCCTAGTTTTAGATGCACCAATGCAACGCATGGCACAATTAAACAATGAAATTGTGGCCGTTCAGCAAAGTAATGAAAATAATAAAATCTCGATTCAAGTATTAGAGCAAGCATTAAGTGAAGACCCTAATGTCGCTTTACAAAAAGAGTTATCCCAATATCAAGCAAAGCTAGGTGAGATTGATCAGCAACTGTTGGAGCTAACCTCAGATTTAATTGATCCTATTCAAATGCGCCACGCTTTGGTCAAACTGTTAAAATTGCAAAAGGGCGTTAAGCTACTGTCATTTCAAGTGTTGCCAGCGAGCCCGGTAGCTAAATCGAAAGCCGAAGAAAAGAAAGCAGCAACACCTGATACTAAAGTGGCTGTAGTGGTTGATAACTCGCAAGAGCAAATCGCACAATTACGTTTATATCGTCATGGTATAAAAATTAAGTTGCAAGGTCAGTACTTTCAACTGAAAGATTATTTGTCACAATTAGAGGACTTGTCTTGGAAGTTTTTTTGGCAAGAGTTTGATTATCAATTAAAAGCGTACCCCGTCAGTGAACTAGAAATAGAAATTTATAGTTTAAGCACGGCACAGGAGTTTATTGGTGTATAAAATCATGCTCGTTTTATTGGTGTTGTTTTTGTCTCAATATGCAAATAGTCAACAAATAGATCCAACTCGGCCTTTTGGTGCGCTGGCATCAGCTAATAGCGGCTCAAAGGCAACGGCTTTAGTTCTGCAATCCGTTATTCAAAGTGATAACAAAAGAAAAGCGATTATTAATGATCAAGTCCTTTATATTGGTGATAGGTATAACGGTTTTGAGCTGATTGCAATCAACGCAAATGGGGTGGTGCTCGATTCACCACAGGGTAGAATGGAATTATCATTATTTTCCGGTGTAATAGCGAACTCACAATGAAAAAAGAAATTAAAAACAAAAAGCACCAAGTCAAATTATTATGTTGCTCAGCGGCATTAGTACTAGCAGCTTGTCAATCAGCGCCCAAACCGCCAACTGATGTCAATCAAGCTCTAGACAACGCTATTGCGCAAGCGAATCAACCTACAGCGCCTAAACCATTGCAAGCTTTGCCAAATTCTGTGCGTCAAGAACTGATGCAAAAAGAAGTACAACAGGCTCGCCACGGATTATTGGCTGAAAAACGCTTGGAAATTGCAGCTAGCGGTGTCGCTGCAGAACAATTTTTTGCGGCCATTGTTGATGACTCATCTTACAGTATCGCGGTTCACCCTGACGTGACGGGAACCATCACTTTAAATTTAAAAGACGTTACGCTAGATGAAACCCTTGACGTGATTGAGTCGCTCTATGGCTATGATATTCGTCGTGATGGTCGAGTTATCCAAGTATATCCAGCCGGTATTCGTACCGAAACTATCCCATTAGATTATTTGTACGTTAAACGCAGTGGTATTTCTAGCACCAGTATTAATTCAGGTGGTGTTTCGGAAAATGATCCGAACAGCAGCAACTCTAGTGGCGGTAATAATGGCGGCGGCAATAGTCGTGGCAATAGTGGCGGCGGCAATAATAACAACCAAAACGGTAATAATAACCAAAGCGGTAGTAGTGGCGTTAATATTTATACCGAAAATGAATCTGATTTCTGGACCGAATTAAAAGAAACTTTGGCTGCATTAGTCGGTGAAGAGGATGGCCGTTCGGTTATTGTTTCACCACAAGCAGGCTTAGTGACTATAAAAGCCTTGCCAGCAGAAATATCTGCGGTTAAGCGCTTTATTGAAAGCACTCAAGAACACTTGCGTCGTCAGGTTATTATTGAGGCGAAAATTATGGAAGTCACTTTAAATGATGATTACCAGCAAGGTGTTAAGTGGGATCAAGTCTTGGGGCATATTGAAAGCACTGACATTGGTTTTTCAACCTCAGGCAGTATTGCCGGTAATAGTATCTCCTCGGCAATTGGTGGTGTAACCAGCTTAAGCTTTCTTAATAAAGACTTTAGTGGCGTGATTGAGTTATTATCAACCCAAGGTAATGTACAAGTACTTTCTAGTCCAAGAATTACCGCCACTAATAATCAAAAAGCCATTATCAAAGTGGGTGAAGACGAGTATTTTGTTACTGATGTTTCAAGTACCACCACAACGGGTACATCAACTACCACTACGCCTGAAATTGATTTAACGCCATTCTTCTCGGGTATTGCTCTTGACGTGACGCCACAAATCGATGCCGATGGCGAGGTTATTTTACATATTCACCCATCGGTAACCATTACGGATGAGCAAACTAAAACCATTCGATTAAGTAACGAAGATATTATCTTACCTCTTGCACAAAGTAGCGTACGAGAATCAGATACCATTATTCGCGCTAAGTCTGGTGAAATTGTCGTGATCGGCGGTCTTATTGAAACCCGTAAAGTTGATATCGAATCCAAAACCCCTTTCTTTGGTGATATCCCGATCATGGGCGCGTTATTTAAAAGTAAAAGTGAATCAGTTCAAAAGAAAGAGTTGGTTATCCTACTTAAGCCTATCGTCATCGGGCAAGATACTTGGAAAAATCAGTTACAAGATGCCCGTGCCTTGTTAAAACAATGGTTTCCAGAAGATGCGGACGCAAACGCAGATAACAATTAAGTAAGTACTCTATGTATTTGTACCATTTTGGTTTAAGGGAGTTGCCGTTTACTCTGACACCTAATACCAATTTCTATTTGGCATTAGAGCCTCATAACGAGGCGCTAGCGGTACTGCTTACAGCGCTAAAAACAGGTGAAGGTTTTATCAAGGTTGTGGGTGAAGTGGGTACCGGTAAAACCTTGCTGTGTCGAAAACTACTTCATGAAATACCGGATCATTTTGTTACGGCTTATATCCCTAATCCTTATTTAAAACCAGATGAGTTGCGTCGAGCGGTAGCGGTTGAGCTAGGAGTTAAAGACGCACAGGATATGTCGGAGCAATTACTTACACAACGTATACAAACACGTTTACTGGTATTGCATAGCAAAGGCCATTCAGTGGTACTCATTCTCGATGAAGCTCAAGCCTTACCGGCAGAAAGTCTTGAGGCATTACGATTATTTACTAACCTTGAAACAGAAACTCGTAAACTATTGCAAGTAGTCTTATTCGCCCAGCCAGAATTAGATGAAAGGCTTGCTGAAAAAGCATTTCGACAATTGAAGCAACGGATTACCTTTTCTTATAAATTGCGGGC
>JBFJQB010000129.1:0-8593 GCA_041616855.1 Cognaticolwellia sp. | reverse complement strand
GGTAAAGCCTAAAGTTTCAAACCAAGTCGCTAATAAGTTAATGATTTCTTGATTGCTTTGGTCCCAACTCGCCTGTGATGAGCTGATACTTGGCTGTGCAATTAATTCACTCATAGCTTGCGTAAAGTCGGGTAGTTTTTTTTTCAGCGAGTTCATTGCTTAATTACCTAAATTATCTGTGGGTAGTTATGTTAATTTATTGCATAAGTATTTCTTTGGTGGTACTTTGGCAGCATAATATAAATGGCCCAATAAAACTACACTATGAAAATTTTAATACTGCAGTTAATTGAACGACGACGATAGCTAAAGATATTCACCCCTTGAGAGGCATAGTTTCTAGTTGTCGCTATATATTGATCATTAGCACTAGAATGTATGCCGTTAAAATTGAATAAAATTGCAATGCTCACATGAAATAATAAATATAAATTGTATTATGTCACTGTCAGTAGAATGGTAAAAAATGAACGTCGTTGTTATTGGTGCAAGTGGTTATGTGGGTGCAGAGTTAACTGCTTTGTTGTTACAGCATAATCAAATTTCTTTGCAACACTTATTAGTATCTGAAAATAGTACCGCTAGTGGTAAAACATTTTCACAATTACATGCTCGTTGGCAGGGGGTGTGCGATCTCCCCCTGCAATCTTTTTCTCAGCAATGGTTCGAGCAGAATATTAGCGTTACTGAGCATGATATTGATGCGGTGTTTTTCGCTACGCCCCATGAATTTAGTGCGCAATGGGCGCAAGCATTTATTGCGGCAAAGATTAAAGTTTTCGACCTGTCGGGCGGCTTTCGTTTAAAAGATGCAAAGCAATATCCACTGCATTATGGTTTTGAACATCATGCTTTAACTACCTTGCAACAAGCGCAATATGGTTTGGCAGAATGGCAAGCAGATGAAATTGCCTGTAGTACTCTCATTGCTGTGCCGGGGTGTTATCCTACCGCTAGTCTTTTGTCTTTAAAGCCGATCACCAGTAATAGCCTACACTTAGAAAATTCACTGATCGTGGTTAACGGTATCAGTGGTGTCAGTGGTGCTGGTCGTAAAGCCTCTTTAACCACTAGTTTTTGTGAAGTCAGTTTAACCCCCTATAATATTTTACAACACAGACATCAACCTGAGATCAGTCAAGAAGCGCATGCGCAAGTGATTTTCAACCCGCATTTAGCACCTTATAAGCGTGGCTTATTAGTGACGGTCACCTTACAGCTAAAAGGCAATGTTACTGCACAACAAGTTGATGATGCCTTCGATCAGGCTTATGCCGACAAGGCGCTGGTTAGAATAGTGCAAGCATGGCCAAAGATAGACAATGTTGCTTATAGTCCATTTGCCGATGTGCATTGGCAAGTAGATGAAGAAAAGCAGGTGGTGGTGGTGAGTTGTGCTATCGACAACTTGTTAAAAGGCGCTGCATCACAAGCCGTGCAATGCGCTAATATTAGTTTAGGGCTAGCAAGTGAATATAGCTTAGTGCCGAAGGGAGCTAAGTAATGAAAAAACCAGTCGTGATCAAAATTGGTGGTGCGATTTTAGATGGTTACAACCAAGGCAATACTTCGGCTTTAACTGCTTTTTTAAAGGTAATTGCTGGCTTAGAAAGTCAACCTATCGTGTTGGTGCACGGTGGCGGTTGTGTGGTTGATGAAATGCTCACTCAAGCGGGGTTTGTCACAAAGAAAAAACATGGTTTACGGGTGACACCTCAAGCGCAAATTCCGATCATCAGTGGTGCACTCGCCGGACATGTGAATAAGACGATTGTCGCCAGTGCACAAAGTGTGAAGTTATCGGCGGTTGGTTTGTCATTGACCGATGGTCAAATGGTGCAATGTCAGCGGAGTCCATTGCAATTAGGGCAGGTTGGAGTGCCCAAGCCTTATAGCAGTGTGTTATTAGATACCCTACTTAAAAGCAATTTTTTACCGATAATATCATCCATTGGCGCTTTGGATAATGGTGAACTAGTTAATGTCAACGCTGATGATGCGGCGGTGGTGATTTGCCAGTTGCTTAATGCCGAATTATTACTGCTCACGGATGTTAATGGTGTTAAAGGGGCGGCGGGTGAATACCTCACTTCTTTAAATCAACAACAAGCTGACCTACTGATCAATCAAGGTGTTATTGCCGGAGGCATGACCGCGAAAGTGTATGCGGCACTTCAGGCTGCGAATAAGTTACGACGAAGTATCGCGGTTGCCAGTTGGCAATCGCCAGAGCAAATTGTTGATTTGCTCAACGGTGCCCCTATTGGCACTCGTATACAACCTCGCGGATGTTAATTCTAGACTAAAATATACTTCATTAACTTATATCGTACAGGAACACTTTGATGAATTTAGAGCACTTTTTAGCTGATGATCAGCTTAATAAACAACAAATACTCGATTTAATCGCCTTAGCACGTGATATCAAAAAACAACCACAAAATTATCGTCAAGCGTTAGCGGGTAAATCGGTGGCAATGATTTTCGAGAAACCCTCCTTAAGAACCCACGTCAGTTTTGATATTGGCATTAATAAATTAGGCGGTCACGCGCTGTATTTAGGTCAACAAAACGGCAAATTAGGTGAACGTGAACGGGTCAGTGATTATGCTAAAAATCTCTCCTGTTATGCTGATGCTATTGTCGCGCGCGTTTTTGATAATCGCTCGATAGAGCAATTAGCTCATCATGGCAGTGTGCCAGTTATTAATGCCTTATGTGATTTGTATCACCCTTGCCAAGCGTTAGCTGACTTTGTCACGCTGGTAGAAAATTTTCCTGAGCTTGAACAAATAAAACTCGCTTATATCGGTGATGCCAATAATGTCTCTAATTCACTAATGTTGATGGCAGCAATTCTAGGTGTTGATTTCACACTTGTTTGTCCATTAGGGCATGGCCCAGATGAAAAAATGGTCGATAAAGCCAAAGCATTAAACCAAAACTCTGGCGCGAAATTGCTACTGATTGACAATCTTGAAGAGTTAGGGCCACAAAATGCTATTTACACGGATACTTGGATCTCTATGGGAAATAACAGCAGGATTGCCGATATTTTAGCGAGATTTAAGCCTTATCAAGTCAATCATCAATTGATGACAAAAACCGGTGCTAGCATAGTGATGCATTGCCAACCCGCACACCTTGATGAAGAAATTACCACGGAGCTATTCGATAGCGAGATGTCTGTAGCTTTTCAGTCCGCTGAAAATCGCATGTGGGCACAAAATGCGGTCTTAGTTACTTTATTGGCTGACTAATTTTTGCGCTTCATTACAGAAATAAACTCGAAATAAATTTAAAAAACTCTATCCGTCTGCAGATTACTCGTTATTGGCTAGATGGATGAAACATATTGTAAAGGAAATAAATCATGGCTTTAGCCGTAAAGAAGAACATCAAAAAAGTAGTATTAGCGTATTCAGGCGGTTTAGATACCTCAGCCATTATTCCTTGGTTAAAAGAGAATTATGATGGCTGTGAAGTGGTAGCATTCTGTGCCGATGTTGGACAAGGTGAAGAAGAACTGACCGGCATTAAAGAAAAAGCCATCGCCTCAGGTGCTTCAGCGTGTTATGTCGTCGATCTAAAAGAAGAATATGTTAAAGATTACATCTATCCAATTATTAAAACCGGCGCGGTTTATGAAGGACAATATTTGCTAGGCACCTCAATGGCACGCCCAGTGATCGCTAAAGCGCATATTGAAGTAGCACTTAAAGTGGGTGCTGACGCTGTTTGTCATGGTTGCACTGGTAAAGGTAATGACCAAGTACGTTTTGAAGCATGCTTTGCTGCTTTAGCACCACAATTGACCGTGATTGCACCGTGGCGTGAGTGGGATATGGTTTCGCGCGAAGATCTACTTGATTATTTAGCTGAGCGTAATATTGCTTGTTCAGCCTCCTTAACAAAAATTTATAGTCGTGACGCTAATGCTTGGCATATTTCGCATGAAGGTGGTGAGCTCGAAGACCCTTGGTGTGAGCCGTCGAAAGAAGTTTGGACGATGACAATTGACCCGCAAGATGCACCTGAAGAAGCCGGCAAGGTCATGCTTAGTTTTGAGCAAGGTGAATTAGTTGCGGTCGATGGTAAATCGATGTCAGCTTATCAATCATTAGTGTACTTAAATGATAAAGCCGCCGCACATGGTGTCGGACGCATTGACATTGTCGAAAACCGTTTAGTGGGAATGAAGTCTCGTGGTTGTTACGAAACCCCTGGAGGCACAGTATTAATGGCGGCATATAAAGGATTAGAGACATTAATTTTAGATAAAGAGTCATTAAAATATCGTGAAGCTGTTGGTCATGAATTCTCACACGTCATCTATGATGGCCGTTGGTTTACACCATTGGCGAAAGCTCAGTTGGCCGCAGCAGCCTCTTTTGCCGAAAAAGTAACTGGCGATGTGGTAGTCAAACTATATAAAGGTATGGCACAGGTAACGCAGCGTCGCTCTCCGAATAGCTTATACTCAGAAGAATTTGCTACGTTCGGTGCTGATGATGTTTTTGATCAAAAACATGCAGAAGGTTTTATTCGTCTGTTTAGTTTGTCGAGCAGAATTACCGCACTTAAACAAGCCGATTCAGTGCTCACTAACGATAAATAACAGCTTTAAGGAAATTTACCATGGCATTATGGGGTGGACGCTTTAAAGGGCAGCCAAGTTTGCAGTTTAAAAAGTTTAATGATTCGTTGCCGGTTGATTATCGTATGGCAGTGCAAGATATTGTTGGCTCGATAGCATGGGCGGGGGCGATTCATTCTGTCGGGATAATTAATGATATAGAGTTAACTAAACTTACCGCGGCATTAAACGAATTAAAATTATCTGTTGAAGAAAACCCTCAGCAAATCCTAGCATCAGATGCGGAAGATATTCACAGCTGGGTTGAATTAGCGTTAATCGAAAAAACCGGTGACTTAGGTAAAAAACTGCATACAGGACGGAGTCGTAATGACCAAGTTGCGACAGATTTAAAGCTTTGGTGTAAAGAAACTGGCGGTGAATTACTATTTGCCATGGTCAATTTACAGCAAGCCATGATGAATTTAGCTGAGCGTGAAAGAGATACGGTATTACCCGGTTATACTCACTTGCAGCGAGCACAACCGATAACCTTTGGTCATTGGTGCTTAGCTTATGTTGAAATGTTTAACCGTGATATCGGTCGCTTAAAAGATACTTTATATCGTTTAGATGTTTCGCCATTAGGATCAGGCGCCTTAGCGGGCACAGCGTATCCTATTGATAGAAATAAGTTAGCGCACAGCTTAGGCTTTAGAACCGCCACACTGAATAGTTTAGATGCAGTATCTGATAGAGACCACGTCATTGAATTACTTGCATCAGCAAGTATCTCCATGATGCATCTATCACGCTTTGCCGAAGACTTAATTTTCTATAATTCAGGAGAAGCCGGTTTTGTTGAAATGAGCGACTTAGTCAGTTCAGGTTCATCATTGATGCCGCAAAAGAAAAATCCTGATGCTTGTGAATTAATTCGTGGTAAAGCGGGACGTGTGTTTGGCTCGCTTACTGGTATGTTAACCACCATGAAAGCCCTAGCGCTTGCCTACAACAAAGACATGCAAGAAGATAAAGAAGGTCTTTTCGACGCTTTAGATACCTGGCAAGAGTGTATGGAAATGGCGGTGTTAGTTGCTGATGGTTTAAAAGTGAACCGTTCACGTACGTTAGCAGCCGCGCAGCAAGGGTATGCGAATGCGACAGAACTTGCCGATTATCTGGTGAGTAAAGATATTCCATTTCGTGAAGCACACCACATTGTTGGTGAGGTGGTACTGGCAGCCATTGAAAAAGGTGTGCCTTTAGAAGATTTAACATTAACGCAATTGCAGGCATACAGTGAAGAAATTGCCCAAGATGTTTATCAACATTTATCGATTGAATCAACTTTAGATAAGCGAGAAGCACTCGGTGGTACTTCTCGAGGCCAAGTTGAACAGGCGCTAGCTATGATTCAATCAGGTGAGCGAGAGATTCTTAATGAAAATGTCGTGGGTGCGCCAGGTAAGCAACAAACTCAAGTGGCATTAAAGCAAGTAAAGCAGCGTTTAGATGCCCAAAAAGCGGCCGCTATGTCGGTACGTCGAGCAAGAATGTCCGATATTGACAGTATTTTCGCTTTAGTTAAATTCTGGTCTGAACGCGGAGAGATATTGCCAAGAAGTCGCGATAATATCATCCACGCGGTGCAAAATTTTGTTGTTGCTGAGGTTGACGGGGTGGTCGTGGGTTGTGCATCACTGTTTATCTACCAAACAGGCCTTGCAGAAATCCGTTCATTGGTGATTGAACAATCTGCTCATGGTCAAGGGCAAGGGCAAGCACTGGTGCAATATTTGTTGGAATTTGCTCATCAAATGGAACTGCAAAAAATTATCGTGCTGACCTATATTCCAAGCTACTTTCAACAATTAGGGTTCAATTTAATTGTTAAAAGTTCGTTAGCCGACAACATCATCGAAGATAGTAAGCAAAGTCCACTTAAAGATCCCGAAGATGAAGTGGCGATGGAATATATTGTTGACGGTTGTGGGATAACTGCATTATGAATAAAGTAATTACCGTGCAAGTTAATGTACAGCTCAGTGACTATATCTCATGAATAGTAATGAAAATAATGTCAAATGGTTTAGAAATGCTGCGCCTTATATCAATGCGCACCGCGGCAAAACCTTTGTTTTAATGTTTGGTGGTGAGGCGGTACAACACGCAAATTTTGCCAATATCATTCATGATATTGCTTTGCTGAGAAGCTTAGGGGTTAAATTAGTTTTGGTGCACGGTGCTCGTGTGCAAATTGAACAACGGATAGCGGCGCTAGGGATAACACCGCAGATTGAAGATCAAGTGCGCATTACCGACGCAGACACTTTACAGGCGGTAAAAGATGTTACTGGTTCATTGCGTATTCATATTGAAGCACTATTAACTATGGGCTTAGTTAACTCTCCAATGCATGGCGCACAAATTAGGGTTAGCAGCGGTAATTTTGTCATCGCTAAGCCGGTAGGTGTTCGTAGTGGTATTGATTTTAAGCATACCGGTTTGGTGCGTCGTATTGACGCTGATGGCATTAATACTCAATTGGACTTTGGCTCAATCGTGTTGTTGTCACCCGTGGGGTATTCATCAACAGGAGAAGTATTTAACTTGGCATTAGAAGATGTCGCAGCAAAAGCCGCAATCGCGTTAGGAGCCGATAAACTTATCATTTTAACGGGGCAATCGGGATTATTAGATAGCACCGGTGCTTTGATTCGCAGTTGCGGTGTCGCGACCGTTAGTCAATTACTTGTCGAGCAGCAAAACCATGTGCAGCAACTATTGTTAAAAGCCATCATCGAATGTGGTAAGCAAGGAGTTGAACGCTGTCATTGTGTCAGTTACACCAGCGATAGTGCACTATTACAAGAGCTATTCACCCGTGACGGCGCAGGCACTTTGGTTGCTAAAGATCACCAAGAGCAATTATCTGCGGCGAGCATCGATGATGTTGGCGGGATTTTAGAATTAATCGCACCGCTCGAAGAAGCTGGTGTGTTGGTTAAACGCTCGCGCGAGTTACTTGAACTCGAAGTTGAGCGTTTTACCGTGATAAAGAAAGAGGAGGTGATTATTGCATGTGCAGCGCTTTATCCTTATCAAGAAGCAAGATCAGGAGAAATCGCCTGTTTAGCTATTCATCCAGATTATCGTGGTGGTAATCGCGGGCTTAGGCTTATCCAGGCGCTGGAACAGGCAGCAAAAAGGCAGAGTCTTTCATCAATTTTTGTTTTAACGACGGTTAGTGCGCACTGGTTTATTGAGCAAGGCTACAACGAGCAAGCCATTGACCAGCTGCCTGAAGGTAAACAAAAAATGTATAATATTCAGCGAAAATCGAAAGCATTTACCAAAGCGCTATAAGCGTTTCGCTTATCAGAACCCAAAAGCAGCGCGAAATGCTGCTTTTTTCATACCTAAACCGCAATCCTTTGTTAAAAAGTTGTAACAAAAGATTTAAAAGAAATTCGTTTTTGTGCATACTGAACATCATGACTGGCTTTAACTGCCAGCGGATTAATTAATAAGTTCGCTCAATATAAGAATAATAATAAAAAATAGGCAAATTTGAGATATGAAGTTTTCTCGACTCTTCACTATTTGTGCGATTTTTTGCTCAATGAGTGCTTTCGTTCAGGCCGAATCTGAAAATAAGCTGGAGGCTAATTTAGCCACAGAGGCTGGCTATATTGATAACTTTTTGTTTCAAGATAGTAATGAACAAAGTACAGCATATTATATGTTGTCATCAAATCTGGCTTTAACGTCTAAAACTCAGCATTCTGCATTTGATTTTGAAGCACAACTAACTTCGCACTTTTTTGATAAATTTGAGAATGATGATCATAGCGACTTCAGTCTTATACCTAAATATCAATTCAAGTTCACTCAAAATCAACTCATTTCACTCTCAGCGTTTTGGCACAATAGCTATACCTATAGAGGTACAGGTTTATCTATAGGCGAAGCTGAAAATTTATCTCAAGGTGATGAAGCCGAAGATGTTGGCGC
>JBFJQB010000128.1:0-8680 GCA_041616855.1 Cognaticolwellia sp. | reverse complement strand
CTAAGCATTATTTGCTATAAAAAGCTGCTGATTTGTTTTAGTTAAACAGTGTTATCAGGTTGTTAATTTAATAAATCTATAAAAAACAAATAATTATAAAAGCACACAAGGAATTTAATATGAAAGTCTTAAACAGTCGTAAACACACGCTTGCGCTCAGTATTACTGCCGCACTCTTCGCCTCACAAAGTTTTATTGCTACAGCGGCGGATAAAGAGCAAGTCGAGCGCATTGAAGTCACAGGTTCTCACATTAAAAGAACTGATATGGAAGGTCCATCGCCTCTAACTTCACTTAGCGCTGAAGATATTGCTAATACTGGCGTAACGGACTTAATCGGTTTATTTACTAAACTACCGATGGCAGGACAAGGTACCTTCTCTACACAAGGAAACAGCAGTGACAATACCAGTAATGGTGGCTCAAGTGTGTCTTTACGTGGCCTAGGTGCGGATTCGACACTTATTTTAGTTAATGGTCGACGTGTTTCTGTATCACCATTTGCCAATAACATCGATACTGCCTTTGTTGACATCAACAATATTCCATTAGCGGCAATTAAACGCGTTGATATTTTAAAAGATGGTGCTTCAGCCACTTACGGTTCAGATGCCGTTGCTGGTGTTATCAATATTGTTTTACGTGATGATATTGAAGGCGCAGAAGTTTCAGCCAAAATCGGTGATACCGCAGATGGCGGTGGTGAAGAAAAAAATATTAGCTTAGTTTGGGGTAACTCAACCAATAAAACCAGTCACACTTTTGCTTTAGACTATTTCGATCGCGAAGAAATACTTTACGCTGATCGTGATTATTCAAAGTCAGCTAACCAAACAGCTTTACGTCCTAATGACCCATTTGCTACCGACTTTAGAAGTTCATCAGGTTTCCCTGGCACTATCGCATTAGCAAGTGACTCGACTAACCGTATGCCTGACACTTTCGGCAATGATGTTTGTCCAGCAGAGCAAATTGTAGGTAACTTATGTCGTTACGACTATGCGCCAATGATGACCTCAGTGCCAGCGACTGAACGCGCCAGCTTTATCTACATGGGTAAATATGAAATCAACGATAATTTACGTGGTTTTGCCGAGTTAAACGGTCAACATTCAAAAACTACTATTCGTGGCGCCGGTAGCCCAAGCTTTAATGAGCTATTTATGGCAGGTGATAACGTAAACCACCCATTTGCCGATATGCCAAGCCATGAGTTTTATCAACAAGACTTAACCATGCGTCGTCGTATGGTTGATATTGGTGATCGTGAAAAGCGCGTAACCTCAGACTATTACCGTGCAATTCTCGGCCTAAAAGGTGAGATCAATGACTGGAGCTGGGAAGTTGCCTATAACTACATTAAAAGTTCTTCAACAGAACGTGGTGTAAACGGTTTTCCAAACTCTCGTAGAACTCAAGAAGCGATAGACAGCGGTTTATGGAATCCGTTTGAACCATCAAGTAATTCTCAAGAAGCATTAGACTTTATTGAAACCACAACGACGCGAATTGGTAAATCAACCAGTAAATCGTTTGACGGTAAAATCAGTGGTTCATTGATGGAAATGTCTCATGGCGACCTTGGTTTAGCGGTAGGTGTAGAATATCGTGAAGAAAGCATTAGCGATAACCCAGATGATCAATTCTTACGTGGTGAAGTATTTGGTACTGAGGCAACTCAAGCTAATGGCTCGCGTGACAATACGTCTGTTTTTGCAGAGTTAGCTATTCCTGTACTTGATACCTTAGAAGTACAAGTAGCGGTACGCCATGAAGACTATAGTGATTTTGGCACAACAACTGACCCGAAAGTGGCGTTCATATGGCAACCTACTGAGTCGTTATCATTACGTGGTTCATACGGAACCGCGTTTAGAGCGCCATCATTACATCAAATAGGTTTAGGTAATACTGATGAATCACCTAACCTAGTAGATACTGTACGTTGTGCCGCTGTTGGTAACGTCAACAAAGCTTGTGATCCTCAAGAGTACACAGCCGTACTTTCTGGTAATGATGATTTAGGACCTGAAGAGTCTAAAAGCTATAACTTAGGTGTTATCTTTGAAGCTGCAGATAACCTAGACTTTTCAATCGATTATTATGATTATGATATCGAAAATGTTATCACTAAAGACACTCAGTTTAAGTTCAGTACCTTAGGTAATGATCCAACAGTCGTAGAGCGTTTACCGTCAAATACTCCTGGCGATCCAGGTGAAGTGGTACGCATTTTTGACCAATTTGAAAACATTGGTAACATTACTACCTCTGGTCTAGATATCGAAGCCAATTACGGGCTAGAAACCGATATGGGTGATTTCAAATTCACTTATGTGGTTAATTATGTTTTATCATATGAAGATGCGCGTCCAAATGCTGATGGCAGCATGCGTATTGATACCCAAGAAGGTGATTTTGAGCAACCTGAAGTACGTTGGACCTTTAACACGACATGGGTACAAGGTGATTGGAACGCTAGCATGGCGGTTAACTATATTGGCGCATTTGAACAAGATGCCTCAGTGGCAACTGAAGGCATGAATGATGTTGATTCATGGACGACAGTTGATACAACCGTGAATTATATTGGCATAGAAAATACTACGCTAAGCTTAGGTGCGACTAACTTGTTTAATGAAGAGCCACCGTTTGCTTACCATGACTTTATGGGGTTTGCTAACAGCACCCATAACAGCCAAGGTCGTTTTGTTTATGTCAAAGCCAGCTATAAGTTTTAAGACTTGCTGATATATAATATTTAGTTATTCAATAGCTAAAACTTTTAAAAAGCTCTTACCTAGGTAAGGGCTTTTTTTATCGGCTAAATATGTTGTTTAGGTATGTTTTTCGAACTTAATAAAGCGATTGAGTCGAAAGTATCGATAACTTAAAGAAGAATAAGGCTATTGAAAGCAGACGGTATTGCGTCCAGCGCTTTTTGCTTGATACAGGTATTTATCGGCTTGCTTAAGCATCAAGTCTAAATTGTATTCACTGTCAGGCAGGCACTGTGCAAGTCCACAGCTAATGGTAAAGTTTATCGTATCATTTTTATCCGAAATTATGGTGTTTTGCTTGATGGCCTCTCGAAATACTTCAAGTTTTTTTTGCGTATTAGCTAAGTTTGAGTCAGCTAGCAATATACAGAATTCTTCACCGCCTAAGCGCCCGATAATGTCACTATCTCTAAAATATTGGTGCATTAAGTTTGCGAAGTTTTTTAATACCTCATCACCGAGTTGATGGCCATAATTATCATTGATTTTTTTAAAGTGATCGATATCGATCATCGCTATCGATATTGGTTTATGGTTTCTTTTGGCATAGCTGAGTGACGCTTGAGCAGCTTCAAAAAATCCTCTTCTGTTCAAAATTGAGGTAAGCGGGTCTTTCACGCTCAGCTCTTTTAATAACGTTTCTCGCTGTATTTGCGCGGTAACATCTCGTTCGACGGCAGCAAAATAAAATACTTCATTAAATTCATTTTTCATCGGCACAATATTCATGTCTAACCAATACTCTTGTCCCGATTTTGAATAATTGAGTATTTGCGCTTGCACAGGTTGTTTTTCAGATAAAGCGCTACGAATTTTTGCGGTTGTTTTGGCGCTGGTGTTAGGGCCTTGTAAAATGCGTGGTGTTTTGCCTAAAGCTTCTGCTTTAGTGTATTCGGTTAATTTAGTAAAGGCTTGGTTAACATAAACAATTTTTGGGCCGCTATCATCAATTGGCTCAGCTTCTGTCACTATGATGACATCATTAGCGAGTTCGACAATCTCTTCAAAAGGTATGGTTTTCTTTTGTCGAGTGATATCGAGAAAGCTGACAATTATTTGGCTGAGTTGTTGCTGTTGATCAAATTCAGGATAAGCACTACAAAGTACCCAAGTTATCTTCTCAGAGCTACTGTCTAAAATGCCCACTTCCAAGTTAGTCACGGGGGCTTGGGTTTTTATTACGCAATTAACCGGGAAGCTCTCAACGCTCATTATCTGGCTATGCTTATCTAAAAATCGCCAATTAGGATCCAGCGCGTCTTTACCTAATGCTTGGCTGCGGGTGAGTCGCAATAACTCTAATGCTTTGCTATTTGCATAAATAATGCTGGTATCACTACTGTGCACAACCACGCCAGTGTGCAGGTTTTCTAATAAAGTAGCAGAGTCAAGTTGTGCAAAATTCACTTATTTATCCAAAAAATTACTGTTGATTGTTAAAAGAATAAGAGACTGTTATTGAATCGTCAATTTTGGCACTGTTATCGTTTAGCTA
This sequence comes from Cognaticolwellia sp., assembly GCA_041616855.1. Taxonomy (GTDB): domain Bacteria; phylum Pseudomonadota; class Gammaproteobacteria; order Enterobacterales; family Alteromonadaceae; genus Cognaticolwellia. The sequence continues at coordinate 4,405 of JBFJQB010000128.1, read as the reverse complement.
CAGAGAGGAAAATAACTGTGTTTGAACGGAGGATATTCGCTAACTGTCACGTTAAACACTATAATTTTTCAGAACAATACACAACTTAAATAGCTTTAACTATTAGCTTTATAGGTTGTTTTTTAGTATAAATAAGCATGAGATAACTCCTTAAAAAGTAAATGTTTATGTTAAAAACCCTGTTTTCAAATGAATTTATGCCTCATGGCATGTGTTATATGTGGCGGCCTGAGTTGCTGTGGCTACATGTAATTTCAGATGGTTTGATTTTTCTTGCTTATATCAGCATACCTATCACGCTGGTTTATATTCTTCATATCCGTAAAGATTTAATTTTTTCTAAAGTGATGGCGTTATTTGGCGCTTTTGTTTTATTGTGCGGTATAACCCACTTGTTGGCAGTGTGGAATGTTTGGAATGGCACATATTGGCTTAGTGGTTGGCTAAAAGCGATAACGGCGATTGTGTCAGTGGCAACGGCTTATATGTTATGGAAACTTGTACCGACACTGAAACTTATTCCTACAGTTGAAAAGTTAAAAGGCGAAGTGACCAAGCGCCAGGAAGTTGAGGCTTCACTGCAGTCGAAAGCAGAATTGTTAGCGATAGAGTCAAAAAGGTTAAAAAATTCGAATGCTGAGCTTGAAGCTTATGCCTATGCCTCATCACATGATCTTAAATCGCCTTTACGAGGCATCAGACAGTTAGCCAGTTGGATTGAAGAAGATTTAAAAGAAGAAAGTATCAGCTTACCTGAAGAATCTCGTGAACATTTTGAATTGATGAAATCAAGAATATCTAGAATGGAGTTGTTGTTAGATGATTTATTGGAGTATTCAAAAGTCGGCCATATTTCAGGCGAACTTACCTTAATCAATGTCAAAGCATTGTGTGTTGAATTGTTTGAATTGCTTAATACCACATCAAATATTAACTTACATGTTGGAGATAACATTAAAGAGTTTCAATCATTAAAAGCACCATTGGTGTTGATTATTCGTAATTTATTAGACAATGCCATTAAACATAATGACAAAAGTACGGGTAATATTTGGGTTGATGTCACGGAAAGTGATGATTATTTTGAATTTAGCATTAAAGATGATGGCCCAGGAGTTAACCCAAATAACTTTGACAGAATGACTAATATTTTTAGCACCTTACAATCAAAAGATGATGTGGAAGGCAGCGGTATGGGGTTGGCAATCATTAAAAAAATTATCAATAAATTTCATGGCACCTTAAGGTTTTCCAGTGAAGAGGGCATGGGCTTAACGGTAACGTTTACCTGGCCTAAAGAACATCAGTTAACAGCGTTATTAACAGCTGAGGCAGCACAAACGGAGTAGGAGTTATGGCAGAAAAATATAATGAAGTCACCATGTTAATTGTTGATGATGACGATGTTGACGTAAAAGGTATTACCCGAGCGTTTAAAAAAATGCGTATTGCCAACCCCATTGAAAGAGTAAAAAACGGTGCTGAAGCCCTTGAGGCTTTGCGAGGGCCGTTGGCTAGCAAACCGCTAATAGTATTATTAGATTTAAATATGCCGGTAATGGATGGTTTTGAATTTTTAACTGAAATACGAAAAGATGCGGAATTAAGCGCGACCATAGTGTTTGTGCTAACCACGTCTAAATCAGACGAAGATAAGTTAGCGGCATACGAAAAAAATATAGCAGGTTATTTGGTTAAATCTGAATTAGGTGCATCGTTTCAAAAACTGATTGATCTATTAACCTCGTATTGGCGGGTGATTGAATTTCCAGAAACAAAAATAGAAGGTTAAAGCGTGTGAAGCTTTTATTAGTCGATGATGACTTAGTGGACCGCATGGCCACACAACGATTGTTAAAAAAGTCAGAATTAGACTTAGAAATCACCATCGCCGTGACTGGCTATCAAGCAATTAGTGAAATGCAGGAAACTGAGTTTGATTTAGTGTTGCTCGATTATAAACTACCTGATTTAACTGGACTGGAGGTTTTACAGCATGTAAAAATTGGCGGCATAGGTAAAACGGCAATTATATTTTTGTCGGGAGAAGAAAATGAGGCCTTAGCACAGCAGTGCTTAGAGCTTGGTGCGCAAGACTTTTTATTAAAAAAAGAAGTAAACCCAACCCATTTACATAAAGCCATTACACACTCTAAGTTGCGCCATGAAAATGAAATTCAACTAGATCAAAACCGCCAAAAAATGCAAAACCTTGCTGAGCATGACCAACTTACCGGCTTATTAAATCGTTATGCATTTGAAACTAGAATCGCTGAAACTAAAGCATTCAGAGAGCGATTAAATACCGAGCTCACTTTGATGTTGCTTGACCTCGATAATTTTAAATGGATTAATGATACTCATGGTCATGATCAAGGAGATCAAGTTTTAATTGAAGTGGCCAGACGCCTTGAAAGCGTTTGCCGTGATGAAGACTTCCTCTGTCGTTTAGGGGGGGATGAGTTTGCTATCGCTATTGTTTGCGAGCACGAAGACTATTCTCACGTTGTTGCAGAGCGAATTTTTGCCGCATTAAAACCGCCGCTACAATTGAGCACATTGGTGGTCAATATTGAATGTAGTATCGGTATTGCTGACTTTACAGATACGCGCGATGAGCTAAACACCGTGTTAAAAAAAGCCGATTTGGCGATGTATAGAGCGAAGTCAGATGGTCGAAATCGCTATCACTACTTTAATGATACTTTGCAAGAAATTGCCGAGCGTCGAATATCTATCGCATCTGAGCTACGACATGCACTTGAAAAAGATGAATTAGTGGTTTTTTATCAGCCTCAAGTGTGTACAAGAAGCTTAAAATTAGCTGGTGCTGAAGCTCTCGTGAGATGGCAGCACCCAACACGAGGTTTACTAGGGCCGCACGAATTTTTAGATATTGCCGAAGAAATTGGCTTAATTGAAGCGATTGACCAAATAGTGATGGCAAAAGCCTGTCAGCAGCGAATCGCTTGGCAAGATACATTAGCTAAGAGTAATGACTTTAAAATTGCCATTAACATTTCCGCACGTCATCTAACAAGCCATAAATTTTTAGACAATATTAGAAAAGTGCTTGATGAGGTAAATATCGATCCTAAACTCATTGAGTTAGAGATTGTTGAAAGTGAACTTGTACAAGATTTTGCCAAAGCTGTAAATGTGATTTCCCAGGTTAAAGCGATGGGTATTAATATGTCTATTGATGACTTTGGCACAGGCTATTCGTCACTAAGCTATCTTAAGCATTTAAAAGTACAAACCTTGAAAGTTGATCGCTCGTTTTTAGCCGATGTGCCCCACAGTGAAGTCGATTGCCGACTATTGAAGGGGCTTATTAACTTAGGCAAGTCTATGCAGCTAACGGTAGTTATTGAAGGGGTTGAAGAACTTGAACAATTAAATAAATGCCAAGAATATCATGCTGATATAATACAGGGCTTTCATTTTTCTAAGCCGTTAAACGCGCAGGACTTTGCAGCGTATTATCTTCAATACCAGGCGAATTTAAAAGTTGATTGATGCCTCCTTTAGCTTGATCTAATAAAGCAACTAAGAGTGATGGTAATCGATAATGATTAATATTCGCTTGTATTCAATATCAAGCAACCAAGTGAGACGTAGAGCTTCAACATTTATTACCGTCTCGCTTATAAAACATATTTATCAATGACGTTAAATATGACATCAATAATACCTGTGACTTGCTAGCCAAGCACAGGGAAATGACTTTTCATGGTTGCAAATATTTTTTTAGCTATAGCCTCAAAACCATCAGAAGTAGGATGAATTTCGTTTAGCCAAGCTTTTTCACCAAGTAAAGTCTCCCTTGTATCCACAACAATAAAGTTGTCTCTTTTAATGCTGAGTAGCTCTTCAGCAATTTTTTCCATAAATATCTTAATAACATCCGCCTGTAACTCTTCATTAATGTGCGCATTATCCATAAAGCGTTTCATCCAAGCTTTTGTTTTGATCAATCGACCGAGAAAAACCCCGCCGACAAGTGAGGGGTATGGATAATCGTAGGTATGAGTGATAACCACGGTTTCAGGGCTATAGTGATCTCTGATGTCTAAAAGCTCTTGATAAGCTAACCCTATTTGTTTTACTTTTCGATCCAGCCTTGGCATGTTCACACATTGTTCAGCGGTGGTACAAGAGGCTCCGTCAGGATTTAAAAACCGTTCAAAATCATTATGTCCAACCACATCGTTACCTCCACCACTAAATAAAAGTAAATCGATAGGTTTTCTATTTTTTCTTTTTGTGTGCCACCTAAGAACTTCAACTAATTGATGTTTTTGCTTACCAGACACCATATCAACCGCTTCATCACCATTCGATGCCATAGAGTAGAAGTTGGCTTTTTTACTTGTCCATTGGCAAATATGGCTGATCAGGTTTG
>JBFJQB010000127.1:0-8718 GCA_041616855.1 Cognaticolwellia sp. | reverse complement strand
CACAACATCGTCATTATCGCCATGTTGCTGTAAAATTTCGGTGGTGCTATTGGCAGCACTTAACTGCTCAGGCAAGGCATCCGCATTAGGTAAATAACAAGACAGCGCCATAATGCCACCAAGCTTTTCAGGGTATCGTAAACCCGTAAACAAACTAACGACACCACCTTGACTAAAACCGGCAAGAATAATATTGCTAGCGGGAATGCCATTATCAATTTGCTCTTTAATCAACGCCTTAACTTTAACTTCAGATTCAAGCACACCGGCCATATCTGCGCGGTTATGCAGATCCATACTTTTTATGTCATACCATGAACGCATCACATAACCTTGGTTAATGGTTACCGCTTGCTCTGGCGCATGAGGGAAAATAAAGCGTACCGTATGGTTTTTAGGTAATCTTAATTCGGGCACAATTGGCGCAAAGCCAGCACCTGAGTCTCCTAAGCCGTGTAACCAGATAACACAGGCCGTTGCAGGTGAGCTAGGTTCAATAGTAATTCGTTCTAATGGTGCTGCAGACATGCTTCTCTCTTAATATTCAATCCAGTAAAAAATTGTCGACATCATAACGCTTATCAAGGTTAATTAAAATATGCCTATCAACTACAAAACCATAAGCTTGTAATGCCAGTCTTTCTCCTACTGCTGATTGTTGTTTGTTCAAATCATTCATTTTGATTGATCCCATGCTCGAACAGCAATAAAGTAGCAGCCATAAAGCGATAAAAGCATGGCTGAAGGACTAAACATAAACCAATGACATTCCCGAAGAAGACCTTACTGGCTATTACCCTCAGCTTAAGTGCAATCGTTTTGCTCTATATGGTTCGCATGCCTTTAATTAAACTTCTTACTGAAAAAAAACTAGCGCTATATAACGTAAAAGTGACCTGTTTAGATTTTGATCTGACCTCAGACTTGCAACTGATGGTAGATCACTTATGCCTACAAACCCCACAAGCCAATATCAGCATTGACGATATGGCAATAACCTTACAATTAAGCGCTGAAAATAAAATCAAGAGTATCAATATTGCCACTATTAACGTTCAAAGCACAACCGAGCTATTAACAGCGAGCAACAGTAGCGAAATTAAGCAAACAACGGCAACAGAGCAGCTCCATACATATTTGCTACAACTTGCACAATTTAACACACCTATTGACATCAATGTGCCCAAGTTGCGCTATGTGCCCTATGCATTAGAGAGCAAGGATAAAACCAGCAATACCGTTACCGATAACAGACATTATCTAGCGAGTTTGTCAGCCATAAATAACACTCTCGATTTTTCACTTTACGATTTTCAACAAAGTAAGGTTTTACAGGTTAATTTTTCATCAAGCAATGATAAATCAGTAGCACAGTTTAGCGCCGAATTAACCAGTCAAGTAAAGCCCTTACAGCATTTTTTAATGGCGCATAAACAACCATTCCCCGCGCAAGTATCAAAGCTTTTAACTGCCGTTGAAAGTGAGGGTAAATTTCACAGTCTAATAAATTATCGTGCCGGCCTATTAACATTTGATAGCCAACTAACACGCTTCAAATTAACCTCGGCTGAAGGTGTTGAAGCTAGTGGGCCATTTGAGCTTTCGGGAGCGCTTGATATTCATGCCCAAGTGAATATGCCTGCCGAAAACCTCCTTCTTAAAAAAGCCCATGAACTTGCAGTACAATTTCAGAAAAACAGTCACTTACAGCTACAATTTAGCAAGAAAAGTCTGATTGATTACTTAAACAAGAAAGCGTTTTCACCAACACTAATTACACTGGTAAAAGACAATCCAGTAACACCATTAAGTATACGGCCCATAGGAACACTAGCTTACAACCCGAACAAGCAAAAGTTATCGATGACAGGCCTAGAAATTCAGGCAGCCGCCAATACAAAAGCAAACGAAAGCACACCTAAGCCTATGCATCAACTTAACCTAGATAATATTGCCTTAAACCTAAATCATGTGTTTGCTGGTCACTTTGCGCAAGCCCAAAAAGGCTCTCCCATGGTTAACACTACAAGTGATAATTTCAGTGACCAAAGTATCAGCGATAAAAGACAGAGTCATTATCAGCAGACTGAGCCGGCTCCGCTTTCACAGTTAGACTTTACACTTGATAGTCCTTTATGGTTTTCAGCGTTAAATGATTTCACCCGCTCGCCTTTCGCATTAAAGCTCCAAGGTTCTATTGAAAAAAATCAAACTAAAACGACGATAACGTTTACCGAGAATTCAGCAGTTACAAGTAACAACATCACCCTATTAACAAAGCAAAAAACAGCGAATAATGAACGGTTTTCCATCAAACAAATAAAAACACAGCTACAAGGCACTGTGGACATTGAAGACAACAAAAACATGCTTATTAATTTAACAAGCCAGAGTCAGGCAAAACATTTACGTGCTGACAAATTGATAAACCTCAAAACTGTAACGGTAAATAGCACCATTTTAGGCGACTTAAATCATTTTGAACTCAATGCCACCGCTTCGGCCGATAATGTGCTGCTAGGTGATTTAGCCATCAATGGTAGCTTAGAAAAAGCTGATATCGCGATAACGGCTAACGAATTGCAATTGGCCGACCTACTCTCGCTTAATATTACTTTACCAGTAAACATTGACCTAGTGGAAGGCGCGTTTAGCTATAGTGTAAAAGGTCAAGTCACTGACTTTACCGATATTAAAAACACGCCTTTTGATATTTCAGTCGCCGTAACATCGCTCAGTGGTGAAGTTGAAGGTATATGGATACAAACACTGAATTGGCATCAAAACTTCAATTTTTTAGCGGGCAAGTTAAGCACGCAAGAAGATGCACAAGAAAACCTCAGCGTTGAATTGATTGAGTCTTCCACACCAATATCGAAACTATCGATTAACACCAGTTGGAGTTATAAAAATGATTTTAAATTTTCGGCAACAAAACTCAAAGGCGATATTCTCGGCGGCAGTTTTTCCATTCCGAAAGTTAAATGGCCAAGCGAACATGGCCATTCAGTTGACGTTCAGCTAACGAGTATAGACTTAGAGCAAGTGTTGGCGTTAGACAAAAAGCAAGGTATTGTAGTGACGGGTAAGGTATCTGGGCAATTACCACTTATTTATGATGGTGAAAAATACACCATGACAGAGGGGAAATTGTATAACGTCAGTAACGGCCTTATTCAAGTGATTAATAACCCCGCCGTTGAAGAGCTTAAAGCGAATAACAAGCAATTACAGATAGCTTTTGGTGCACTACAAAACTTGCAATATCATCAATTGTCCTCTGATGTTTCCATAGCCGATGACGGCTATATGTTATTGGAAACGGTGATCAAAGGACGAAACCCAGACATTGGTAACGAGGTGAATCTGAATTTAAACTTAAGCTATGATTTATTAGGCTTGCTTGAATCAATGTCAATTACCAATCAATTTGAACAACAAATTATCAAAGGTTTACAAAAACATTAAGGAGTAAGTATGAGTAAAACATTCGCCGCCGTGTGCGCCATTATAATCATTAGTGGCTGTACACATAAGGTAGAAGTTAGCGCAAAAGAGCCGATCACTATAAATTTAAATTTAAAAATTGATCATGAAATCAAGGTAAAAGTAGACAAACAACTTGATGATATTTTTAGTGACGATAGCGAAATATTTTAGGGAGATAGTATGAATAACATAACCAATAGATTTTTAAAAAAAATCACCTGTGCACTCTTAGTTTCAACTATGGCATTTTCCGCATGGGCTATTTCGCTAGATGCTGCAAAAAAACAAGGCCTTGTGGGTGAAATGCCCAATGGGTACTTAGGTGTTGTGGTAGCAAGCGCTGAAGTGCAAAGCTTAGTCGACAGCGTGAACGAAAAGCGCAGAAACATATACCTTAACTTAGCCCGTAAAAATAAAATCACTATGGACCAAGTAACCGCTTTAGCTGGCGTGAAAGCCTTAGAGAAAACTCAACCAGGGCACTTGATTAAAACTCCCGAGGGTAAGTGGGTAAAGAAAAAGTAATACATGCAATAAATGCTCGCTAAATCTGAACTCTGTGTTCATTTCATCATAAACAATGGGCTAATCAGCCCATTTTTATTAACGCACTTGCTCGGTTTAGCGATCGGTTTTTAATGAAACCTAGAAATAAAAAAGAATAGTACCTAGAGCACAGTTATTAAAACAAGTGCTGCTTGTCTATCGCCATTTCAGATAAAACCATAACTTGCCGAAAGTCTAACCCTAGTCAATAAAACACCAGTCAAAACTGTATGAAATACACGCAACACAGCTAAGATTAACCTCATACTATTTAGTTAAAATAGTGAAATATTATATTTTTATAATGGTGCGAATTTTAATTTTATGTATACGATTTTTAATTTTACCCTAGTTTTTCAATTATTTGCCCATATATAAGCTGGTATAACGTTATTTATCAGCCGTGAAGAACAATCGGCAACGTTATACTGAATAAGCTTGATTTGCAAAATCATTAACAAGCATATTCTAAAATTAATTTGTGATCTTTATCCAAATCTTTTCATTTTCGAGGGTAAAAACTAACAAATATTATTTAGACTCAAATAAGGAATCACCAATGAAAGCATTTAAAATTTCTCTACTTGCAGCACTTATCAGCTCTCCATTAGCTGCAGAAAACATTGATAAAACTTGGGAATTAGGCGTGTTTGGCGACTACATAAAGTCGAGCACGAACAAAGAAACAAGAATGGACTGGAACCAAATTGAAGCAGGTAAATCAATTGGTATCGACTTACAAAAGGTTATTAACGACTATTGGAATGTTCGTATCGAACTGGCAAAAACGCGTTATGACGTTGAAAACGGCAGCGATAAAGATTACGGCAGCCGTGCGGGTTTAGACGCTATTTATAAGTTCACTGACAGTAATTTATATATGTTCGCGGGGGTCAAGCGCTTCAACAACGTGAAAAGCTATAATGCCGTTAATATAGGTGCCGGTTACAATGTTCAACTTAGTGACCGTTTATCTTTATACTCTGAAGCTGCAGTGTATAAAGATGTTGATTATGGCTTTATCGACCAAGGCGTAAAAGTGGGCTTAAAATATAGCTTTGGCGATGTTAAGCAAGCTGCTGTGATCGCAAAGCCTAAAACTGTTGCAATGCCTGTTGCTGAAAAAGTCTTAGATAGTGACAATGATGGCGTAAATAATGACATTGATCGCTGTGATAATACGCCGGCAATGGTTAAAGTTGACTCTGTCGGTTGTACTTTATATGCAGAGCATACCGCAGAAGTTAAACTGAATATCAACTTTGCTAATAACAGCTCGATTGTCAAACCAGCGTTAGTTGACGATATTCAACGTTTAGCAGATTTTATGAAAGAATACCGCAATACAACGGTTGTAATTGAAGGGCATACTTCTGCAGTAGGTACTGCGGACTATAACTTAATGTTATCGCAAAAGCGCGCCGATTCAGTAAAAAGCATTTTGATGAATCAATTTAACATTGATGGTAGCCGACTTACAGCCAAAGGCTTTGGCGAAACGCAGTTACTATCAGAAGAAAATACCCTTGCTGCAAATAAAATGAATCGTCGTGTGGTGGCAAAGATTTCGACAACGACAAAAAAAGTGGTCACGAAAGGTTAATTTCTCAACCGTTATCAGAACGATGATAGTTAGGAATAATAACTGTTGAGAACAACACGCATTGCAAAGCGTCGTTCCCAGTTTAATCATAACAGCGCCGATGAGCATATTGTTGAGCTCATCGGCGCTGTCATTTTATCAATCCCGCTGATTCAGAAGGCACTGAGTCTGAGAATACCAAACAAAAACCCAATCGACTCACGGTTTCGGTTAGTAAACAAAAACAGTTTTTCTACTATCAAAGTTTTCTTAGCCGCTTAGCTTATAGCCCATAAGGCACAGGCACTAAAGTTCACTACAGACGCCATTATAAAACTACTAAATTTTTGATGCCACTAAGTCTATAGAAAAATATCGGACATAAAAAAACCGGAAAACCCTGTTTAAGTAGGTTATTCCGGTCTTTATTGGTTCTGATTGAACCTGTATGTGGTGCAGATAGAGAGACTCGAACTCTCACGACCTAAGTCACCACCCCCTCAAGGTGGCGCGTCTACCAATTCCGCCATATCTGCAAATATTTAATTTAGCTTGGTACGTCGCTATCTTTTTCTACTTTAACATCGCTAGCAGGTACGTCAGTGTTATCTGCTTTAGGCTCAAGGCTATCAGTAGGAATCGCATCAGTTGCTGGTGCAACTTGATCCGCTGGAATATCTATATTATTCCACTCGTCGGTTGCTTTAACACGGTTAGCGGTTAAATTACCTAAGATTAAGCTGATAGCAAAGAATGCAATCGCTAAATATGTGGTCGATTTAGTTAAGAAGTTACCTGAACCACTTGAACCAAAAATAGTGGCTGAAGAACCAGCGCCAAAAGATGCGCCCATATCTGCGCCCTTACCTTGTTGAATTAGCACTAGGCCAATTAAACATAACGCAACGATCAAATACACTACTATTAACACTTGATACAACATTTTATTTTCCCTTTGCTGCCGAACAAATTATTTTAAATTCTTCGGCTTTTAAACTAGCACCGCCGATTAATCCACCATCGATATCAGCTTGTGCAAATAATTCTTCACAGTTTGTCGCATTGACACTGCCACCATACAACAATGGTACTTTAACTGCGACGTTTTCATCAACTTTTGCGATAAATTCGCGAATAAATTGATGGGTTGTTTGCGCCATTTCTGGCGATGCTGTTTTTCCGGTACCTATCGCCCAAACAGGCTCGTACGCAATAACAACATCAACAAATTTATCAATACCGATTTCGTCAATAACAGGCTGTAATTGCGCCGCTAATACAACTTCGGTTTGCTCGGTTACACGTTCGTCTTCACTTTCACCTATACATAAAATAGGAGTAAGGCCAGCGGCTAATGCTGCTTGAACTTTATGTGCAACCAAGCTGCTTGTTTCTTTATAAATACTGCGACGTTCAGAGTGCCCAACTATAACGTAATTAGCGCCAACTTCTTGTAACATTGACGTTGATACTTCGCCGGTAAATGCGCCTTTAGCATGTTCATTTAGGTTTTGAGCGCCTAAACTAAATGCTTTGGCTAAGTTTACCTTTGAGCTGGCAAGACTAAATGCCGCTAAGTAAGGAAAGCTAGGACAAACAACGACTTCAACATTTTCATTTAACTTAACGTTATTTAACTCTGAAACCATTGAGTTGACTAATGCTAAACTGCCATTCATTTTCCAGTTTGCTGCAACGATTGCGCGTCTATTCATTTTTCATTCCTAAATCAAAGCGGCGAGATATTAACTAACCTGTCAGCAAGATACAAGTTTTTCAGACAATATCATGTTTAAATGCTCAATATTTATTCGACTTAAAATTCAATTGAACCTTCCTGGCTAAAAAGCCAGTTTTACCGCATCAGCAATTTCATGAGCTAAGGCAGTGACTTCATCATGTTCAGGACCTTCTACCATCACACGGATCAAGGGTTCAGTACCTGATTTTCTAAGTAATACTCGGCCACGACCGGTTAATTTTTCATTAACTTGTTCCACCGCAGCAACAACACCATCATTAACTAAGGGGTCGCTATCTCCAGAGAACCTAACGTTCACCAACACTTGGGGTAATTTATTCATGCCTTGGCGCAATTCAAATAAACTTTTACCGGTATTACATATTGCGGTTAAAACATTTAAGGCTGCAATAATGCCATCACCTGTTGAGGTATGATTTAAATTAATGACATGGCCAGAATTTTCTGCGCCTAGTTTCCAACCTTTTTGCTTCAGCATTTCCATCACATAACGATCGCCGACTTTACTACGGGCAAAAGGTACGTTCATATCTGCTAAAGCTAACTCTAAGCCCATATTGCTCATTAATGTACCAACAACACCACCGTCAATATTACCACTTTGTAAGTCGTTACAAGCGATAACAAAAACTGATTCATCACCATCGATAACATAACCGGTATGGTCAACCATCATTAAACGGTCACCATCACCATCTAAGGCAATACCTAAGTCAGCTTGGTGTTCAATAACCGCGGCACTAATGGCGGCCATCGACGTTGCGCCACACTCATGGTTAATATTGGTACCATTAGGCGAAGTACCAATTTCAATGACTTCGGCGCCTAATTCTCTAAAAACATTTGGCGCAATGTGATACGTTGCTCCATGGGCGCAATCGACAACGATTTTCATGCCATTTAATGAATATTGACTTGGAAAATTACTTTTACAAAATTCGATATAGCGACCCGCCGCATCTTCAATACGATTGGCTTTCCCTAAGCGTGCTGACTCAACACACCCCATGTCCTTATCTAATTCAGCTTCAATGGCTAACTCAACTTCATCAGGTAGTTTTTGTCCGTCTTGTGAAAAGAATTTAATGCCGTTATCGTAAAATGGGTTATGCGAGGCACTAATAACTATGCCTGCTTCAGCGCGGAAAGTTTTGGTTAAATAAGCAATGCCGGGGGTGGGCATAGGCCCTAGTAGACCAATATCAATTCCTGCAGCTGAAAAGCCCGCTTCTAATGCAGACTCCAACATATAGCCAGAAATACGAGTGTCTTTACCAATTAACACTTTTTTAGTGCCTTGTGCCGCTAAAACACGTCCGGCGGCATAGCCTAATTTCAT
>JBFJQB010000126.1:0-8719 GCA_041616855.1 Cognaticolwellia sp. | reverse complement strand
CTACTTTTGCTTGTGTGCGTAAAGGCGAGGCCTTTGTCTGAGTTTGTAGATCACCGGTAATAAATGGAGAGGAAATATTTTGTTCAAACATAAAGTTCAGACTCTTTCTAAAGTTAAATTATCAAAATACATAGTTAATGCATCAAGTTGTTCAGTAACTGACTCGAGCGCATTAAAAATAGAGCGAAACGATTTTCCTTGTTCATGCGTTTGCATGTACCAAGAAACATGTTTACGGGCAAAGCGTACACCCATAAAGTCACCGTAAAATTTGTGTAATTCCATTACATGTCCAATTAAAATTGCACGTACTTCGTCCGTTGAAGGGGTGGACAGATGTCTACCCGTTTTCAAAAAATGATTAATTTCTCGAAAAATCCAAGGTCTCCCTTGGGCACCACGACCAACCATAATGGCATCGGCCCCAGTGTAATTCAGCACTTGTTCCGCTTTTTCCGCACAAGTAATATCGCCATTAGCAACAACCGGAATAGTTATCGCTTGCTTTATTGCCTTAATAGTATCGTACTCTGCATTACCTTTATAAAAGTCATTACGAGTACGGCCATGCACAGCAAGTGATTCAATTCCGTTATGCTCAGCAATATTGGCAATTTCAATACCGTTACGAGTGTTTTCACACCAGCCAGTTCGAATTTTCAAGGTTACCGGAATAGCAACCGCATTAACCACAGCCTTAACAATCTGCTCGACTAATGCTGGCTCTTTAAGTAACGCTGAACCTGCTAACTTTTTATTTACCTTTTTTGCTGGGCAGCCCATATTAATATCAATAATTTGCGCGCCATTATCAGCATTAAACTTTGCAGCAAAAGCTAATTCTTCAGGATCAGAGCCGGCAATTTGCACCGAACGTATACCTGCTTCTTCGCTATGCAACATCCGACGTTGAGACTTACCGGTATTCCACACCTTAGGGTTAGAAGACATCATTTCTGACACTGCTAAACCTGCCCCCATTTGACAACACAATTGCCTAAATGGTTGGTCGGTAATGCCCGCCATGGGTGCAAGCATAGTATTGCTTGCTAGTGTGTATGGACCTATCTTCACGTTGGTGTTTTTTTGAGCTGCTAGTCAAAAGGGCGCTAAGTTTACGTGTTTTTTTTCGGATTGCAAAGGATATAAATTGAACAAAACGCGCTTTTTTTCACGTTTTTTATATTGACATTTTATAAAGTGTTGATGAGAGCAGTTTTTGTACAAATAGATAACAAACGCTGCTCATTTTTTACAAGAAATTTAAGGGCTATTTTCTTCTACCTGACAATCGTACCCATTCGTCTTGCACGATAAAGTCGTCCATTTGACAATATTCGCCATATATTTGCTGTAACTGCTGCGCTTGTTCTTCTAAGACACCTGATAAGGCTAATAACCCGTCTTTTGCGACATATTCAAGGATCACTGGCGCCAATTCACGCAATGGCCCCGCTAAAATATTAGCAACGACAACATCGGCTTTAAATTCTGGTTGGTCTTTGGGTAAAAACAATTCTAAACGGTCTTCACACTGGTTGCGTTTAGCATTTTCTAAACTCGCTTGTAATGCTTGTGGGTCAATATCAATACCAATGACTTTTTTTGCGCCTAACTTAAGTGCTGCTAATGACAAAATGCCAGAGCCACAACCAAAATCGACTACGGTTTTACCAGTTAAATCTAAACCATCGAGCCACGTTAAGCATAATGCGGTAGTTGGGTGCGTGCCAGTACCAAACGCAAGACCAGGGTCAAGCATAACATTCACGGCATCGGGTTCAGGCACGTCACGCCAGCTTGGGCATATCCACAGACGCTCACCAAACTTCATCGGATGAAAGTTATCCATCCACTCGCGTTCCCAGTCTTTATCTTCCAGCTGCTCAAGCTTATAAGCCATGTTAGCTTTATCCGGATGAATGCCTTTTAAATAATTTAACACCTTTTCCATATCATGGCTGGCATCAAATAAGCCCATAACTACCGTATTGTTCCAATAGATGACTTCATCACCAGGAAGCGGTTCATATATCGGGGTATCTTTAGCATCAATAAAGGTCACCGCTTGTGCGCCACAGGCACTTAACCAATCACTATATTTTTCGGCAGTTTCTTCATTCGCACTCAATCTAAGCTGGATCCAGGGCATATTTTCTTCTCATTAAAATTTTTCACCTAGTTTAACATCCAATAACAAGACAACATACCCACTTGGCCATATACTAAAATAAAATATTAATCATCGGTCAGCGTATTCAATACTTAAATCGCTATCGCCTGAACTTATATTCGTTATTACGAGTAATCACAGTAACCTTTGTGGATACAGTAAAATTTCAGCACTATGCCCTCTGAGGATAACCATGTTAGATCTACTTCCCGATTTATTTGATGTTCATAGCGATAAACTTGCTTTAGCGCAGCCCATTTTTAAAGACTATGGTGGTAAAACTATTTTTCATGGCGAAATAATCACTGTCAGCTGTGATAACGACAATTCAAAAGTTAAAGCGCTCGTTGCCACTGACGGCACTAACAAAGTCATGGTCGTTGATGGCAACGCCAGTATGACACGCGCCCTACTTGGTGATATGTTAGCCGAGCAGGCGGTAAAGAATGGTTGGCAAGCTATCGTCATTAATGGCTGTATTCGTGATGCCGGTACCATAGCAACGTTACCTATCGCAGTAAAAGCCCTCGGTTGCTGCCCAATAAAAACGGTTAAGCTCGGTAAAGGCGAAGTTAACAGCGTGATTCACTTTGCCGGCCTGAGCTTTAACCCGGGTGAATATATTTATGGCGATAGTAATGGTTTAGCCATCAGTAAAGCTCTACTATCCTTGTAATAACTAAAGCCTTAGTGAAGTCGATATGACTAAGCTAGCAAATTAAGCCAAATGTTAGAGTGCTGCCATCATGAAGTATTTTCCTATCTACCTAGACGCTAAACACATCAACGCCATGATCATAGGTGGTGGCGAAGTGGCGGCTCGTAAAATAGAGCTGTTACTGAAATCAACAACTAAAATCTCTGTCATGTCTGAAACACTCAATAGTAGTGTTGAGCGTTTAGTGAATTTACATCAATTAACTTGGCTTAAACATAATTATCAACCCGGCCACCTCAGAAATAGCAATCTGGTGATTGCAGCCACAGACAGTAGTGAGGTTAATAGCGCTGTAGCTACAGAAAGCCGGCAATTAAAACTACTGACGAATGTGGTTGATCAACCAGAGCTTTGTACTTATATAACACCGGCAATTATTGATCGAAGTCCAATGATAGTCGCGATGTCGAGTTCTGGAAGTGCACCGATTTTACTGCGGATGTTGCGAGAGCAAATTGAAAAAACCTTGCCTAACGGCTATGGAAAATTGGCTGATTTTTCTTTCAAGTTTAGAGACCATGTCAAAGCACGGGTAAAAAGTATCCGCGACCGACGTGCGTTTTGGGAGCGTACTTTACGAGGTAGTATCGGACAAGCGATATTAGCCGGTAGAACAACGTCGGCTGAGCAACAGTTAATCGCCAGTTTAAAAGCACAAACCCCACCACCTAGTGGTGAAATTGTCTTTATACATACAGGGGACGGTAACCCTGATCATCTAACGCTGAGTGCCCATCGAGAAATGCAATTCGCAGATGCCGTTTTTTACGACCAAGAGGTCAATACCGATCTGATTGAATATATTAGACGAGATGCCAGTAAGTATCCTCAAGACATAGCCTCGAGTATTTTAATCAATGTACAACATGCATTAGACTTAGCGCAGCAAGGCGAAAAAGTTATCTACCTACTTCATGGCACAATCGACTTACCAGAGAATATGACCTTAACGCAAAGCCCTGTTGGTAAAAAACACATTTATAGTGGTTGCTAATACTTGATCACAATACTTAGCAGCTTTTTAAATCCAACATTACTGCGAATATGCTCAGCCCCCTTACTAGCAATGGTATGGAACATCGCGACTACTTTCTAGCTACTAAATGTACGGTACTGGTCGAGCGCTCTAAAAAAGCACCTTCACAATAGGCAAAATAATACAGCCAAAGGCGCTTAAATTGTTCGTCATAACCAAAACGCACTAATTCAGGCCAAGAATTTAAAAATGCTTCACGCCAATGCGCTAATGTTTTTGCATAGTCTAAGCCGATATCATTAATTGACTCAGTGACTAAACCCGTATATTGCGTTAAGTGTTGAGATATCACGGTAATAGAGGGTAAAAAACCGCCAGGGAAGATATAGCGCTGAATAAAATCAACATTGTGTTTGTAATAATCAAAACGCTGATCGGCTATCGTGATCGATTGAATGAGCAATTTTCCGCCAGCTTTTAGCCTATCATTGCACTGTTTAAAAAAGCTCGGTAAATATTCCAACCCCACGGCTTCGATCATTTCGATTGATACCAGTTTGTCATATTCACCCGTTAATTTTCGATAATCTTGCTTTAATAAGGTGATTTGATTTGTTAGCCCCAGTTGCTCAATACGACTTTTAGCATATTCATGCTGAGCATCTGAAATAGTGGTGGTAGTCACCTGACAACCATATTGCTGAGCCGCATAAATTGCTAAACCGCCCCAACCTGTGCCTATTTCTAATAAATGATCACTAGCTTTTAACTCTAAACGCTGACAAATAGTCGCCATTTTATGGCGTTGTGCTTGCGATAAATCAGCCTCTTCGTTGGGATATATTGCAGCAGAGTACTGCATTTCTGGATCAAGAAATCGGCTATACAATTCATTACCTAAATCATAGTGGGCAAGAATATTCTTTTTTGAACCACGTTGATTATTACGATTACTCCGGTGCAACAACAAGTGTTTGAGCTTAGTTAACCAAGACTTTTGCTGTTCTATAGCATCCGTTTGTTGCTGGGCTCGAGCAAAGATACGAATGACCGTGGTTAAATCAGGGCTGCTCCATTTGCCAGCAATATAGGCTTCTGCTGCACCAATACTGCCACCTTTTACAAAGTCTCGATAAACACTGACATCGTGAATATTTATCCGGGCCAATAAGGCTTTATTTTCCGCAAATTCTGGAAAAAGAAAGCGCTGACTATTATCGATTAATTCAATTTGACCATATTCGAGTTTGGCAAACACAGAAAATACTAAATTTCGACAACGCTTATCTAGCCAGTTTGCTTGTTTTCTGATTTTTAATCCTGACACTTGTTCCACCACTAACCTCCCGATTTAGGTTTCGTTGATTTAGCTTTGCTGACTTGCCCTTGCTGGTAACCAATAAAAGGTATGCGTTTAAAAAACAGCTTTGAGGCTTGCCAATATATACCCAGTACAATTTTTAAAGTCATCAACGGCAAGTTACACCAGAGCTGCCATAAAGCCGTTCGTGTAAATGGCACTTTGGTTAAATTCATGGTGACATCAAATATTTTCTGTTGAATGTTCACCTTACTACCATCACGCCTGCTTGCCGCACTATTAACCGTGTTTCGGTGATTTTCGATATGGATTAATAGCGAAGAACTATTAAACATCGGCGGCTTAATTCGCCATTGATAAGACATATTTAAATCCATAAAGGGTGAAACATGAAAATTTTTCTTGGTCACATGTAACGCCGAATGTGGGTCATTAAGACCATTATCACTTTCACTGTCAGTTAACGGTACTAAATAGTAATGACGCTCGTTCCACGGTGTATTACTGACTTCCACCAACACTTGTTGGCAATTGTCATCACAGTCATAACAAAAATAGAAATTGGCCGGACTAAAATAAAGCCCAATACATCTCACCTGAACCAGCATGGTAATGCGGCTTATCGCTGCAAAACTGCTGTCTTCGCCCGCCAGTAACGCCACTTTATTTTTTATACGTTGCTTGAGGCATTGTGGTTCACCTTTAAGATAATCTTTTTCTCTAAACCTCAACAAGTTATACCATGAAAAACCAAAAATGCCCTTTGGCCTTTGTTGAGCTTGCATCTCATCAACATCAAGCGCCAGCATATATAATTGATAACTAAAACTATGCGCTTTAGGGTTAAAACGTCGATGACTGATTTCACCGCGATAAATAAAACTACGCGCTGAATGCTCAACCATTGTGGTGTTTCGTTTCATGGTGTTGTAAATAACAATCAAAGCGTTGGGCAACATCAACCGCACTACTGACACCATCTTCATGAAAGCCACTATACCAATATGCGCCAACAAAATGAGTATGTTGCTTGCCGCATATTTGCAAGCGCCGACCTTGTGCATTAATGGAATGGGTTGAAAATACCGGATGATGATAGGTAAACTCGCGTAAAATCTTATTTGGATCGATATCTTCTCGCTGATTCAAGGTCACACAAAAAGTGTGCTTAGCGCTTAAGCCTTGCAAAATGTTCATATTATAAGTAACGCTAGCGGGTTTGTTGCGGTTTGCGCTTAATTGATAGTTCCAACTTGCCCATGCTTTTGCGCGTTTAGGCAATAAACTAATATCGGTATGTAAAACTACTGAGTTATCGCTATAAGGCATAGCGCTCAGTATTTCCTGTTCATCGGTACTCGCATCACCAAGTAAAGCTAATGCTTGATCGGAATGACAGGCTAACACCACTTCATCGAAGGTTTGTATTTCACCGTGCACAAAATGTAATTGCACTTTGTCGTTCTGACGCGTGACCGCGCTAATATCAGCGTTAAGGTGAATGTTGTCAGCAAATGATTGAGACAGTGGTGCTAGATAACTGCTTGAACCGCCAGGGATCACATACCATTGTGGTCGGTCTGCTATATTGAGCAAACCATGATGATGAAAAAACTGCACAAAGAAATGAAATTGTAATTGCTCCATTTGCACTAAAGAGCTCGACCATATCGCCGAGCCCATAGGTAAAATATAATGATCGGCAAAGTAATCGCTAAAGATATTGTCCTGTAAGAATTGACCTAAAGTGAGTTCTTTACTGATGTTTTTTGCATGATAACTTTGCTTGCACAACTTATTAAATCTTAAGATCTCTTTCACAAGCAACCAAAATTTGGGTTTAATAATATTTCGTCGTTGGGCAAACAAGGTATCTAGGCTATGGCCATTATATTCCATGCCGGTATTCTTATTATGTACCGAAAAACTCATTTCGGTTTCTTGCTTACCGACACCAATCTCCGCCAGTAGGGCTAAAAAATTCGGGTAGGTTTTATTGTTAAAAACAATAAAACCGGTATCGATGGCATAATGCTGGTTATCTACCTCAACATCTACAGTGGCAGTATGTCCGCCAATATTGGCAGATTTTTCAAAAACACTGACCTGATGCTTTTTCGATAATAAATATGCCGCGGTTAAACCAGATACCCCCGCACCTATGACTGCGATACGTTTCATCCTTTATCACTCCTTAAGGCGATATTTCGCCAAACAACGACAGGTAATAACGCGAGTAGTTTCAATAGTAAGGTCAGTCTTTTCGGAAAATGCAAATAAGACTTTCTCGAGTTAACGCCTTGATAAATGCGACTAGCCGCTTGCTCGCTAGAGAGTAGAAAAGGCATAGAGAAATTATTTTTATCGGTTAAAGGCGTTTTTATAAAGCCTGGATGCACTAGGGTGACCGCAATATCTTCAGCGTTTAAATCTAAGCGTAAGCTGTTCGCTAAATAATCCATGCCCGCTTTTGACGCGCCATACGCTTCTGCTCGAGGAAAAGGTAATAATGTCGCGCTAGAGCTAACAAATACCACTTGCCCGCCCGCAGGCACTTTAGGTAAGAAACACTCAAGCAAGTGCCCTAAAGATAGCAAGTTTGTCGTGATCACACTGGCAAATAATTCACCATCAAATGCCTTTGCATTATCAATATATCGGCAATCGCCAGCATTGAGCATCAAAATATCAATCGAGGATATAGCGTTAAGTTTTTCAGCCGCTTCAATGATTTGCTGGCGGTCAGTAATATCAAATTCTAATGGGATAACATTGGGGTTATCATGCACTAACTGCTGCAGTTTCTGCTCGTTACGACCACAAGCAATCACCTGATAGCCGTTAGCTAAGTATTGATGTAACAAAGACTCACCTATGCCAGATGTTGCGCCAGTAATCAGTATAGTACGCTTCGAATCCATCATTGTGATGCCCTATTTTTAAGCCAAGTTATCATCCGCCCTAAAACCGGTAATTGTTCATAAAGCATCGCACCTAAATCGAGATAATCCCGATGAAAAATAACCTTATCACCACAGCCTTTAATATGTGAACTGCCGCACACGCTGACCACTTTCCCCGCGTTTAAGCGCGGATGTTGATAGTGCATGCTCCAGTAAACTGCGGCTTCATGGCCTTGCTCAATGATCTGTTCAATATCAAACTGACAATAACTCAGTTGCTGAAAAAGTTTGCTGAAATAACCATGTAAATTTTCTAATCCCTGCAGCTGATGCATCGGATCGATAAAAACAATATCTTGATGATAAATCTCGTCAAGCAGATGTAAGTTTTCAGTAGAAAGCTGTTGATATATTTTGATAAAATTAGTTAACCAAAGTGACAATTCCTTTTGTTCATTAAGCTCATCAGTCTGTTTTATTTCTTGATTTAACATATACACTCTTTAGTTCGGCTCATACGATTACGCTAACCTTATTCATCAAATAGCTAGCGATAAAACTCTAGCGCCAATAACCTCGCTTGTTTATGTTCAACAATTGCAGGCCAATAAATTGTTAACTTTTCCTT
>JBFJQB010000125.1:0-8720 GCA_041616855.1 Cognaticolwellia sp. | reverse complement strand
TTTATCGTGCGACTATTACGAACTACTGATGTTGTTATGCTAATTTGTTCAGATAACCGTGATAGTTTTTTTGAGCTAAATAAGCAATTATTTCTTGTTGGTATTGGCGAATGTTGAGGGTGGGATACTCAACCGCTAATATATGCTTTAAAGCTTGGTGCTCGAGAAATAGCAAATAAGCTAGGGGTAAAAATTTCGGATTAAAGTCATCTTTATATACCGTAGTTCTTACTTCTGAGGGGCTATAATAAAATTTTTCACCGTAGCGTTTTTCAAGTGCAGGTAAAAATTTTGTCCCGTACTTTTTAATCGAATAGTATTTAAACATGAGCTAATCCTTAGCGTTATCTATACAACTGAGCAATGAAAGCAGATATTATAGTCGCTAGATTTTTAACTCGCCAATCGAACAGCGATTAAACACTATGCTGATGATTTCATTAAAATTAGGAAAGCGTACACTGACCCTCATGCACGCTTTTAAATTTCCATAACCTATATAATCCGTGATTAAGGCTTATTTTTCGTGATGCCTAGCTTGCAATACCGCCATGACTTCACTTAAGTTAATGTTTTGATCTTGCAGTAATACTAAGGTGTGATAAAACAAGTCAGCACATTCACCAAGCAAGTCTTCTTTGGTTTCAGCGACTGCCGCTAGTGCGACTTCGACACCTTCTTCGCCAACTTTTTGCGCTATTTTCGTGGTGCCGCGTGAAAATAAATGCGCGGTATAACTGTTTTCTGGCGCATCATTTTTCCGATTAGCAATCACTTGCTCAAGTTGACTGAGAAAGTTTTGTTGGCTAATAGTTTGCTCAGGAAAACAAGACTCTGTGCCAAGATGACAGGTTGGTCCTTTTGGCCTACAGGCAATAAGCAGGCTGTCTTGATCGCAATCGGTAATAATTTCGCTGACGGCTAAATAATTACCACTGGTTTCGCCTTTACACCAAAGCGCTTGTTTAGCACGACTATAAAATGTCGCTAAGCCAGTACTTAAGGTTTGCTCTAAAGCTTCAATATTCATATAGCCTTGCATCAAAACCGCGCCGGTATCTTGATGTTGAATAATGGCAGGGATCATGCCGGCCATTTTATCCCATGCCAATTGCCCGATATTGTCTTGTGTTATTAGCATAGTCGTATCTCAACTTTTTCATTTTTAAGGGTTTGCTTTAATTCATTCATTGCGATAATACCTTTATGGAAAACACTGGCTGCCAAAGCGCCATCAACATCGGCTTGCTGGAAAACATCAACAAAGTGTGATATTTCACCCGCACCACCAGAAGCAATGAGTGGTACGTGACAATGTTTTCGTACTTGGCTAAGTTGTTGAATGTCATAGCCTTGGCGGACACCGTCTTGATTCATACAGTTAAGAACAATTTCACCCGCGCCGAGTTTTTGTACTTCTTGGATCCAATCTAGCGTACGCCATTTCGTTTTTTGTGTTCGGCTCTCATCACCGGTAAATTGATACACCTGATACTCACCAGCACCATGGTTAGCTTCTTGATTAAAAAAACTATCAACGCCAACGACAATACATTGCTGACCAAATATGTCGGCTAAGCGTGATATTAAGCTGGGGTCTCTTAAAGCAGGCGAGTTAATTGAGATTTTATCAGCGCCCATCATCAGAATTTGCTTAGCATCCTCTTCAGTTTTTATACCACCAGCGACACAAAAGGGAATATCAATAACTTGGGCAATACGGCTAACCCAACTTTTATCGACCACACGGTCATCTGAGCTGGCAGTAATATCATAAAAAACCAATTCGTCAGCACCGGCTTCGGCGTACTTTTGCGCCAGTGGCACAATATCACCAATAATTTCGTGATTTCGAAACTGAACGCCCTTAACCACTTTACCATCGCGCACATCTAAACAAGGAATAATACGTTTGGCTAACATACTGATAACTCCTTGATTTTACTCTCGGGAACATCTAAACCGCGAACATCAAGGCAAAGAGCAATACCTGTAGCTAAATTTTTGGCCAACATGCGATTGCCTCCTCTAAGGTAAATTTACCTTCTAGTAATGAACGACCCAATATTACGCCGTCAACACCGGTAGGAATTAATGCTTTGATATCAGCTAATGAGCCAATACCGCCCGATGCTTGCCACTTTATGGTGGGGTATTGCTGACAAAGCTCTTGATAAAGATCAACATTACTGCCTGATAAGGTCCCGTCTTTACTGATATCGGTGCACAATACATGAATTAAGCCTGCCGCAAGGTAGTCATCTAATAAGCTTTCTATATTAACGCCACTGTCTTTTATCCAACCGTGCGTCGGCAAGGTTTTATTACCTTGAGCGTCAATTTTTACATCGAGTGCTAAAACAATTTTTTCGCCGCCAAACTCACGAAGCCAGCTGCGTACTAATGTTGGCTGTTTTATGGCGAGCGAACCGATAACTACGCGATCTGCGCCTAACTCAAGTAATTGCTCTACGTCTGCTTTACAGCGCACGCCACCACCGACTTGAATGAGCATGCTGTCATGTTTTACTAATGTTTCAAGCAAGGCTAATTGACGTTTGGTGCTGTCTTTCGCGCCATCTAAGTCAACAAAGTGCATGACAGTAGCACCTGCTTTTGCATAGGCGTGTTGTCGTTCTTTGGCGGTAAATTGGTAATTGGTTTTTTGTTGGTAATTACCTTGAAATAATCGTACGACTTCACCGTCAATTAAATCGATTGCTGGGATCATCATCACTTACATCTCCAAGAAATTTTTGATTATTTTACTGCCCAATGCGCTCGAGCGTTCAGGGTGAAACTGGCAACCGATAAAGTTGTCTTTGGCAATAGCGGCAGAGAACTCGCTGCCATAGTGACAACGCGCGATAGTATATTCAGATACTGGCGCAGCAAAGCTATGAACAAAGTAGAAATAGTCGCCGGCGTCAATACCCGCAAAAATTGGGTGGATGCTCACCTGAGTTAAGGTATTCCAGCCCATATGAGGCAGACGTAAACTCTTCGCTTGCAGCGGCGTTATATCGGTTGGAATTAACCCCAAACATTCAACCACTTCATTTTGCTCTGCGCCCTCAACCGATGTGCGCGCCATCAGTTGCATGCCTAAACAAAAGCCTAAAACTGGCTGGATTAGTTGCTGTAAGGTCGAGACTAAATTTTTCGCGACTATGTTTTCCATCGCATGGCGAGCACTGCCAACACCAGGTAAAATTACTTTATCAGCATTTTTAATGATATTAACGTCATCAGAAATAGTAATAGCAAAACCTAAGCGCTCGACGGCAAACTTGACCGATGCCAAGTTTGCACAACCGGTATCAACAATAACAAAATTAGTTTGTTGGATTTGACTCATCTTACAAACATCCTTTGGTGCTTGGTAAGTCATCGCCTTTTACCGCTATTGCTTGGCGAAGTGCACGGCCGAAAACTTTAAATAAACTCTCCACTTGGTGGTGACAATTACCTTCCGTAGTTGAAAGGTGTAAGGTGATTGCCATGGCATCAGCGAGTGAGCGGAAAAAGTGCGAAACCATTTGTGTCGACATTTGTCCGACTTTGTTATCAGTAAATTTTGCGTCAAACTCTAACCAAGGTCGGCCAGATAGGTCGATAGCACATTCAGCGCGACATTCATCCATTGGCAGTACAAACCCAAAACGGCCAATGCCACGTTTATAACCCAAAGCTTGTTTAAGGGCTTGTCCTAGGGCTAACGCGGTGTCTTCAACACTGTGGTGTTCATCAATGTGATAGTCGCCATCAACATTAACATTCATGCTAAAGCCGCCGTGCGCGGCAATTTGCTCAAGCATGTGATCGAAAAAGCCCAATCCGGTGTTGATCTTGATATCACCGACTTTATCTAGGTTTATCGCAACATTAATGTCAGTTTCTTTGGTGGTACGGGTTACGTTGGCAATACGTGGTGTGGTTAGCAGTTGTTCGGCAATATCATTCCAGTTAAGCGACTGGCGGTTATATTTAATGCCTTTAACGCCCATGTTAGCCGCAAGTTGAATATCAGTTTCACGATCGCCTATGACATAAGAATTAGCAAAGTTAACTTTTCCTTGTTGCAGGTAGTCACTGACTAGGCCTAATTTAGGTTTACGGCAACTACAATTATCTGCTTCAAAATGCGGGCAGAGCAAAACCTCGTCAAATTTAATACCTTGTGAGGTAAACATGGCCATCATTTTATCGTGCGGTAGGTCAAAGTCCTTTTGCGGGTAACTTGCAGTGCCTAAACCGTCTTGGTTTGACACCATGACTAAGCGAAAACCTTTTTTCTGCAAGGCAATAAGCACAGGAATAACGTTTGGTTCAAAGACTAATTTTTCTAAACTGTCGACTTGTTTATCGCTAATGGGCTCTTCAATTAAGGTGCCGTCGCGGTCGATAAATAAAATGTTTTCTTGGCTCATACTAATTCTCTTGTGCTAGCGTTTGGGCTGATGTTAAGGAAGATTTATCTCTAGCAAAGCTATCGATGATCGTTTGCTGTAATAACGTAAGTTCGCTTTCACTACCAATACTAATGCGTAGGCAATGGGCTAGGTTTTGTTGTTTGGATTGATCGCGTATTAGAATGTTTTTTGCTGCTAAGCTATCAAAAATAAAGCTTTTGAGCGCTTCACTTTGACAGCGAAATAAAACGAAATTAGCATCACTGTTAAATACTTGGCTACACCAATGTTGTGCTGCTAACCACGTTGATAATTGCGCGCGTAAACTGCTAGTTTCTTGCACGCGAAGGTTCATCTTTTCAAGCCCAGAGGGCGCTAAGGGCGCTAAGGCCGCACTGGCAATATCAGCAACCGGTGTTGATATTGGGTAAGGCGCGATCACTTTACTGAGCATGGCAATAATATCTTTGTTGGCCAAGGTAAAGCCACAACGTAAACCTGCTAAGGCAAAGGCCTTTGATAACGTTCTTAAAATCACTAAATGCGGATATTTTTCTAACCAGCTCGAAACCGATTGTTCAGGGCAAAACTCGATATAGGCTTCATCAACTACAACAATTGCTGAGTCAGCAAATAACTCAAGTGCCGCTTTAATGTCTTGTTTTGAGAGTAAATTACCGGTTGGGTTGCCCGGAGAGCACAAAAACACTACTTTCGCTTGGCCTACTTGTGCTTGTAAAGCGGGTAAATTCAGAGACATTTCTGGCGTTAGCGGCACCTTAATAATACCGGCACCGTGATTTTCAGCACTAATAGCATACATGCCGTAAGTTGGTGGACATATTAATATATTGTCTTGATACGCTCGGCAAAAGGCTCTGATAATAAGCTCTATACCTTCATCAGCGCCGCGAGTTGCTAATAGTTTATCTGTCCCTAAGCCGCAATAATTACTGTAAGCATTAAGCAGGCTTTCGGGCTGAAAGTCAGGATAGCGATTGATGCTGTCACTGTTAACTTGGTAACTGCCGGCGCCAGAAGATTCATTGGCGTTTAGCCAAATTTTTCCTTGTGGCGTACTACCACTAGCAAAAAGTCGACGTGCTGATTGATAAGGTACCATGTCGATGAGCTCTTGACGGGCAAGTTTATCTGCAATGCTCATTTATGCCTCCGAGTTTAATGTTGACGCGCTAGTTAATTGCTCTTCTAAGCGAATAGAAACCGCACGCTTATGTCCGTCTAAGCCTTCTGCATCGGTTAGTTCGTAAATACATTCAGCCAAATTACTTAAGCCCTGACGGGTAATTTCTTGTACGGTAAAGCGTCTGGAAAAATCAGCCAGCGATAAACTGCTGATCACCTTTGAGTAGCCGTAAGTTGGCAGCACGTGGTTTGTGCCACTAGCATAATCACCCGCAGATTCTGGTGTATAGGCGCCAACAAAAATTGAACCGGCATTACGCAGCTTGGTTAATAATTGTTGAGCATTATCGGTTTGAATGATTAAGTGTTCAGGGCCATAACTATTTGATATTTCAACCGCCTGAGCTAAATCTATTGTTAATATCAGTCGACTTTGTTGTAAGGCTTTTCGGGCAATATCGGCACGCGATAACGTACTTAATTGCTCGGTTAGTGCTACTTGCACAGCTTCAATTAGCGCTTGGCTGTCAGAGAGTAATATTACTTGGCTATCGGGCCCATGCTCGGCTTGTGAAAGTAAATCAGCAGCGACAAAACCGGCATTAGCATTGGCGTCTGCTATTACTAGAACTTCTGAAGGGCCAGCCGGCATATCAATAGCAAATCCATTGACCTGTTGAGAGAGCTGTTTTTTTGCCTCAGTGACATATTTATTGCCGGGGCCAAAAATTTTATTAACAGAGGCAATCGTTTCGGTGCCAAATGCTAAAGCAGCACAAGCTTGTGCGCCGCCTACTGTGTATATTTCCTCTATATCACATAAGGAAGCTGCAACTAATATTTCATCTGCCAATTGGCCATTTTTATTAGGCGGACAAACTAAGACTCTGCGCGGACACTTTGCTAACTGTGCCGGTACGCCTAGCATTAATACGGTTGAAGGTAGCGGGGCGCTACCAGCCGGAATATATAAACCGACACTTTCAATCGCTTCAGTTTTTAAACTACAAATCACACCCGGTGTGGTTTCAACACGAATATCGGCTGTTATTTGTGCTTGGTGAAAACGTTTGATATTTTCATACGCGCTGGCAATAGCGTTGAATCGCTTTGTTGTTAGTCTAGTTTTTGCCGCATCGACTTGTGCTTGACTAACCTTTAAGCTGTTAAGCTTTACCCCATCAAACTTTTGAGTTAAATCGAATAAGGCTTGATCACCATTTTCTTTGACAGTGCAGAGAATGTTTTCTACTTGTTGTGATAATAAGCCACTCTCGCTAATGGCTGGGCGCGCCAATGCAAATTTACGCTCGGCGTTTGACAAGTTTCGCCAATTGATTATTTCGTTTTTCATATCATTCAACTTTTAATAATTTCATCTAGGAAGATAAGGAATTTTAAGCAAAATACCTGTAGCGTTAATTTGCTTTTCAAAGCTTATCTACCCCATCATCTTCTCAATTGGCATCACTAAAATAGAGTTACAACCCAAAGCATTCAGTTGCTCCATGGTTTCCCAGAAAAAGGTTTCTGTCGCAACAACATGTACGGCAACGATGTCGTCGCGCCCAGCTAACGGCAGTATCGTGGGAGTTTCTTTACCCGGCATCAGCGCGCTAACTTGGGCTATTTTATCTTTTGGTGCGTGCAACATGATGTATTTACTTTCTTTTGCTTTCATTACGCCTTGAATGCGCGGCAGTAAGGTATCAAGAATAGCTTGTTTCTCAGGCACTAAAGCGTTGGCGGTTTGAATTAATGACGCGTTTGAGCGAAATATTTCTTCCACTTCGACTAAGCCATTTGCTTCAAGCGTAGCGCCCGTTGATACTAAGTCACAAATACCGTCAGATAAGCCAACACGAGGTGCCACTTCAACAGAGCCTTTGAGTAAACAAAATTCGACGTTAATACCATTTTCTTTAGCAAAGCGATTGAGTAGTTGCGGGTAAGTAGTGGCAAAGCGTAGACCATTTAGGCTATCAATACCTTGATAATCAAAACCTTCCGGCATGGCGATGGATAACCGACAGCCACCAAAATTTAATCCTGTTGTACGAATGTATTGTGACTTTTGCGCCATTAAAGCACGCTCTAAAGCGGCTTCTTCTAAGGTGTTGTCACCCACTATGCCTAAGTCACAAACACCGTCCATAACCAGGCCTGGAATATCACTACTGCGTACTCGCATAATATCAATGGGCATGTTTGTTACATGAGCGAGTAAGCGGCGATCAGAGACATTGAGCTTAAGGCCACAACGTTTTAATAATGCTTGGGTATCGTCGCTTAAACGACCTGATTTTTGCATCGCGATGCGTAAACGTGGTTCGGTTGTCATATATTTTCCTATAAATGCTTAAATTTTTTGTGAGTCACTTTGCTAGTAAAGTGATTCGTAAATAGTTAATAAATCGTTTGCTCTTGCGCATTAAGTTGCTGGAAAAATGTCATGTATATACAATTTCAAAGCCCTAAAAATGCGAAAACCCCCGGAAGAGATGAACTCTTTCGGGGGTTTATAAATTAGTTTGTTATTTATCTTACACCGCTGAAAGGTTCATAGCCCCTCAGCGAATAAACTTGAGCAGCTAATCCGTGTGATGATGGTGATGATGGATGGCAATCAAGTTTAGTATCATTTGTTAAATTCTCTATTAATGTGTTGATATTTCGGTGTAAGTTATTATTTTTAGTCGGTAAAGCTTGCTAGCGACTTGTAAATTAAAGTCTTACTTTGATTTACTTTTTTACATTACGTTGAATTTTCAGCTAGAGCAAGTGTTTAATTTTAACTCGATATGATTTTTTGAACTAAGCTAGTGTTATTTTGATCTAAGAGATTACAGAGTCACCATGTTAAAGCTTAACGGGTTATTGCCGATAAATAGTTATAAGTCGAACAAATTCGGCACCTTAATTAGGCTATAAAGTTAAGCTCATAAAATAGGAGGGCAACCATGGATATTTTTACTACCGCATTAACACGTGTTGTACCTGTGCCAATAAAACCGACAGATTTAAAGGTTAAAGCCTTGGCAAAGTCGGCGGCTAGTCATGGGGTTTCTGATGATGTGCAGGGGTTAGAAGATCACGAATATTATTATAAAAAGTCGTCCGATAGAGAACCTAGTAAGGAAGAAGGGCACAAAGATAGTGCCG
>JBFJQB010000124.1:0-8736 GCA_041616855.1 Cognaticolwellia sp. | reverse complement strand
CTTCAGCTGCTTTTGCGGCAATAGCAGCACGTTCAGCCTTAGAGATATATTTAGGCTTATTAGATTTTTGTTGCTTGGCATTCATTTTCTTAACCTTGGCTTTCAAGGTTTGATTGATTTTCTTTTTACGATTCATAGTGCTGACTTATTTCTCTGTTTGCGAAATCTATTTACGAGTTCAACTTTATCAATATCACTTACTAACAATATTCGACAGTATTAATACTAAAAGAGCAATTAAACTGGCTAACGTAGCCAATGTAATTGCTGCAATATTCTTGCTTTTTAATTACTTAAAAAACTAAATTACTTTAATAACGGGTGATCTGCTGGCAACTGCTTGGCAATCCACAAGGCTAATTTGTGCTTCATACTCGCTAAGTCTTCACCGTCTTTAGGTAAAGGTTGGATCAGTTTATCATTGACCAATAAACGATATAAGCTTTCAATTTTTTCCTTTGCAGCATTGGTCGCTGAAAAGCCCTTGTAACCTCTGTTTTTTGCGTAACCTTCACCAATGACGATGGCTTTTTTCAATAATTCCGCTTCATTTTTTAACTTCTTCATCTGAGGTATTTTATCCTTTGATTATTAATTCGCTTTGGTGATGTAAAAACAACCTTATTCTGCAGGTGCCATATTGACATAAAAAGCATTAAGTTTATTACCGTCTAAATCTCTAAAGTAACCGGCATAAAAACCTTCCATCTCGCCTCTATAGCCCGCAGGACCTTCACAAGTTGCGCCTAATTCAAGGGCTTTATTATAGAAAGCATCAACTTCTTCAGTTGACTCAAGTTGAATGGCAACCATGACGCCATTACCAACAGTCGCGGCTTTACCATCAAACGGTTTGGTAATAGCCATACCTGGCTGTTCTGGTGATTTAGCCCAAGCAACAAATTGCTCAGTTTCAAGGAAGCGCCCTGCGCCTATAGAGCCAAACAGTTCATCATAAAATGCGACTGCTCGCTCTAAGTTATTGGTACCTAATGTCACGTAACCTATCATGCTAACTTCCTCATATTTATTTTTAATAATTAGCCAACAAAGCCTTATCAAACTGATCTGCTGTTATGGTTAAATTTTTATTTTCTATGCGTGTATTCAGTTCACTAATATCTTTATTGAGTTTAGACATTGTTAAGGTATTGTCATCTAATAAATAAACTTGTTTTAAGCTAGCGTAATAAAAACTCAAAATAACCAAAGCATCAACATCATCATTTTCTGCTGCCGCCTTAATTTTTTTCAACTTACGGTAAATTAAATTTTGCAGCTGCTTAACCTGCCAAACATAATAAACTTCCTTAAAGAACGCACTAGCACGCAGTTTATGTAAAGCTAAAACACAGGTTAATAACGCGAGCAATACACCGAAAAAATTAAATTTGAAGTTATTCGGCGCCGTTGCCTCTTCACCTGCTAGCGCTTCACTTGTCTTTTCATTAGCGAACCCTTCAGCACCACTGCCGGTGTTTATTGTTGTTTCGGCCACGATATTGTTATCAGCAAATACCATGATCAAACCTTGGCCATAAGCCAGAGCTAGAATCAGTAAACTGGCAATAAAGCAAACAATAATAATATTTAGGTGTTTACGGTACGTAGCTTTTTCAATTTCTATTAACTTCATTGCTCAACTTACTTGTTTAATTTGTTCACTATAAAACATCTTCAACTAATCCATCAAAATGGGCTTAGTCGACTGCCAAACCAGAATGGCGTTTAACTTGCTGACTTACACCGCTCTGCCAAACATGTTGGCTACTGGCGATACTTAACTGCAGCTTAGCGCGGGTAATGCCAGTATATAATAATTCACGTGACAATAATCTATTGTCTTTCTGCTCAGGCAACACCATAGCGACATGTTGGAACTCACTACCTTGAGTTTTATGGATGGTCATGGCGTAAACAGTATCAAATTTCGGCAATCGTGAAGGTAAAATCCAGTCAAAACCGCCTTTGCCATTTTCAAATACCGCCATCAAATGGCCTTGGGCATTTTTCCATAACAAACCGATATCACCGTTATATACGCCTAAGCGATAATCATTTTCTGTGATCATGATCGGTTGGCTCGGATACAAAGCATTAGTATTGTTTTTACTGGAGCTGTCGAAACGATTAAAAGCAATCGCGCCCTTATCTCGTAATATCTCTATCACCATAGCGTTAAGGCTTTCAACACCTTGCGGGCCTTTTCTAGTTGACGATAAAATTCTAAACTTGGCCAGTAAAGCAAAGGCCTCTTCAACATTGTCACATTGACTCAAGCCAAGATAATATTGCTCAACCAGCGGCGTTAACCAACGTTCAATACTGCCCGACAATAACGTCAGTTGCGGCTGTTCATCAAGTGCGTTATCTTCTGCGTGCCTTTCGGCGTTACTTTGCGCTAATAATTGCCAACTTTCACGGTATTGGCCGTTTATAACATAATTGGCAATTTTACCAATGCCGCCTTCACCATCAAAACGGCGACTTTTCATCAAAAAGGTCACGCAATCACTGGCACTATATTGCTCATTGCTACTAAAACTCTGATCTAATGTCAGTGTTTTATAGCCGGTAACTTGCTCAAGGTAGCGATGATTGAAAGCGCTGTAGCCCACATGTGGACGCGGTGCAAAATCAGCTAATACGCTACCCACCGCTACCGAAGGCAATTGGTCTGCATCGCCGAGTAAAATCACTTTGGTACTGGCCGGCAACGCCCGAAAAATTCGCGTCATCATCGGCAAGTCGACCATCGACACTTCATCAATCAATAATATATCTATCGCAAGTAAGTTTTCTTGATGATGGCGAAAGTTAACTTGCTCTGGGATCACGCCCAATAAGCGATGAATAGTTTGCGCTTGCTCAGGAATAAAATCTAAAACCTTATCATCAATACTGCCGCGAAAACCTTGTACGGCGTTTGAGATAGATTCAGATAAGCGTTGTGCGGCTTTACCCGTTGGTGCCACTAAGGCAATACGTGGCGCTGTATTACCAACATCATCATCTCCACTTTTACTGCTATTTTTAGCAGCGTTGAGCATCACAAGAGCGGCCAATAACTTAGTTACTGTGTAAGTTTTACCTGTGCCTGGACCGCCAGCAATAATGGCAAAATCTTTATTCATCGCATTAGCAACCGCGACGGCTTGCCAATCAATGTCCGCCTCTGCTGAAACACTTTCATTAGCTAACGTTGGAAACAATGTCGCGATAATGCGTTTAATGGTATCGAAATCAGCTGAATTTTCGGCTAATTGCGCATTGTTTGTATTTGCTTCAGTTGTAATAACTCTACGTGCTTGTACTACCTGTTTTAGCTCTTGCTCGAATTGATAATAACGACGTAGGTATAACCGACCATGGCGTAAAACAATCGGTTGCTGCTCATCTTCAGTTAACGGTAAAGCTGCTAATAAAGCATTTAAGCTTTTAACATCTGCAAATTCAAAACCCTGTAGCGCTGATTCATTTGAAGCTTCACTCGCGTTAGTTAGGCCATCAGTAAAGTAACGTTTTCCGGCAACTTCCGAGATCGGTAAACAACTGTGACCATCACGTAAACTGGCGCTTAAAGCGATTAATAAATGAAACCACTGCTTGTCGCTGCTTTGATGTTCAATTGCAACTGATTCAGAAAAACTCACACATTGGCTAATTTCTTTAGCAAAAAAGTAATCGACAGCCACCAAGCCCGCTAAGCGCTGAGCTGCATCATTAAAAGAGTGATAAACCTCAGCGCCTTGCTGGTCAGCAGTACTATTTAAAATTTGGTTATTGAGCGCAGATTCAGACATTGGCTGTTTCTCCAGCAAAAATAGCATCGAGTTGCTCTAACTCTGCCAAGGTTATTTCACGCGAGTAAACGCCGCAGCCAAGGTGTTGTTGTTGGTTACTCATACCACGTAAATATAAATAATAAATACCGCCAAAATGTTCTGCAGGATCATAATCAGCTAGGGCATACTTTAAGTGACGATGCAGCGCCAAGGCATAGATAAGATACTGTAAATCGTAGTGATTTTTCTCGATATTTTCACGCATAGCAACATCGTTATAGTCACTATAATCATCGCCCAAATGACTAGACTTATAATCACAAACATAATATTTACCATCGGCTTTAAAGATCAAATCGATAAAACCATGCATCATGCCTTTAAGCTGTTGATATGATGGTAAATGCACCCGGTGTGTATGGCTAGCATTTGATTTCCCTAAGGCATTTTTATCACTATTGCGATGCGCTGTTAGTAATTGTGTTAGTCGACTACTACTGGCTGAATTCATTGGGTAATAAAACTCAGTTTCACGCAAGGTGTCGGTTAACTCAAGCGTGGCTAATGAAAAGTCGCTATTACTATCGGCAACTGCAAGTGGTGTATGAAGAACTTCTTCTAACCACTCGATTAAAAGTTCTGGACCATTTTCCTGCTCAGAAAGATTCGCTGCACCATATTTTACCAATGGCCAATGACAGTTTTTTTGCCAATCTGGCACTGAAAAATCCGTTTGCTCTAAAATGTCATGTAATAAATTACCGGTTTGCGCCCCTTTAGTGAGGCTAAAACGTAAAGCAGTAGACTTGGCCACTATCAAGTTAGCGCTAGGGTCTAATTCGTTGTCTATCACAAGCTCTTGATTGTCACGATCAGGCGCTGACACACCATTATGACGTAAGTTTTTACTCAAGGCTGAGAACGAGCTTAACCACCAATCACGCTCAATTTTGCCATTAAAACGCGCGACTGCAGGCGCTTCAACTAACGCTGCTGTTTGTTCGCTCACTAAGGACTGCTCAGATAACGACTGCAAAGCTAACGGCTCTGGTGAAGCGTAATCCTCTAACACTTCCAACGCTATTTCATTCGGATTATCTAAGGCTAATTGCCCTAAGCTTGCTGCGATATCGGTTTCTGCTGTCCATTTTAAGGTTTTGCCCAGTGGCGATTTATCAAAGTGATCAAATGCAGTACTGAGAATATAACAACGCTTTTCAGCGCGAGTTACCGCGACATAAAGTAAACGAATCGCTTCTGCATAAGCTTCTGCCGCCATACTGGCTTTCGCTGTTTCACTGCCATCAAGGCTATGCTGCATAGCGCCCTGCTGATCATGGTATTCAATAAAACTGACCTTGCGAGTACCAAAAGTCAGCGGGTCTTTATGGCGCGTAGCATATGGCACAAATACCACTGGATATTCCATGCCTTTCGAGCCATGTTGAGTGATGATACGAATTAAGTTTTCGTCACTTTCCAAACGCAGCTCTGCTTCAACTTCTGGGTTGTCTATTTGGCTTTGTTGCTCAAACCAAAACAGCAATTCCTGCGGTTGGCGATGGCGTTGACTGGCCCCTTGTAACAACTCAAATAAATGCAGTAAATTGGTCAATATGCGATCGGCGCTACCGCCTTGGTCATCAATGTCACTAACATCAATATGAAAATGTTGATGCATTAACTGCAGCGCCATACTGATGAAACCTTTGAACTGCCATTCATTGCGCAGTTTTTCAAAGCTAATTTTTAACTGCTGCCATTGCTGCTCATCATGTTGTAATTGCAATAATTTTTCACGATTAAAACCCATTAAAGGGCTGGCTAATGCCGCGGTATATAAGCGGTCATTCTCAAGAAATAAAATCCCTTGCAGCACTTGCAACAAATGTTTGGTTTCACTGCTTTGCAGCAAATTAGCGCGATTACTCATAAATACATTCGCTAAACCGCATTGATTTAACGCCTGCTTTATATCTGCCGCTTCTGCGCCATCGCGCACTAACAAGGCAATATCACCACTGGCAATGTTAAGCTCAGGGCTTGCTAATAAGCGTACTATTTCATTGGCGCACCAACTGGCCATAGTGCTACGATAACTTTGCTTAACCGCTTTACCGTCTTCTTCGCCATTAAAATGCACAAACTGCAAAGCATTAAATTGACTATCTAGAAAAACTTTTTTCTGCGCTTTTGGAGACGCCTTAACTGGCAAATATGGAATTTGATAACCAAAAACATCAACCGGATCATCGCTTAATTTATTACCATAAAACAAACGGTTATAACCGGTGATCATTTCCGCACTTGAGCGCCAGTTGGTATCCATCAGCCACTGATAATCGCAATCATTTCGCGCCGACAAGTAAGCAAAAATATCGCCACCACGAAAACCGTAAATCGCCTGTTTCGGGTCGCCAATCATATAAAGCGCAGCATTGTCCTGATGATAATAAATCGCTTTTAATATCGAAAACTGCTGCGGGTCAGTATCTTGAAATTCATCAATCAAGGCCACCGGGAACTGGGAAAATATGCTGTTGGCTAACACCTGTGCAGGCTCGTGGCTTAAACAATGGTGCAATGTCGAGATCAAATCATCAAAGCCCATCACGTTCGCTTGTAGTTTTTTACGAGTGATTTCTGCGCGAATATGATAAACGCCGGCTCGAACCACTAACAATGCTTTTGCGCGATTAAGATGTTTACCTAGATCAGGATACTGTTTTTTAACGCTGTTAACCGTGGAAAATATCTCCACTAATTCTGCTTTTACTTTCGAGCGGCCATAACGCCTGCCATCAATAAAGGCATCGGGCATTTTACCGTGTTGGCCTTCAACATCAGCAGAAAGCGCCGTTAACCAATGCATAAGTTGTGCTAACTCTTGTTGACGTAACTCACGTTCAGCGCCCTTTTTAACATCAATTAACGCTGTGGTTAATATCGCCTGATTATCATTTAGGCTGGCAATTGCTTGCTCAACAAGGCCTTTAAATTCAATAGTAATATTTTCAGGGTTTTCTACCTGCAATTGATTTTGCGTTGTTAACGCTTTAGAAAATTGATTGATAAAACTCGCCGGCTCTGGCCAAAACTCAGTCACTAATTTGAAGGCTTGGTTATTATTTTCGCTATCCAGTGCCAACACCCGATACCAGTCTTGGCAGGCTTCAAGGGTAATATCTTGGGTGTCAGTCTCCATTAAAGCATTAAAGCTGATACCACTGGCAAAAGCATATTGATTCAACACCCGTTTACAAAAACCATGAATGGTAAAAATAGCGGCTTCGTCTATATAAAGTAGTGCTTGGCTTAGGCGCGCTTTAACTTCTCGAGCGCCAACGCCTTTATCAGCTAGGTTAGCGCTTAAGGTTTGAAAATAATCATCGCTGACAATTAACTCATCCCAGCTGTGCAAGCTTTCTCGAATAAAATCGTCAATACGGCCGCGAATTTCTTCAGTGGCATCTTTAGTGAATGTCATCACCAAAATTTGCTCTATCGGTAATTCTCGCTCTAACAATAAACGTAAAAATATCCGGGTAATATTATGAGTTTTACCAGTACCAGCGCTAGCTTCAATTAAGTGTTTGCCTTGCAGCGCTATGGTATTAGCATTTAAATTTTTCATGCTTTAGCTCCTGGCTTGGCTTTAGCCTTAGACGCGGCTTTCACGGTCTGCAATGCGTCAAACATCGGTTGATATAAGGTCAAAAGTTTCGGCGCTATATCATTATAATCAGGGCACTGCGGCCAAAAATAATTGATATAAGCTTCTTCGCCAAAGGTTTGAAAACTATTAGTATCGGTCCAAAATTGCTGAAATTGGTCGTGCTCAAACACTTTACTCTTACGCACTTTTTCCGCTAGCTCACCATTAAGTAATAATGGTTGATGCTGACCAAGATAAAAGGTTGCTAATAAGCGTAGTAATTGCCCTTTCGCGTCAACAATATCAGCAAAATAAAATTCGCTAGGTTTCTGATTTTTAGTATCAAAATAGTAACCATGGCTAGAGCTGACATGGGAAAATAAATCTGCTGTTTCAGCCTGCGTTTGCGCCACTTGCACAATCAGCTGATGCAAATATAAGGTAAATAAGTCTTTTGCTTTTGCACTACTGCTGCGAAAAAACACCGCTTTGTTCGCAACTATGGTCAACTTAGTGCTTAACGTGAGTCGTTTAGGTAAAACCGCCTTTAACAATGTAAGTTCGTCAGCTGAGAATAATGCCGCTTCATCTGTCGATTGCGCTCGGCTATTTGATACAAAGTCCGCTACGTTAAGCGAAATACTGCAATCGATTGGCTCAAGTACCAATGTTTCTTCTTGCGCCAACTCGTTAATAATAAACTGACTGAAATTTTCGCTGTCTTCTTGCCAGCCTTTGATCAATTCATCAGTACTTGGCAAGTCAGGTAACGTGCCGGAAAGCCTGGCGCTGAGCAATATGTCTTCACAACTTTGCTTGCTATGAGCTGGTGCAAGGTAATAATTGAGTAAGTCTTCTCTGAGCAAGTAGCTATCAAGGCGATTAGGCACAAAAGGCTCAACATCATTAATCAGCGTATCGCTGCTATCTAAATATAAATACAGTGCCCGTTGGCCATAATAACGACTAGGATGTTGGTAAAAACGAATGACCTCGCTAGCCACAACAGTGTCTTCTTCGCCTACTAAACCGAGTTCGTCACTTACCAAACTAAACTCATCGCTGTCAGCAATAGTTTTCTCAGCTAATTCATCGGCTAGCACAGGATTATTTTCGCGACCTAAACTCAACCAATTAGCATCAAAACTCGCAAACTCGCCAAGATAGTTTTTCTCGCTAAATGCCTGCATCGGTAATTGTCGTACTTGGCTTTGTTTATTCGCTTGTAGTTCATTGTTTAAGCCGAGTAATTGCCAGCCATAACCGCGCGCTAAATATTCCATCAATTCTTTTAAT
>JBFJQB010000123.1:0-8752 GCA_041616855.1 Cognaticolwellia sp. | reverse complement strand
CTATCACCTTAGGCGATATACTGTTTATTCCACTGCTAATTTTTATCGGTTTATTACTCACTAAGTGGCTAACGCAGTTTATTAGCAACCGTTTAACGACTAAAAAAACCGATCCTAATGTTATCCACTTAATTCAAAGAATTGTTTATGTATTGTCGATAACTATTATCATTATCAGCATATTAGACTTTATGAATGTGCCGATTGCCGCCTTTGCTTTTTTGTCTGGGGCAATAGCTATTGGTTTTGGTTTTGGCGCACAAAATATCATTAATAACTTTATCAGTGGTTGGATATTAATGTGGGAACGGCCAATTCGTATTGGTGATTTTTTAGAAGTTGAAGACACCAAAGGACTAGTTGAAGAAATTAACACGCGCTCAACTCGAATAAAAAGAGTAGATGGTGTTCATTTATTAATTCCGAACAGTAAATTACTGGAAAATACCGTGGTGAACTGGACGTTAGTCGATCAGTTTGTCAGGTGCTCTGTTACTGTGGGAGTCGCTTACGGCTCACCCGCGAAAAAAGTTGCCGAGTTAATTATGCAAGCAACAACTGAGCAAGCAGAAACCCTCGAGCAACCTAGACCATTAGTGACCTTTGACGACTTTGGCGATAATGCCTTAATGTTTCAGGTTACTTTCTGGATCAGCTCACAAGCTGAAAGTGGCTTAAGAGTAGCAAAAAGCAACGTGCGGTTTCGTTTAGATGAATTATTTGAACAAGAAGGTATTGTAGTGGCTTACCCGCAGCGCGATATTCACCTTGACGGCTCATTAAAAATAATTAAAGACTAAAGCAGATGCTTATTTGACTAAAGATTAAAACTCAAAAGGATTATTAATCGTCGGTCAAATAAGCTATTTCCACCTAAGCTTGGCAAGTTATAAAACTCAGCAAGGCGCAGCTAAGTTCTTCTATAATTAGCAACTTTCAGCCACTGCAATAAAACTAACTAAACTCGTTTAAAGCTTTTACGCTTTGTTTTCAAACCAAAGTTTCATAAAGTCACCGGTAAGCTTTTGCTCTATCTCGAGCGCCTTTTCGGTTGGACAAAACACCGAAAAAGCCACTTGAGTATCCCCAAGTTCAGACGTTGATACCTGAATATGCGGCTCAGGGCCAGCAATGGTGATATCTAACCGGTTTTCAATTAATTGATTATACCGAATAGCCACTTCCTTAAATTCGATACAATACAAATTGGCCTTTTCATGCAGGGTATCAATGAAGTTAAAGGGATTAACACTATCGTCACGAACAATCGTGAAATGATGCATGGCATAGCGTTTTAAAAAATTGAGGTTCTTAATCACCGAGGTGATCAGTTGACTATTAGGCACATATAAGGTTTTTCCTGTGTATTGATAATCATGCTTATTAACCTCTAGCAAGGTGAGTTTTGCCCAATCGTTTGAGTGTACTTCACCATAATAATTGCCAACCTGTATCCAGTCACCAATACGAAATGGTCGACTAGATAAAACATAAATAAAGCCAATAAAACACTGAATAAACTCTCGTGTTGCCAGCACGATAGCGACAATAAAGGCCGCTATCGAAAAGGCAAACTTTTGAATTTCATTGGACCATATATTAAAAATAAACACTATCACTAATAAGGTAAATATATTATTCACCATATTAATTTTTAATCGTTTACTGTTTTTAGACTTTCTTTTGATTAGCGTTATCGTTAATGCTTTGATGACAAAAAAAACGCTAATAAATAATGCGCTTAGGATAAATTTATGTTGTAAAAGAAACTCAACAATTGCTGCAATGTTAAAAATAATAATCGCCTTATTGGTTTGTGATGTCGGTTAAAGAGTTCATTAGGCATCGGTCACATTTTGATTAATTTTCTGTAAATGTGTCAAAGTTCCTGCTATACCAAGCTTATTAAAACTGGCGTTTATTTCTCCTTGCTTGCTTTGTAACAAACTGATGCCTTCAACTTCAATATCAAAGAAAAGCCATTTTTTCTCGCTTGACTGCAACAATTTAACCACCGCATGGTTAGTTTTATTTTTGCCAACAATCGTAATATCAACCATTGCCATTTTACCACTTTTAGATAAAGTGCTTTGACCGATAGTGATCATTTCATTATTGTATTTATTTAATAAATTACTATAAGTATTAATAAGCTGCAAAGATAACTCAGTAACAAATGACTCTTTAAGATCCTCAGGCACTTTACTTAAATTTTTATTAAGCACTTTATAAGTAAAGTAACGCGCATCAACTTCAGGCAATAAATGCTGACTTAAAATATCTCGGATATTAGCTTTGTTTAAGGTATCTGTCTGCTTAAGTCTAATTAATGATGCTTCAATCTCGCTAAAGACTGTCTTTACCTTAGCTTTAGCCTCATCAGCCGAGGCAAAAACCGTTGTCGAGATTAGCAAAGTCATGGTGATAAGCACCACACTGGTCAAATTAGTAAAGCTAGCGCGTTCAGTTTTCATTTTATTGCTCTGTAGAAAATCTATATAGGCAATTATAGTGTTTCCTGCCATGCTAGCAAACGTATTAATTTATTCAACCTAATCAAATATATTAATCAAATAACCCCGTACAATAGAAATATTAATTATTCAGGCTTGATTAAAACTAACGTGAATAGTAAGGCTTACTCCCCTTTGAGGTTTTCTAAGGTGTATTTTCAGCGCCGTTGAGCGACTCAGTTTAGCCGTTAAATATCACATTTTGCTTCTGAACTTTTAAACGCCATGCTTCGCGTGATATTTTAATTGCCTTGGTCGCTGCTCAGTTATATAGCAAGTACAATAGAAAGGCGAAAGTCAGATGATTTGTAACCACAAAATATCGCCCCAAAGACCCAATAAAATAGCAAGCTACTAAGTATTTTGGCTCGTGCCATATTTTTAAAAATCAATAACCTAGTAATGCTCTAACTTTTATATTATCTTTATTATGTGGTTAGCTTTTTATTAAACCTTGAAGTCTGACAGCAGTGGCAAATTCTGTGGTATATATCGATATTTTTACGCTATCAAAAACAAGTATATCTACCTTAAGCATTCAACTGAAAATATAGCAATGGAATTGATAAATGAATGATTTCACTACTGAGTTAACGAGTACTGAATTAAAAGATACCGAAGCTGAGCGACAAAAATTGCTCGATTCAAGCCAACTTAAGGGGGGGCATTGGTTTATATTAGCGCTTTCTAGCATCTTAACTTTTGGTGCATGGCACATGACCACCGAGCAGGTGAATACTAGAATCGCTGAACGTTTTGACCGAGAATCCTTACA
This sequence comes from Cognaticolwellia sp., assembly GCA_041616855.1. GTDB lineage: Bacteria > Pseudomonadota > Gammaproteobacteria > Enterobacterales > Alteromonadaceae > Cognaticolwellia. The sequence continues at coordinate 5,464 of JBFJQB010000123.1, read as the reverse complement.
AGTCATCGAGTTGGTCAAAGAGCGCATGCAGTTATATGAACATGCTTTATGGGGCGCTGTCGCCTATATTGATGCCAGCGAAAATGAACTGACTAACCCACATTGGCAAGCTTATAGTCACAGTTTGAAAATCGACCAAACCTACCCTGGTATCAATGGTTTAGGTGTAATTTATAATATTAAACCTGAGCAGCGACAAAGCTTTATTGAAAAACAACATATATATCGCCCAGATTTCAGCATCCACCCAACACATGAAGAGCAAGAGCTTTGGCCTATTACCTTTATTGAACCAGTAGAAACCAACAAGCAGGCTGTTGGCTTAGATGTTGCGTTTGAAAAAAACCGCTATTCCGGCATTAAAAAATCCCGAGATACCGGTTTAGCCCAATTAACCGGCCCCATTATCTTAGTGCAAGATGCCAAAAAAACCCCAGGTTTTCTATTTTATGCGCCGTTTTATAAAAAAGGCATGGCACATGACTCAGTCAGTTCACGGCGAGCCGCCATACAAGGAGTGACTTACGCTCCTTTTATTATGTCGAAACTAATATCAGGTACTTTAGCAATTGAAAAGCGCCATGTTACCTTAAAAATTAGCGATAATGGACAATCCATGTATGATGATATCGATAATATTGACTCCAGTACAATAGATCCTAACCCGTTGCATATCAATCAAATTGATGTGAATTTATATGGCCGAAAGTGGCAATTCACCCTCAGTTCCAACTTAACATTTCGAGAGCTTTCCGAGACCAATCAACCGCATTTTATTTTAGTAGCCGGCATTATTATTAATTTGTTGCTACTCGCGTTGTTTATTTTTCTTTCAAGAGCGAATCAGCAAGCATTGAAGTATGCTGACGATGTGACTCGCGAGTTAAAAATTAAAACGGGACGTTTAATTAAGTCAAACCAAGATCTTGAGCAGTTTGCTTACGTGGCTTCACACGATTTGAAATCACCACTTAATGCGACCCGAAAATTAGTCGGTTGGCTCAGTGAAGACTGTGAAAATATCTTACCTGATAGCTCAAAAGAGCATTTGCGCTTACTCAATAACCGCACTGATAGAATGAATAAATTACTGGATGATTTACTCGATTACGCACGTATTGGTCGACATGAATATGCTCCTCAAGAGTTCGATTTAGCTGAAACCGCGCAGGGAATATATAATTTATTAGATCACCCGAAAGGTTTTAAACTCTCAGTGGATAAGCAAACGTTATTTTTACCTAAAACTCCGCTGGAAATTGTGCTACGAAATTTAATTTCAAATGCCATTAAACATCACGATAAAACCATCGGGCATATCGAAATATTGTATACAAAAGAAAATGATATGCACCAGTTCAGCGTCCAAGACGATGGACCGGGTATCCCGAGTGAGCTGTTTGAAAAAGCCATAGAAATGTTTCAAACCCTACGCCCCAGAGATAAAGTTGAAGGTAGTGGCATGGGCTTGTCATTATCAAAGAAAACCATTGAATATTACGGTGGCAGTTTAGCGATTAAATCTGATGGTGAAAGAGGTACCATCATCGTCTTTACCTGGCCAGTGAACACCCAAACTTAGGCTGATTTATCGTCCTATAACTATATAAAAAAGGTAACAAAATGGTGAATAAACAAGTTTCAATATTGCTAATTGAAGATGATGATGTCGATGCGATGTCTATCAAACGGGCCTTTAAAAAACTGCGCCTTGGCAATCCTATTATTAGAGCCTGCGATGGCTTGGAAGGATTACAACTACTACGCAGTGGTGCTGTCCCCTCGCCTTATATTATTTTGCTTGATTTACAAATGCCGCGCTTAAATGGTTTTGAGTTTTTAGAAGAAATTCGCCAAGATCCCAATCTAGATAAGAGTATAGTTTTTGTATTAACCACCTCAAAATCAGATGAAGATGTTACCGCTAGCTACAAGCAAAGTATTGCCGGCTATTTTGTCAAAGAGGATGTGGGCCGTGACTTTTTAGATATTGCTAAAATGCTACAAGGCTATTGGAAAATAGTACTTTTTCCAAAAGATTAAACACCGTAAAGGTTTATCGACAGAAAATGTTGAAAGTAGATGTTACTAATAAATGACGAGGAGCTTAACACTTGGATATATTAATTGTAGATGACGATGTCGTCGACCGTGAACATATAAAACGTACATTAAATAAGGCCAATGCCAATTGTAACTTTGTCGAAACCGAGTCAGTTGATGAAGGGTTAGACGCCTTTGCGAAACAACAATTCGATGTGGTTTTATTAGATTATCGTATGCCGCAACGTGACGGTATTGAATTATTATTAGAATTACGTAGCACCTCGTTAGACAACAGCGTAGCGATTATCATGCTGAGTAATTCAGAAGAGCCAGAGCTCGCGATAGAGTGTGTACGCGCCGGCGCGCAAGATTTTTTGCTAAAATCTGAAGTCACCTCCTCAAGATTGCAACGGGCCATTCTCCAATCTCAAACTCGCTTTGAGCTTGAGCAAAAACTTTATCGTAGTTATAAACAGGCGAAACAACTCGCCGAGCATGACGCGTTAACCGGTTTGGCTAATCGCTATTCATTTGAAGAAGCATTACGCTTGTGCATTAGACAAAAACTACGCGAGCAATCGAAATTAGCCTTGGTGTTATTTGACCTTGATCATTTCAAGTTTGTTAACGACAGTCATGGTCATGATATAGGTGATCAGTTATTACAAAAAGTGTCCACTCGAGTGCAAGACTGCTTGCGTGATAATGAAATGTTTGCCCGTTTAGGTGGTGATGAGTTTGCCATTATATTAAGTAACTTAGTCACTATTGACGATGCTAGTAGAGTCACTAAACGTATTTTAACAGCGTTAGAAGTACCGTTTATTATCGCTGGAATAAAAATTAATATGGCCGCCAGTATCGGTATTGCCATTTCTCCTGATAATACCTTAGATGCCAAAGAGCTACTCAAATTTGCTGATATTGCGATGTACCGCAGCAAAAAACTCGGTAAAAACCAAATCTGCTTTTTTGAAACCGAAATGCAGCAACAATTTATAGAAAAATACGAAATAGAGGCAAACTTAACCGAAGCGTTAGCGCGTGATGAATTTGTCTTATACTATCAACCGGTATATCAGTCAGCAACAAAAGAGCTGGTCGGTTTTGAAGCATTAATACGTTGGAATTATCAAAATACCTTGCTGCTGCCTGAGCACTTTATCTCAATTGCCGAAAACTCCCATGTCATTGTTGATATTGGCCGCTGGGTGATTGAAAAAGCGATTCAGCAAATATCAATATGGAATTCACAAAACGAAAAAGCGCTAACTATCGCTATTAATTTATCCGACATCCAGTTAACCGATCAATCCTTGCACATTTTTATCAAAAGCATGTTAAAAAAATATCAGGTAGCGCCTGAACTTATCGAGTTTGAATACACCGAAACAGCATTACTCGAAAATAGTGATTTTGCCCGAGAATTCATGGAGTCACTCAGTAAACTTGGTTGTCGTATTACCTTAGATGATTTTGGCAGTGGTTTTTCTTCGGTCACACACTTACAAGACTTTCCTATTAACACCGTTAAAATTGACAAGTCGTTAATGTTGGCATCAAAACAACCAAAAGAAAAAGCGCTAGTGACGGGTATTTCAATGATGTTGCACTCTTTAGGCTTAACGATTGTCGCTGAGGCAATAGAAAACGAGCAGAGCTTGAAATTATGCCAAGAACTTAATATTCAACATAGCCAGGGCGACTATTTTTCTCGAGCGCTTGATGCTGAAGATGTTGAAAAAAAATTACTGAAAGCGGGTGCTTAACAGCCGATAGATTTATGACTAAACCATTAGCGGTTAATCAATGAATTAAGGGCGAAGGTTAGCGGGCATTTTATTGCTAATGACAGATGAATTACTAGCTGAATAATGTAAGGAGAACATATTTAATGGATTCACGAGATGCACTGTTCAATGATTTCCCCTATGAATGGGTAACCCGTGAACATGGCCTTCCCTCTCATCAAATTCATCAAATGTTATTTCTCGAGCGGATGTTATGGCTAGCAACACCTAACGGACTAGCCGTTTTTGATGGTGAACAAGTACGCGTTCTTGATCAAAAGCACGGGTTATTAACCCATGGTATCCGAGCCTTGGCTAGTGATAACAACCACTTATTAGTTTGCTCTGACTGCGGCGTCGATAAACTAGACGCGAAATCAATGACCTTTCTAGAGCATATTTCTACCGTCGATTTTGGTCTCGGCTGTTGCCAAGGCGCAATGAAAATTGCCGCTAATCAGTATCTACTGGCCTGTGCAAATGGCTTACGGGTTTGGGATACGGCAACGAGTAAAATTAAAACGCTCAATTGTGCCTTAGACGATGAATTTATTGTCAATATGGTCGGCTTTGATCAGCACGCAATTCTAATTCAGAGTAAAAACAGTGGTTTGTGGTTATATCACCAAGAGCAATTACAACCCTTTGTTCGACAAACCATTGCAGAATTTGGCACGCCCAAAAGAATCAGTCAACAAGCGGATTTTATCTGGTTAATGACAGATAATTTTGTCATTCAACTTGATAGCGACTTCCACATTATTGAAAGTATTGCCCTGCCGAATGATTTCGACGATGTTAGAGCGGTTTTTTACAACGAATTTGGTGAACTTTTCATCGCTAACAACCGCCATTTAGTGGTGATGAAAAAACAGCAGAAAAACTGGCGAGTTATAAGAAACGTTAATGATGACGTGCTAGTGAACACCATTAGTCAAGATTCCTACGGCAACCTTTGGATCGCCACTGATTTTAGTGGTTTAATGAAAATATCATCCTTAAACCAATGGGTTAAAAGCTACAGGAGCGAGCGTAACAATTCAATATTATCCTTACAATGTGTTCAGCCATCACTATTCCCCCTCGAAGCTACAATTAGTTCTGATGAGATAAACAACCACGACCATTTACTGGTCGGTGGCACCAGTTACAGTTTTTATCTACCTAGGCAGTTGCCTTCACAATCGCAGGAAATTGTCGGGCTGCGGGGCTTAGCATGTTGGGATCTAAACTATTTTTCTGACATCGGTTTTTGGGCAGCTACCGATAAAGGCTTGATGCAGTTTGATAGTATTGAGCAGTACTACATTCGCCGTTTAAGCGATGAAAATGTTGGCGCGGGACGTTGCTTAGCGCGTTTTGACAATAATATTATTTACGGTAGTGTTTCCGGACTATTTTGTTATCAAATAGCAGAGAAAACGTTAATGCCGGTACTCGATGATAACCAAAGCAGTATTGGCTATGTTTATTCGATAAAAGTTGTCAGTGAGACTTTATTATATATCAATACGTTAGGTAATGGCATTTGGCTTTACCAATGTGAAACAAAAAAATTACAAAAACTCTTTCAGAGCATTAATTTATCCAATGTCTACGCGGTAGATATTGACTCACAATGTCGGATT
>JBFJQB010000122.1:0-8754 GCA_041616855.1 Cognaticolwellia sp. | reverse complement strand
CCTATTTTAACGAATTCTGCTAATATTACCGGCTTTGTCAATATGATCACCGCGGCAAAAGACGCGAAAGTCAGTACTTTTGTTTATGCCGCATCAAGCTCTACTTATGGTGACCATCCAGCACTACCCAAAGTTGAAGACAATATTGGTAAGCCATTGTCACCGTATGCAGTCACTAAATATGTTAATGAACTTTACGCCGATGTATTTAATAAAACGTATGGTTTACATGCTACCGGCTTACGTTATTTCAATGTTTTTGGTAAACGCCAAGATCCGAATGGCGCATATGCAGCGGTTATTCCCAAGTGGATCGCTGCAATGTATGCCAATGATGATGTGCTAATTAACGGCGATGGTGAGACAAGCAGAGATTTTTGTTTTATCGAAAATGTAGTGCAAGCGAATATTTTAGCTGCGACCTCAACAGAACGTGCTAAAAATGAAATATATAATGTAGCGCTAGGAGACAGGACGACACTCAATTCATTATTTGACTGTCTTAAAGAGTCCTTAAAGAGCAATGATATTTTTTATTGTAAAACCCCAGTGTATCAAGATTTTAGGCCCGGGGATGTTCGACATTCTCAAGCGTGTATCAGTAAGGCGAAAGAGTTATTAGGCTATGAGCCTGAGTACCGGATTAATGCTGGCATTGAGAAAGCAATGACTTGGTATGTTGAACACCTTTAGTGAGCAGGTTAAGAACCTAAATTAAATAAAATGGATAAAAAAAGTTGAAAATAGCGATCGCAGGAACAGGTTACGTAGGCTTATCAAATGCCATGTTACTTGCACAGCACAATGAAGTAGTTGCTGTTGATATAATTAAAGAAAAAGTTGATTTATTAAATCAAAAAAAGTCACCCATTGTCGATACAGAAATTGAAGATTTCTTAGCCAATAAACCTATTAATTTTACAGCTACACTAGATAAAGTATCAGCATACACTAATGCGGATTTTGTCATTATTGCGACACCTACTGATTATGACGTAGAGACCAATTACTTTAATACCTCATCAGTTGAAGCCGTTATAAAAGATGTTTTGGCAGTAAACCCTAATGCTGTGATGATTATTAAATCAACTGTACCGGTAGGTTACACTGAGCGTATTAAAACAGAGTTTAGCTGTGAAAATATTATTTTTTCGCCTGAATTTCTACGTGAAGGTAAAGCCTTGCATGATAACCTTCATCCGTCACGCATTATTGTCGGTGAGCAAAGTGAACGCGCTGAATTATTCGCCAATTTATTAGTACAAGGCGCGATTAAAGAAAATATAGCAACGTTGTTTATTAACTCAACGGAAGCTGAAGCCGTTAAGTTGTTTTCAAATACTTATCTCGCCATGAGAGTCTCATACTTTAATGAATTGGACTCTTATGCTGAAACACATGGCCTAGATTCTAAGCATATTATTGATGGCGTAGGTTTAGATCCTCGTATTGGCACGCATTATAATAACCCGTCTTTTGGCTATGGTGGATATTGTTTACCTAAGGATACAAAACAGTTATTAGCTAATTATCAGGACGTACCTAATAACTTAATTAAAGCGATTGTTGATGCAAATGAAACCCGAAAAGATTTTATTGCAAGCTCAATCCTTAAAAAGAACCCTAGCAAAGTGGGTTTTTACAGGCTCATTATGAAAACGGGCTCTGATAACTTTAGAGCTTCAGCAATTCAAGGCGTGATAAAGAAGATAAAAGCGGAAGGAATTGAGGTGGTGATATACGAACCCGCATTAGAAGAAAAAGAATTCTTCCATTCAAAAGTTATTACTGATTTAAACGAATTTAAAGCAGTATCAGATGTGATTGTTTCTAACAGAATGTGTGCAGATTTAAATGATGTGATTGAAAAAGTTTACACTCGAGATCTTTTCGGTTCAGATTAGAAACAAGGAATAAGTAAGGATAAACATGCCAAATAAAATAAAAAAAGCCGTTATACCTGTCGCAGGCTTAGGTACTCGAATGTTACCCGCAACAAAAGCTATTCCAAAAGAAATGCTACCGATTGTTGATAAGCCGCTTATTCAGTACATTGTTAATGAATGTATTGAAGCGGGGATAACCGAAATTGTTTTAGTTACACATTCTTCAAAAAATGCCATTGAGAACCATTTCGATAAGTCTTTTGAGCTTGAGACGACGCTAGAAAACCGTGTAAAGCGCCAATTACTTGATGAAATTCAAGCGATTTGCCCAAAGGGCGTGACGATTATGCATGTTCGCCAGGGTGAGGCTAAAGGCTTAGGTCACGCAGTGCTAAAAGCTCGCCCAATTATCGGTGAGCAACCGTTTGTTGTTGTGCTGCCTGATGTTATTTTAGATGATGCGACTGCGAATTTAAAAACCGAGAACCTTGCTGCTATGCTGCATAGATATAATGATAATGGCCATAGTCAAATTATGGTTGAGCCAGTACCTATGGAACAAGTAAGTAATTACGGTGTTGTTGATTGTGGCGGTGTTGAACTTGCTGCCGGTGAATCAAAACCGATGACAGCAGTCGTTGAGAAACCTCCCGTTGATGAAGCGCCATCTAATTTAGCGGTAGTCGGCCGTTATGTTTTGTCTGAAAATATATGGGATTTACTTGAGTTTACTCCGCCGGGTGCAGGTGATGAAATTCAATTAACCGATGCCATTGCTAGTTTAATGAAACTCGAACCGGTTGAAGCATTTCATATGACAGGAAAGTCACACGATTGCGGCTCTAAACTTGGTTACATGAAGGCTAACGTTGAATATGGTATGCGTCACCCTGAATTGGCTGAAGAGTTTACTGACTACTTAAAGCAATTAGTACAAAAGTAAATTAACTTTAGTCCCAACAAATCATAGTAAATAAACGGCAAATATATGGATATAGAATATTTAACAGAGCTCAGCGATACCGCTAGGTCACGTAAGCTATTTTCATTGTTTGATGATGAAGCGCGTAGTGCTAAATATTCGTTATCTGCCGTAGGTTTGTTTTTAGATTATGCTAAAAATAATATTACTGATGATGAGCTTAGTGGCTTATTTTCGCTCGCAAAAAAAGCAAATCTTAGCGATAAAATTACTGCGCAGTTTTCAGGAGAGCAATTAAACAATACTGAACAGCGTGCAGTGTTGCACACGGTTTTACGGGCGCCAGATGATGTCAAACAATCGGTGTTAGGCGAGCAAGCGCAAGCTGTTATCGACACTGAAGCTAAAATGGCTAAAATTGTAGATGATGTTCAGTCTGGTAATCTTCGCTCAATAAATGGTGAAAAGTTCACTGATATTTTAGCGATCGGTATTGGCGGCTCGTATTACGGGGTTAAGGTCGCGCTTTCGGCGTTAGTGCCTTATCATCAAGTGGGTTTAAAAGCCCATGTGCTGGCGAATGTTGATGGTGATGCCGCGCAAGAAAAGTTTGCGAAACTTAATGCTCAAACCACGCTTGTGGTTGTTATCTCTAAAACCTTTACCACGCAAGAAACCCTGCTAAACGCCACTATTGTCAAAGAGTGGATGCTTAAAGCCTGTGCCGACAATGGTTCATCTTCCGACATAATTGCCCAGCATTGGTATGCGGTAAGTACTAATATTGCCGCTGCAACTGCCTTTGGTATTAAAGAGAAAAATATTCTGCCGATGTGGGATTGGGTTGGCGGACGATTCTCGCTGTGGTCAGCGGTTGGTTTGCCGCTAGCGTTAGTGATTGGTAATCAGCATTTTAATGATTTAAAAGCTGACGCCTATGCAATGGATCAACATTTTCAGCAAGCGCCGTTTGAGCAAAATATGCCGGTAATAATGGCGCTGTTAGGTATTTGGAATCGTAATGGCTTGGGCTACCCAAGTTTAGCTATTTTGCCTTACAACCATGCACTCAGAGCTTTGCCCGGTTATTTGCAACAAACCGATATGGAAAGTAACGGAAAGTCGGTTGCTAATAACGGTAAAACGCTAAATTATTTAACTGCGCCGGTAGTGTTTGGTCAAGAAGGTACGAACGGCCAACATGCCTTTATGCAATTAATGCATCAAAGTGCTGATATTATTCCGACTGACTTTATCTTATCACTTGCTCCCACCAGTGAACATTTAGCGAATCATGATGCTCTAGTGGCTAATTGCTTTGCGCAAAGTGAAGCGTTGATGCAAGGGAAAACCTTGGCACAAGCGAAAGCTGAATTGCGTATATCTGGCGCGAGTGATACTGAAGTGGCTAGGTTAGCCAGTCACAAAACCATGAAAGGTAATACCCCGAGTAATACCTTGTTGATGCAACAACTTAACCCACAATCATTAGGGGCTTTATTGGCGCTTTATGAGCATAAAATTTTTGTTCAAGGCGCGATATGGCAAGTTAATTCTTATGATCAATGGGGTGTTGAATTGGGTAAGCAATTGGGTACAGAAGTACTCAATGTGATGGCTAAGCCGATGAGCGATATTGAAAGCGAAACACTGTCATCTTCCTCGCTAGCGCTAATTCGACGCTACAAAAATAATCTCGAGTCTCATTCGCGTTAACTACTACTAGCAAGTTAATTATAATCACTTCTATTATTAATATTTTCTATATCATTTTGATATAACCAAGCTTTTACTTATATGGATAATGCTTAGTTGCTGTGGCATGATATTAATCAATATTATGTCTCCAATTTTAGTGAATCAGCGATGCCTTTAACACATTTACAAAAGCTTGAAGCCGAATCTATCCATATCATGCGGGAAGTTGCTGCAGAATTTGATAACCCCGTAATGCTTTACTCTGTAGGTAAAGACTCAGCGGTATTACTGCACTTAGCGCGCAAAGCGTTTGCGCCTGGAAAAATCCCTTTTCCACTGCTTCATGTTGATACCAATTGGAAATTCAAAGAGATGATTGCGTTTCGCGACCAAATGGCGAAAGACCATGGCTTTGATTTACTGGTGCATAAAAATCCTGAGGGTATGGCGATGAATATCAGCCCTTTTGAGCATGGTAGTGCTAAGCATACAGATATCATGAAAACCCAAGGACTAAAACAAGCACTTGACCATTATGGTTTTGATGCCGCATTTGGTGGTGCTCGTCGAGATGAAGAAAAGTCGCGTGCGAAAGAACGTGTCTATTCCTTCCGTGATAAGAACCATCGTTGGGACCCTAAAAGCCAACGTCCAGAGTTGTGGAATGTTTACAACGGCAAAGTTAATAAAGGCGAAAGTATTCGTGTTTTCCCATTATCAAACTGGACTGAGTTAGATATTTGGCAATATATCTATTTAGAAAGTATTCCAATTGTACCGCTTTATTTAGCTGAAAAACGCCCAGTGGTTGAGCGTGACGGCACATTAATTATGGTTGACGACGAGCGTATGCCAATTGGTGCTGATGAAGAAGTGCAAATGAAAAGTGTGCGCTTTAGAACCTTAGGTTGTTACCCATTAACAGGTGCTGTTGAGTCAACAGCAACCACTTTACCTGAAATTATTCAAGAAATGCTATTGACCAAAACATCCGAACGACAAGGGCGGGTGATTGATCACGACTCTGCTGGTTCAATGGAGAAAAAGAAAATGGAAGGTTACTTTTAGCAAAGCTTATCGCTGATAACTAAAACTAATAGCTTTACTGAAAGAAATATATTCTAGGAAAAATTATGACGACAACAGCCTTACTTGAAACTGATATTGAAGCTTATTTGAAGCAACATGAAAACAAAGAAATGGTACGATTTTTTACCTGTGGCAGTGTGGATGACGGTAAAAGTACCCTAATTGGTCGCTTATTGCATGATTCAAAAATGATTTTTGAAGATCAATTAGCGGCGATTGAAAATGACAGTAAAAAATCGGGCACGACGGGCGAAGCGATTGATTTAGCCTTATTAGTTGATGGCTTGCAATCAGAGCGCGAGCAAGGCATTACCATTGATGTGGCTTATCGTTACTTTGCTACCGATAAACGTAAGTTTATTATTGCTGATACACCTGGCCATGAGCAATATACTCGTAATATGGCAACCGGTGCATCAAACTGTGATTTAGCTATTATTTTGATAGATGCTCGCCATGGCGTGCAAGTGCAAACCCGTCGTCATTCTTTTATTTGTTCTTTGTTGGGCATTAAGCATGTATTGGTGGCGGTAAATAAAATGGACTTGGTTGATTACAGCCAAGAACGTTACCAAGATATCAAGAAAGAATATCGTAAGTTTGCTGATGATTTAGCCTTTGATGATGTCCGTTTTGTCCCTATTTCGGCGCTAAACGGTGATAATGTCGTTGAAGAGAGCGTCAACATGCCCTGGTACCCAGGCGCTACAATGATGAAGCTGCTCAATACCATTAAAGTTGACGATAAAAAAGGTTTCACCCAGTTTCGACTACAAGTGCAATACGTTAACCGCCCAAATCTAGATTTTAGGGGCTTTGCAGGTACAGTTGGCTCAGGTCACATTCGCGTTGGTGATGAAATTGTTGCCTTACCATCAGGAAAAGAAAGTATCGTAAAATCGATTGTCACGTTTGAAGGTAATATTGAGCGTGCGGATCAGGGCATGGCAATTACCTTAACCCTAGAAGATGAAATTGATATCAGCCGCGGTGAAATGATCGTTAAAAAAGGTCATGTGCCGGCATCTTCAAAAGAAATCAGCGCTACGGTTGTTTGGATGCATGAAGACGAACTTGAGCCAGGTCGTGAGTACTACATTAAACATGGCAGTAAACTTACTACGGGTCATGCCTTGAGTATTAGCCATCGCATAGATGTTAATACCTTGGAAGAATCTAATGTTGATCAATTAGCGTTAAACGAAATTGGCGTTGTTAACATTGAACTGGCGGAAGCTTTACATTTTGATGCCTACAATGATAATAAGGCCACAGGGGCATTTATCATTATTGATAGGTTAAGCAATATCACCGTTGGTGCGGGTATGATCAACGGTGCGTTAGACGCGCAAGAAGAGCATCAGTATTCTGATTTTGAAAAAGAATTGAACACATTAGTGCGTAAGCACTTTCCTCATTGGGGCGCTCGTGATTTGTTAAAAAAATAGCAGTGCAGACTTTATTTTTGCTTTGCGTATTTCGGTCTTGTTTATCGCCGTACGGTTTATATTTACCGGCTAAACAAGCTAGGTTACTGCCATGCTTTTAACTCAGTGGTTATTTGTACTGATATTTATTACCACATTAGTGGCGCTTGTGCGTTGGCCGAGTATTCCTGAACGGGTATTTGGCAGCGCAACACTGGCGTGTTTAGCCACATCCTTTGTTTCTTCTGAAGATATTTTACATAATGCGGTGAATCCAGGGTTAGTGACTTTATTGTTATTAGTGCTGTGTTCATTCGCCTATGAACGCACTAGCATTTTACGACGTGTTTCTGCTTTATTACTGAGTGGCAATGTTAAAACAGCGAGTGCTAAAACTTTGGCTTTTACCGCCTTGAGTTCGGCCTTAATTAGCAACACGGCCGTTGTAGCCACGTTAATGTCAACGGTGAAAAAAAACAAACTCATTAACCCTGGGAAATTACTATTACCCTTATCTTTTGCGGCTATTTTAGGCGGCACATTAACTTTAATTGGTACTTCCACTAACCTGATTGTCAATTCTTTATGGCTAGAGCAAGGGCAAGCAAGTCTAGGCTTTTTTGAGTTTAGTCTCGTCGGCATTGTCGCACTTGTGGTGTGTTTAACGGTTATTCTCGTTCGGCAAAATACGTTGACGGATATGAAAAATGATGACTTAGAAGTAAAAGAATATTTGGTAGAAGCACGGGTTAATGAACAATCAAAACTGATCGGTAAAAGCATTGAAGATAATGGCTTAAGAAATTTAGATACCTTGTTTCTGGTCGAGTTAGTCAGAGCAGGTCGACTGATTTCACCTGTTGCACCTGATGAAGTGATTCAGCAACATGACCGTTTGATATTTAGTGGCGATATCAGCAAGGTGTTGGTGTTGCAACAATTTGATGGCTTAAGTTTGTTTGCTGAAAAAAATGGCTTGTTACGAGATAACTTAACTGAAGTTTTGATTAAACCGGATTCAGCTATTATTGGTAGAAGCTTAAAAACCGCGGGGTTTAGAGCGCGCTTTGACGCAGCGGTCGTTGCGATTCGCCGCGAAGGTATGCAGTTATCGGGTAAGCTCGGTGAAATTAAAATTCAAGCCGGTGACTTTCTCGTGTTGGCGGTTGGTAATGATTTTAGTGCGCGCACTAATTTAAGTAAGAACTTTTATATACTTTCTGGCCATAAGCCTGACAGCATGCTCTCTGGTTGGCGCGACTCGTTAGCGATATTTGGCTTTATTTTAGCAATTACCTTGACGTTATTTACCTCGATTAGTTTACTCGCAAGTTTAATGTTTTATATCGCGGTGTTGGTTTTTACTGATTGTTTAACGGTTAACGAAATTAAACGTCGATTTCCGATTGAAATTTGGTTAATTGTATTAGGGGCATTAACCTTAGCTCAGGCCTTTGAAAACAGTGGCGTGGCAATACTGTTTGCCGGTCAAATCGAGTTGTTGCTGGCAGGGCAAAGTGCACTTATAGCCTTAGTGGCTATTTTCTTTATCACTCTGCTGTTAACCGAAGTTATTACCAATAGTGCCGCCGCCGCGTTAATTTTTCCTATTGCTTATAATGTCGCGATCGGCTTAGGGGTTGAGCCATTACCATTAGTGATGGCAGTGGCATTTGGTGCTAGCGGTAGTTTTATCAGTCCGTATGGTTATCAAACCAACATTATGGTGTTT
>JBFJQB010000121.1:0-8862 GCA_041616855.1 Cognaticolwellia sp. | reverse complement strand
TTCACTAGTGCTTGATGTTCTTCTTTTAAGGCTTGCTTACTATGAAAAAACTTATGACTAACCTTTTCAAAGCCTTCATAACAAAGAAATAAACCACCTATCACCATTAAAATGGTGATCAATGGTGGTAAAAAAGCGCTAATTAATAAAGCTGAAGGAACTAAAATCAATTTATTAAGAAAAGAGCCTTTAGCGACAGCCCAAACCACGGCTAATTCTCTGTCAGCTTTTACCCCTGACACTTGTTCAGCATTGAGGGCTAAATCGTCACCAAGCACACCTGCAGTTTTCTTCGCCGCAACTTTCGATAAAATGGCAACATCATCTAGTACCGTTGCAATATCATCGAGTAAGGTTAATAAACTTGAACCTGCCACTTTTAACTCCTTTTAAAATATGCTGTTAAAGACAAGTTAACAGGCTATTTTTTTAACATTGATTTTAAGTCTGCAAACGGATTGTAAGTGGCGGTATCTTGATTAGTATCACCCGCTTTTACTTCGGTTTGGTAGTTGGCATGATCGGTATATTTTGCATGTTCATTATCGTGACAATATATACAAAGCAACTCCCAATTACTGCCATCATTAGGGTTGTTGGTATGATCATGATCGATATGATGCACGGTTAACTCTTTGATATTGGAATACTCAAACGCTCTAGCGCAGCGCCCACACACCCAAGGGTAGAGTTTTAATGCGCGGTCGCGATAACCTTGTTCTTGACGCTTGTAATTTAGGCTAGAGCCTAATCTATCTGAAGACATACGATTAACTTAATCTGTAATTAATGCAGTTATTGTATGAGTAAGGCAACACAACTGCAATACGGCTTACACAATCATTACCGAATATGCTTAAACCGCTGCTGTGAAATAGAAATCTCCGCTCATGCAAGCGCATTCGGTAGTCCCCCCCCTTGCACAGTTAAACAGGCCTGCTGCCTTTACTTTTTAGCGAGTTCTTGTCATGGTAATTGGCAACGTTTTATTAATACATCAGCAAAACATCTAAAAATAGGAACTGTCATGAAAACAGTCGAAGAGCAGCTATCAAATTATAAAAGTGTGCACTTTAATCAACATAATATTATGACTCACTTTATCGGCATTCCTCTTATTGTATGGGCTGTTACTGTGTTATTAAGCTTACATACTTTTACTCTTGAGCTCGAACAAAGCACGATAAGTTACACACCCGCGATGATTTTTTTCACTATCACCCTACTTTATTACTTTAAATTACACCTTAAGCTAGCTCTGGGTATGTTAGTTTATATCGCTATAAACCTTTACCTCGCAAGTTTAGTCACAGCGTTGGATAGCGCACTATCGATTGCGATTATCGTCTTTATTGTTGGTTGGATTTTACAATTTATTGGTCACATCTATGAAAAAGCTAAACCCGCTTTTTTAGATGATTTGATGGGTTTAGTTATTGGCCCTTTCTTTTTAATGGCTGAAATTTACTTCGCCTTAGGGTTAGAGCAAAAGCTACATAACGAGATAACTGCCATGGCGGTGACAAAACGCCGCACATTAGAGTCCGCTAAAGCAGAGCAACAAACTGATTAGACATGGCCCTAAATTCTGAGTTTTTAAACACTGGGATAAGTTATTTATGCCAAATCCCCGGCTCAACCTTACCTTGCAACTCTATATCAGTGGCTTTAAACTCCATGTCAGCATTACTGACATTTTCAACTTTACGTTTGGTATTATAATCTTTTGTTAACGCGACAATAGTCGGGGTCAGCTGCACAATCGCGATAACATTAACTAAGGTCATCAACCCTAAAGCGACATCAGCCATACTCCAAACTTGTATTAAGCTCGCACTGGCTCCCCAAAAAACCATCGCCAAATACATTAGGGTATAGAGTGTGCGACCGACTTTATTATCAAGCTTAAAAAAGTGTAAATTACTTTCCGCATAAGCATAATTTGCCACCACCGAAGTAAAGGCAAATAAACTAATCGCCGCTGAAACGAAATAAACCCCGTTTGCGCCTAAATGGTGGGTAATCGCATCTTGAGTTAAACGAATCCCCTCCATTTCACCGCTATGGTTAATATCAGCCAGCAAAATAATCACGGCGGTACAGGTACACAACACCATGGTATCTAAAAACACCCCTAACATTTGCACATAGCCCTGTGTAACCGGATGATTAGGTACAGGCCTTGCACTGGCGGCAGCATGAGGCACACTCCCCGCGCCTGCTTCATTTGAGTATAAGCCACGTTGAATGCCATTTTTAATCGCCGCGCCAAGCATACCAGCCCCTGCTTCTTGTAGGCCAAAAGCTGAAGTTATAATATCGTATAGCATTGCAGGCACAGCGGTTATGTTGATCAACGTAATCGTTAAGGCGACTAAAATAAAAGCAATGCCCATAAAGGGCACAATTAACTCAGCAAAGCGTGCTATTCGCTTTAGGCCGCCAAGTACAATCGCGCCAGCCAAAACGGTAATTACCGCGCCCGAATATAGACTGGGGATATTAAAAGCGTGATTTAAAGCATCGGCAATGGTATTTGCTTGCATCGCACTGAAACTAAAGCCATAACCCAAAAACAAGCATAATGAAAATAAAATCGCTAACCAAGGTTGATTAAGACCTTTTTGAATGTAGTAAGCTGGGCCGCCACGATATTCTTTGTGATCATCACTGACTTTATAAAGCTGACCTAAAATGCTTTCAGCAAAACCTGTTGCCATACCGAGCAATGCAATGACCCACATCCAAAATATTGCGCCACTGCCACCAAGTGATATAGCAACGGCAACGCCTGCTAAATTACCGGTACCAACCCGCGCTGACAAACCAATAAATAGCGCTTGTAATGAACTAATGCCGGAGCTTCTACCTGAGTTTCCGTCGGTTTTAGCGCTACTTTTTATCACAGAGAACATATGTCGAAAGTTAAATATTTGCACAAACTTAAGCTGGTAAGAAAACCAAAGCCCTGCAAACAACAAGACATAAATGAGCACTTGACCATCGCCCCATAAAATATCGTTAACTACGTTGATAAACTCACTCATCATCGAACTCTCCAATCCTTATGTCTTATCTATCAACTTAAGCTTATCTAAATATTATCACCTTAAAAAATCAAAATAATGCGTAGGGTATACCCTCTACTACTGCTTATTTAAACAATTACTGTGATTAATTGCTTTGACTTGTTGCAATAAAGTCTAGACTACATGGATTTGATAAACATATCAGCGAATCGCTATTTTCTGAAAAAAAATGGCAAAACGGTATAAAGCAAGTTAAATAGAACGCATAAAAATCAAAGACCTAGGGTGAAAGTGCAACTAATGCAGAGAGGTTAGCAGCAAAAACAATGAGGTTATTTCTAGGTTTTGCCTGAGCAAGACTTGAATATGAGGTAAGCTAGGTTAGTCCAGATGTATCAGCTCAGATATATTAGTTCAGATATATTAGTTCAGACTAATCAAAACTAACTCAAACGCATCAACATAGCGAATCCAATGCGCTTCAGCCCAGTAAGATCTAATTGCAAAAAAAAAGTATTTTCAGGTTAGAAACATATCAAGTTAACGCGTAGCAGAGCTTATTTAAATGCTTTAGCGCTCAGACTAAAGAGGGTTAAGGTAAGATCTAGTCTGAGCTAATACAGATTACGCGCGTTTTGAAAGCCACTTTTGCATTTGTACATCTATCCATTTTCGAGCTTCACTTTCATCATCAAAATATTTAATATTCTGTTCACTTTTTGATTTTATTTGTTGCTCATAGATACTGGCATAGACAGAGGAGGTAAAAACCAGCGCTTTCGCCACCATGTTTTTACTATTTAGCCAAACATTATATTCATCCGTGACAGAAAATGCGTCCGGTGTACCACCGTCAAACTTCTTCATATCCGCCAATATGGCAAACGGCGCGTTATCCATCGCTATAATATTCTCTTTCAAACCTTGAGTAACGGCTCTCGCACCAATATCATTATATTCACCTTGAACGGTGACTTTAATAATATAGTCCTCTCGGTGGATTTCAAATTTACCGTGGATATCAAGCAAGGCTGATCCCTTATCAAAATGCTAACATACGCCTTTAATAATGGCACTGAGCTAAGGCTAAATCAACCTGATTTCAATTTACTTGTTCGTTTGGTGAAGACTTTTATCGCGCTTCCTTGCGCACATCGCGACTAAAACGTCATAACCACGCAAGGTGATTAACGAATTTCAAGCTCGGCCACTTTATTCCAACTTAAATTTACTCTTAGTTGCTGCTGTTCTTTATCAAACCAAAAGACATTATTTTGTCTCATCAATTGTTGATAATTAGGGGCTGATTGTAAGGCTTTGCCATCCAGATAAACTTGCTTATCGTTGTTTACACCAGAATGAATAATCAACTGCAACTGACGTGACGGCTCCATAGTTGGAAATTCACCACGACGCTGTAAGCTAAGCGCTAACTTTTCTGTGCTGTGCTGGGCATTAAAAGTTAATGTTTCATAATCTCCGTTAACGAGTGAATTGGGATCTTTGCCGTCATCGTTATACATCACCGAAGATGATGACTTTACCGATGGATCAGCATAATAATGTAAGGTTAAATTTTTCGTACTGTAGTCTTTGGTTGACTGCATGGCATCAACCATAGGAATAAACGCACCCGCGCGCACTAAGACTGGTGTTTGATGTAATGGCGCAGCAATTGTGGTTTTTTGACTGCCTTGATATCTTTGGTCAGTCCAAAAGTTAAACCACACACCTGAGGGTAAATCAACCGAGACTTCACGTGCCCCTTGTTCAGTAACGGGAGTAACCAAAAATGAATCACCATAAAAATAGCTGTCTTTTTCGTCGATAAGATTCAGATCAGTTTCATCTTCAAAAAACATTGGGCGCATGATTGGCATGCCAGTCAAACTATTTTCAATACTTAACGAATAAATATACGGCATCAAACGGTAACGTAATTTTACGTATTCTCGCAGAATATCTTTAGTTTGTTTATCATGAAAAACCGGCTCAGGCTTGGCATTTTCTTGTGCATGTGGGCGGTATACCGGTTGAAAAACGCCGTACTGTAACCAGCGAATATAAAGCTCTGTATCAATAGGTGCATCGCCGGCAAAACCGCCTAAATCAGAGTGAATGTAGCTTAAGCCTAACAAACTCATTTGCAAGGCTAATTCAACCTGTGGTTTAAACCCGCCCCAACTGCGACTAACATCACCGGTCCATGGCACCATACCGTAACGCTGTGAACCGATAAAACCAGAGCGCATCAAAATAAAAGGTCGAATGTCAGGTTGGAACTTTCGTAGCCTTTCATAGACCATTTCCGCCCATTGGTGGCCGTAAGCATTGTGTACTTTATCGGCTGTAACCTTAGCACCGCCGAAATTATGCAAGCCGCTACCAGGGTGAACTTCAGGCTCACCTAAATCGCCCCACCAACCTGCAACCCCTTGTTCAGCAAGCTTTTGATAATATTGCCAAAACCAATTTTGCGCTTGGCTATCAAATACATCCACTAAACCAGTATTGCCAAAGTAAAAATCAAACTTCTCAGGCTCTGCTCTTTCATTTTTCATTAACGCGTTATGTTCAACCGCGCTTTGCCATTGGCTTGATGTGGTTAAAATAAAGGGCTCAGTGATCATAATAGTATTGACCCCTTGCGCTTTAAAATCTTTGATCATTTCAACGGGCGTTGGAAACGCTGTTTTGTCCCAATTTAAATTCCCCATATGGCCTTTTATATCAGGGCCAAACCAATATAAATCAAATACGATGGCATCGAGAGGAAAGTCTTCATCGAGATATTTTTGCACCACGTCCCGGGCTTCTTGTTCACTATGATAACCAAAGCGGCTGGCAATACTACCTAAACTCCACCTTGGTGGTAACGGCTGTTTACCGGTGACATTAACTAAGTTTTCAATCAGCTTGGGATACGTGTCTGCAACCAGAATAAGGTAGGAGGTTCGCCCTGCAACGGCACTAAATTGTAAAATATCAGCTTCGTCGTGGCCAATATCGAGCTCGCCATTGGCCGAATTATCAAAAACAATAATATATTTATTACTCGACATTACCGCCGGTAAACCATAATACATTTGCTTTGATTGGTTTTGATAGCCGTAATGGGCGCGATTATACAACGGCATTTTCTGTCCGCGACGATCCATTCCCATTACACGCTGGCCACCGCCAAGGATTTTTTCTTGCGCTTGTAATTTAAAACGAAAACCTAAGTTAAACTTAGTCTTATTTTCTTCAACGGCTTCACTTTGGGTATTTTTTTTCTCAGTATTTTGCTGAGTAAAAAGCCCTTGCTCTTCGCTGGCGATAACTTCGCCATTACTTTTCGTGTATCGAATACTAAAAGGTGATTTATTGATAATCGCCACAAGCGCGTTACTGCTCAGTTTTAACTGTTTTTCCGATTCGGTCACCAACAACTTTTCAGTAGTTTCATCACTGCCGATAGCTTTAGGCACTAGTGCGAATGAGGGTAACTGTTTAAGCCCTGTTGGTTGATAATGCACCTCAAACGCCGAGGGGCTAAGGGCATTTATGGCCACTACACCATCGCTAGTAGTGACCGTTAACGTATTGCCGATTAACTGGTGTGCAAGGTAATCGCGCGAAAAAGCTTGACCGCTAAAACTAATGAATAAGCTAACAACAAGATAACAAACCAGTGATAACATTACGGCTCTAGAGTGAAAATACGATTTTCTCATGGTTAATTAGTCACTTTTAATTGCAATATATAAGAGTCAAGTGGCGCAATATTAATGTTAATACTTGCCGTGTTATCACTATTTACGATAAGCGTGTTACTCGTACTATTGGAACCACCAAGTAACTCGGTTAACGAATATTGTCCTGCCGGTAACTGCCATTTACTGATTAATGCTTTAGGCAGCTTCAACGAATACTGGTAGCTATTGTCACTATCGAAATTACTGACCACGATTAACTTTTCCTGGCCTTGCCAGCGGGCAAAGGCAAATTGCTGATGATTGTACGAGGTTAAAGCTTTACGGTTCTCTTCATGTAAACTGAGATACTGTCCCTGCATGGCGATATTATTGGCAGATAGCGTTAATAACTGTTGATAGAAAGCACGTAAGTCTTTTTCACTTTTTGATAGTTGGCCACCATCAAACTTGCCGCCATTCATCCAGCGCTGGTGAGCAGGTACGCCTGCATAATCAAATATAGTAGTACGGCTTGGATCGCCAAAACCGGTTTCTTCACTGCCATCTTCGCCGACTTCTTGGCCAAAATAGAGCATAGTGGGCGAACGGCTAATTAAAGCAGAAACGACCATGGCAGGCTTGGCTTTTTCCGCATTGCCCGCAAAACCGTCACTGGCAATGCGCTGCTCGTCATGGTTTTCTAGAAAATGTAATAAATGTTGTTCAATATCCGCGTAACGCTGCTGTATATGGGCTAAATCATCCGTATTGCCATGACCTTGTATAATATCTTTTAGACGATCATAAAAGTCGACTTTGTCGTACAAGTAATCCATTTTTCCCAACTGGATGTAATTACGATATTCTTTGGGGTTGTAGACTTCAGCCAAGATAAAAGCGTCTTTATTAGTCATTTTAATCGCGGAATTTAAATAACTCCAAAACTCAACCGGTACCATTTCTGCCATATCATAGCGAAAACCGTCGACGCCTTTGGCTAGCCAAAATTGCGTAATATCGTGAAACTTTTGCCATGAATTGGGCACTTTTTTATTTTGCCAAAATTCATAATGCTCTTGGTGGCTTTTATAACGATAAGATTCAGGTAAACGCGCAAAGGTATAGCTGCCATCGGGTTTTACGCCGTAATTGACTTTAACAGTCTCATACCAATCGTTAATGTTGGGCTGCGCTGCACGTGAGCCATTGCCGGTCCATTTTGCCGGTGACTCCTTAAATATGCCGTCGGCTAATGGATGTTGTTCACCACCTAAAGGCGCATAATTACCTTCAGCGTTCGGCACTTTAAAGTCTTGGCCAACAACATAATAAAAGTCATTATCAGCTGAAAACTCAACCGTTTTGTCATCATCAACGCCAAAATCACGCACCCCGTCAGGTTTACCTAATGACTGATAATCGCGGGCGATATGGTTCGGAACAATATCGATGATCACTTTCATGCCGTGTTGATGCGTTCTTGCGATTAATGCTTCAAACTCTTCGACACGCTTTGCAGGGTTGTCAGCTAAATCGGGATTAACACTGTAGTAATCTTTCACTGAATAAGGTGAGCCTGCACGCCCTTTCACCACATCGGGATCATCATTTGTGATACCAAACATCGTGTAGTCGCCAATCAACGCATGATGTGGAACCCCTGTATACCAAATATGGCTAACGCCTAACTCTTTAATTCCTTTGAGTGCTGTTTCGGTAAAGTCACTGAATTTACCAACACCGTTTTCAGCTATTGTGCCCCAAGGTTTATTCGTGGTGTTTTTATTACCAAATAAACGGGTAAACACCTGATAAACAACAGGCTTTCCGCCTGAATTGAGGTCACTCGTATTACTTTGCTCAACGCTGAGCTGATCGGGTTTTAATTCATTGGCATTCATCGACTGTGTATTTTCGCCGATACAGGCAGCTAAGCTACCCGCGAGCAGTAAACTACTAACAACAACTTTCAAACTAGAGGGAGGAGTATATTTAGATAAACAACGACGCATTTAAAAACCTTACACGTGAAATGCTCATCTGAGGAAACATTGAAGTCAGACTGAGCAACAACAAAGACAATATTTCGAGAGTACACATTAAATTGCTGTCATGCCAATTGCATACGAATTCATAAGCGATTAAATTTTACTTAT
>JBFJQB010000120.1:0-8890 GCA_041616855.1 Cognaticolwellia sp. | reverse complement strand
TTACAGGCCTGAGCCAAAAACCTGTATTAGCTTTATTGAGTGGATTTACTGCGCCCGTTAAAACAGAATTTTTACAAACAGATCAAGATCTACAATGTATTATGACCGGTGCTAACGATGAGTTTTGTCGTTGGGATGCAGGGCAAAAGCTTTTAACAACCTATATCACGCGTATGATGTTGCAACCGACATTGAGTTTGCCAGACAATTTATACCAAGCCTTTAAAACCATCTTAAATGCCGATATTTCAGCGGCTTTTAAAGCCGAGCAATTAACATTACCAAGCTTTAGCGAATTAGCCGACAATATTGAAGAAGTCGACCCTATCGCTTTACTTGACGCGATTGAACACGTTAAGCGCGCTTTAGCGATGGAATTAGCACCGTTATTTTTACAGCAATATCAGGAAAGTTTTCAAGCAGTATATGGCAATGATGGTATTGCCATTGGAAAACGAGCCTTAAAAAATGTTTGTCTATCGTACTTAGCAGCCTTGAGTGATCATCAAGCTGTACTTACTGAGCAGTATCAAAATTCCAATAATATGACTGATACGTTAGCTGCACTGAATTGTGCGGCAAAACATCAACATGAAAATTTTTCAGCGTTGATGGCGGACTTTGAGAAAAAATGGTCGACAACACCATTGGTGATGGATAAATGGTTTGCAATACAAGCAAGTGTCAATTCAGAGGATATTTTTGATAATTTAGCGGTATTGACCTCACACCCATTATTTAGTTTAAAGAACCCTAATAGAGCACGCGCCGTTATTGGTGCATTTACTAGCAATAACCCACGTTATTTTCACTGTGCTAGTGGCCGAGGTTATCAGTTTTTAATTGAGCAATTAATACAACTGAATGACATAAATCCACAAGTGGCTTCTCGGCTGATTACGCCGCTGATACAGTTTAGATCGTTTGATAAACACAGACAAAGCATGATAGAAGCCATGCTTGAGCAATTACGTCAGCAAGTTAATCTATCGAAAGATTTAAAAGAGAAGCTTGATGCGGCGTTAGCGCATTCGCATTAAGGTAATGGTATGACTTATTATTTTAGCTTGAATTTAACGAGTCAAGAGTACTTACCTTATTATCAAGGCCGAGTTCAGTCTATTATTGTAATGACAGAGCAGGGGGTAAAGGTTGAATTTCCTGCAATGCATTTACGAAATTTTTTAACTGGTGGTGGTATCAAAGGTCGCTTTTGTTTAAAAACGCAAAACAATAAATTTTTGTCATTAGAACAATTAGCTTAATTAGAGCCTTTGCTTTAAACAGTGGTCAGACCATCAAAAGTAAACTATTGTAGTTGTCAATGGTATGACGAAGGCTATTTCTGTTCACAATTTGCTATTTGCAAGTCATAAAGAAGCTCTGTTTTAAACGTGTGTTTTAAACGGCTTGTGGTTTTTGTCTGGCGACTTGACTCAAGTCTTTAATATAAAGGGCTTTAACAAAGGTTTTAGCACTTGCCACTTGGCCAAAATGATGTAATTATTGTTTTATACCATGGACATCGCATATAAAAATAAAAATGCAGTATCACATCTGGGGAGATAGGAAATGAAACAAAACCTTCGCAACGGTTTTTACAAAAAGCCACTGGCTCTGAGTATTGCCGCCGCTTTAATGACATTAGCGAGTGCTAATGTCCAGGCAAAAAACTTTCAGTTAGGTAACTTTGATATCAGCTTTGATTCCACATTTTCAGCGGGTACAAGTTGGCGTGTAGAAAACCGCAATTGGAATGACAACGTTGGTAAATCCAATAACGCTAACAATGGTTTCGATTTTAGCCAATACCATCCAATTTTAAATGTAAATCCTAATGCTAGTACCGTTTGGGATGGCGCGGGTAGTTACTCCACTAATGGTGATAACGGCAACCTAAACTTTAATGCTGGTGAAAGTTTTTCAAAACTTATCAAAGGCTCGCACGAGCTTGATGTTCGATATGATAATCTTGGTTTTTTTGCCCGTGGCATGTATTTTTATGACTTCGAGATGGTCGATAAATCAAGAGCTTGGACAAATCCTACTTCTGGCGAAGTTAATGACCCTTGCCGTGATAATGAAGCAAAAGATCAATTGTGTCGTGATATTCGCATGCTAGATGCTTTTGTTTACGGTGACTTTGATCTTGGTGAAATGCCACTTTCTGTGCGTGTTGGTCAACAAGTGATTAGCTGGGGTGAAAGCACCTTAATTTCTCATGGTATTAGTGAACTTAACCCAGTAGATATTGCACGTTTAAAAGCGCCCGGTGCGGAGCTAAAAGAAGCATTTATTCCGTTTGGCGCAGTTTGGGCCTCATTAGGTATCACTGAAAACTTTAACGTGGAAATGTTTTATCAATACAACTGGGAAAAAACAGTTTTACCAGCACCTGGTAGTTACTTCTCAACCAATGATTTTGCCGGTGACGGCGGTCATTATAACAATGTGCAATTAAATTTTGCTAGTAACCCAGATATGGACCTTGATTCGTTAATTAACAACTTAAACGCATTAAGAGGGCAAATTTTAAATGGCAATGTCGCTATGGCTGATGCCGGTAGCGCTTATGTCGGCGGTTTCCCAACTAAGTTAACCTTGCGTCAAGAAGATGCTGAAAACGAGCCGGAAGACGGTGGTCAATATGGTTTGCGCCTATCGTGGTTCTTACCTGAACTAAATGATACAGAAATTAGTTTTTATCACATGAACTACCACAGTCGTCGTCCGGTATTTTCGGGCATCACTGCTGATTTTGGCGGCGAAGCGTTAGCACATGATGTGGGTATGTTAGTTTCGACAGAGATCACTCACGATAACTATACCGACTTACAAGCATTTTCTCGGGTTGAACTAGATTATATCGAAGATATTAAGCTTTATGCGTTGAGCTTTAATACGGCTATTGGCACAACATCAGTGGCTGGTGAAGTGAGCTTCCGTCAAGATGAACCATTACAAATAGACGATGTAGAATTATTGTTTGCGGCCATGCCACAGCAGTTAGCGAACGATTTAGGCCGAGATGAGCTTGATGGTATCTCGCAAATGCCTGTTTTTCAGGGTGGAGCACGCGCAAATGGCTATATATTGTCAGATACGTTGCAAGCTCAGATGACCTTGACGCATTTATGGGGACCTACATTTGGCGCGAGTCAATTGGTTACCTTGCTTGAAGTGGGGGGGATTGATATTCGCGACATGCCAGATCAAGATGTATTGCGCCTTAACGGCCCAGGGACTGCAAGAAACGGAGGTGTTGCTGGTAAGGAAGGTTTAGAAATGGCCTTACAAGACGGTGTAGAAACGAATCCATTCCCAACAGCCTTTGCTTGGGGGTATCGTTTTGTCAGTAAATTAGATTATAACGATGTTTTTGCCGGTATTAACGTATCACCAAAATTTGTCTTTTCACACGATGTCAACGGTATTACTCCAGACCCACTATTTTTGTTTGTTGAAGATAGAAAGTCAGTATCATTTGGCTTAGGTTTTGATTACCAAAGTCGTTGGTCTGCTGATTTAAGCTATAACAGCTTTTTTGGTGGCGTCGGTACGACTAACCAAATGGAAGATCGCGATTACGTGTCTTTTAACATCAAGTATTCAATTTAAGGCATTATGAGGATTCCTTTCATGATAAATATTTTTAAAAACACCTTTAAAAAGACAACGCTAGTATCAATGGCGGTGACGGTTGCATTAGCATCAACGACTGCAAATGCGAAGATTAGCAGTGAAGATGCGGCTAAATTACAAAAAGAATTGACACCTTTTGGTGCGGTTCGTGCGGCTAATGCTGATGGCTCCATTCCTGCTTGGACGGGCGGTATTACCTCGCCACCAGCGGGTTATAAAGTCGGTGATCACCATGTTGATCCCTATGCTGAAGATAAAGCGCTGTATACCATTACCAGTAGTAACCTTGAAAAATATAAAAACTTGTTAACACCAGGCCAAGTTAAGTTGTTTGAAACGTACCCTGATACTTATAAGATGAGTGTATATACAACTCGTCGCTCTGCCTCGTATCCTGAGTATGTTTATCAAGCGACTCTAGAAAACGCCACTAAGGCGGATCTGGTTGAAGGGGGCAATGGTATCGTTCAAGCGGCTATAGGCATTCCTTTTCCGGTACCTAAAGATGGCTTAGAAGCGATTTGGAACCATATTTTACGCTATCGCGGTGAAAAAATTAGTCGCCAAGGTGGTCAAGCTGCACCGACTGCTTCTGGTGACTACACTTATTTAGGTTTTGAAGATCAATTGTTAATACCTTATGGCGTTAAAGGGGTTAAAGCTGAAGAGCTGCAAGAAACCAATATTTTATTTAAGTTTAAACAGAAAGTTACTGAACCAGCACGTTTAGCCGGTACGGCCTTATTAGTTCATGAAACGATGGATCAGATTAAAACACCGCGTCAAGCATGGACTTATAATACCGGGCAGCGTCGTGTGCGCCGAGCACCCAATGTTGCTTATGATGCACCAGGTACAGCGTCAGATGGCTTAAGAACCACAGATGACTTTGATATGTTTAACGGCGCACCTAACCGTTATAACTGGACATTAAAAGGCAAGCAAGAGTTGTTAATACCATACAACGACTATCGCTTGCATAGTGATGATTTAAAATATGATCAAATTTTACAACCAGGTCATATTAACCCAGAACTTGTCCGTTATGAAAAACATCGTGTTTGGGTTGTTGAAGCAAACTTAAAATCCGACACCCGCCACACTTATAAAAAACGGGTGTTTTATATTGACGAAGATAGCTGGCAAGTTGCGGTGACTGACATATATGATAACCGTGATGAGTTATATCGTGTTGGTGTTGCACATGGTATTAACTATTATGAAGTACCAACGCAATGGTCAACATTGGAAGTGTTTCATGACTTACAAGCTCGTCGTTATATCGCGATGGGCCTAGATAATGAAGCAAGTATGTATGACTTCTCTGCTGAATTGAAAGATGTTGACTTTACGTCTTCAGCATTACGCCGTGAAGGTCGAAGATAAGTTATTACGATGATAAAACGGCTGGCCTGTGCTGGCCGTTTTTGTTTTCAAGATTCAAACGGTTATTTAATTTTCTTTCCTCTGTTTTTTAGCTAAGCTATAGGCAGAGGAACTCTTGTTATTGATGAATGTTTTTCAGTCAACTCATCTATAACATTGTTACCTTATTTGAGGCTTCTGGTCTCTGCAGTTCAAATGAATGGAGCTAATATAGTTAATTATGCGTCTTCTCGTTATTTTACTCAGTTTTCTTACTATTCCTATTATCAATGCGCAACCACTAGACGCAATAATTGCTCCGCTGGCAAGTAAATCACTTTTACTCGATATCACCGAAATAAACCAATCTAAATTAGTTGCTGTTGGTGAGCGAGGCCACATTTTAGTGTCGAACGATGGGGTGCAATGGCAGCAGGCAGAAGTACCTGTACAAGCAACCTTAACTGCGGTTTATTTTATTGATGAAATGAATGGCTGGGCTGTTGGGCATGATGCAACAATATTAGCCACAACAGACGGTGGCATGACTTGGCAAATACAACAACATTTACCGCAGGTTGAAAAGCCGTTATTGGGCGTATTGTTTTTTGATCAAAACAAGGGCATAGCTGTTGGGGCTTACGGGTTGTTCTATCGCACTGATAACGGTGGCGAAACATGGGCGATAGAATACCATAATGAATTTCTTTACCCAGAAGACCAAGCGTATTTATTAGAATTAAAATTGCAAGACGAAGAAGCTTATTTAGATGAGCAAAGCAGTATTTTACCGCATTTTAATCGGGTAGTAGCCGATGGCCGGACATTATACTTAGCTGGAGAAATCGGTTTAATGGCAAAAAGTAATGATTTGGGGGTCAGTTGGGAAAAACTTGACGAGATATACCCTGGATCATTCTACGACATTAATCGTACGCAACAAGGGAACTTACTTGTTGTGGGTTTACGTGGGCATATTTTTCGCAGTTTAAAAAATGGCACTCCATGGCAAGAAAGTAATAGCCATGTTACAGCGCTGTTAAGTGCTATTGTACTCAGTGACGATGATCGAATATTTATCTTAGGAAATAACGGCGTGTTGTTAGAAAGTCGAGATGATGGCGCTACTTTTAATCAAGATATACAAAAAGATGGAAAAGCCTTGATTGCAGGGGTTTGGTATAAAAATAAAATTATTGCTGTCTCTGAAGTTGGCATCAAAACCATTAACGTAACGAAGTAACTGTCATGAAATTTAATTTTTTTATTAATGTTGTCGAAGCAACTCTTTTTCGTCGTCGTTTAGCTGTATTGGTATTTTTCTTACTAACCAGTGTATTTTTGCTGTTTCAAGCAACACAAATCAAACTTGACGCCGCCTTTACTAAGCACATACCCCTTAACCACAGTTACATGAAAACCTACCTGAAACATCGGGAAAATTTCGGAGGCGCCAATAACGTTTTAATTTCGGTGTGTGACAGCAGTGGCGATATTTTTAACCCGGAATTTTTCACCGCCTTAAAAGGCGTGCATGACAAATTATTTTTTATCCCGGGTGTCGACCGAATTCAAGTAAAATCTTTATTTTCACCGAACACGCGATTTGTTGAAATTGTTGAGGATGGCTTTGCCGGTGGCCCAGTCATTCCTGCTAATTTTCAACCGGATGAAACGGGATTAGCCATTGTAAAAGGCAATATCGAAAAAGCTGGTATTGTTGGTAGTATCGTCGCAGATGATTATAGCTGCTCGATGGTGAAAACCTCGTTAATGGAAATAGATCCCAATACCGGGCAAAAGCTCGACAGCATATTACTTGCCGA
Organism: Cognaticolwellia sp.; assembly: GCA_041616855.1. Lineage (GTDB taxonomy): Bacteria > Pseudomonadota > Gammaproteobacteria > Enterobacterales > Alteromonadaceae > Cognaticolwellia. The sequence goes on along the minus strand of JBFJQB010000120.1, from coordinate 2,057 downwards.
ACAACTGGAAAATCAAATTCGCGGTGAGTTTGAAAAGGATAACATTTCAGTACATATTATCGGTTTTACCAAAATGGTTGGTGATGTCGCAAAAGGTGCGAAAGGCGTCGTGACCTTTTTTGCAATTGCGATTGCGATCACTACCTTGATGGTATTTTGGTTTTGTCGCTCAATTGCCTTAACCGTATTACCTATTACTTGTTCTTTAATTGCCGTGGTCTGGCAACTCGGTATGTTATCGACCCTTGGTTTTGGATTAGATCCCATGTCGATATTGGTACCGTTTTTAGTCTTTGCTATTGGCGTTAGTCATGGCGTACAAATGATTAACTCGGTCTCGAAAATGGTCAATAACGGAAAAACCAGCAAAGAAGCGGCGGAATTAAGTTTTCGGGTGTTATTAATACCTGGTGGTATTGCTTTGCTTTCAGATACCGTAGGCTTTATGACCTTGTTATCGATAGATATTGGTATTATTCGCGAGCTTGCTATTACCGCATCACTGGGTGTTGCGATGATTATTTTAACTAACTTGGTATTGTTGCCATTGCTAGTTTCTTATCTCAAAGTACCGAAAAACAAAGCTAATAAGCCGCAGAAGTCAGCTGCTTCTGATAGTTTATGGCATATGATGTCAGCATTTGCTACGCGAAAGTTTGCGATCGTTATACTCGCTTTTACGACTGTGCTTTATATCATTGGTTATATTAACGCTCAAGATATGAAAATTGGCGAGTTACATGCCGGTGCTCCATCTTTACATGAAGAGTCACGTTACAACCAAGATACCTTTTTAATTACCGACAAATATGCCATTAGTGTCGATTATATGTCTATTATCGTTGAAACTACGGCAGATGCCTGTACTTATTATGACCATATGGACATTATTGATAGGTTTCAGTGGCGAATGGAAAACATTGCAGGTGTACAATCAGCTGTGAGCTTAGCGTCCATCGCAAAAATTGTAAATTCGGGCTATAACGAAGGTAATCCGAAATGGCGAGTACTGTCTCGTAATCAACAAACCTTGGTTCAGTCAATTGCGCGTGTACCTTCTTCGAGTGGACTACTCAATAGTGATTGTAGCGCTATGCCGGTGATCTTATTTTTAGAAGACCATAAAGCAGAAACGATTAATCGTGTTGTTGATGCCGCGAAAATCGCAGCGAAAGAGTTAGGTAATGATAATCTATCGTTCAAACTCGCCTCAGGACCTGTCGGGGTGATGGCGGCAACCAATGAAGCAGTAGAAGCAGCACAAATACCCATGATGCTGTATGTATATGGTGCGGTTATCGCTTTATGTTTGTTAAGCTTTAGAAGTTTAAGAGCTACTATTGCTGTTGTGGTGCCGCTTTATGTGGTGTCAACATTAGCCCAATGGCTGATGACGGCATTAGATATTGGTTTAACGGTATCGACGTTACCGGTAATCGCATTAGGGGTAGGTATTGGCGTTGATTATGGCATTTACATCTTATCAACCATGAGTGTGAAACTGCGTAAGGGGGCAACAGTACAAAGTGCATATTTTGACGCCCTTAAAGAGCGTGGCAGCGCGGTGTTGATAACCGGTGTGACTCTAGCTATTGGCGTATCAACATGGTTTTTCTCAGATTTAAAATTCCAAGTGGATATGGGGATTTTATTAACCTTTATGTTTTTAGTGAACATGATTGCCGCTGTACTGGTATTACCAGCTATAGCGGCGTTTCTATGGCCACAACGAAAATAATTTGCCCTGTATTGAATAAAAAAATAGTGCATAATTAAACAAGAAAATGACCGAAAGGTCATTTTCTATTTATAACAAATGAATAAACACTTAAATGTATGCATGGTAGTTACAGAAAGGCCGAAATTTTAAAGTAATATATCTAAAATATTGCTCGCAATCACTTAAGTTTATTAATAAGATCAACTTTATAGTCTATTCTCATACTAAGACTAAAAAGATAATAATTATTTCAAGCGTTTTATCCAAAAAGGAAAAAGGCATGGCGTTAGTAGACGGTTTACCTTCAGTGATACTTTCGAACGTAGCACAGTTAATA
>JBFJQB010000119.1:0-9004 GCA_041616855.1 Cognaticolwellia sp. | reverse complement strand
GGGCTCGTTGATGCCTTAGGCAATCTCGATAGTGCAATTGAAGCCGCGGCAGAGCTTGCGAACCTAGAGTATTACGATACCTTATTAATTGAAAAACCGAAAACCCCACGCGCACTCTTTTTGCAAAGCTTGTTTGGCCAAGCGGCAATGATATTTGGCCAACCGTCGAACACTCATTACAGTGAAAACAATCTTACCAGTGTGATAGACAAACTCTCCCTAGAGCTTAAACAATTAGCGCAATTAAATGACCCTCAAGGGATCTATTCATTTTGTCTCGCCTGTGAATTAGAATAAGCCTTGCCCTTAGTTGAAAATTTGATCGGCAATGCTTAAATAAAGCCTCGATAATTCGAGGCTTTATTATTTTCATGCATCTGTTTTGCTCGCTCGTATGTTGATGGCTTTGTGCTACAATCCTGAACAATTTCTTCACTTTTTTGGCATTTGTTAGTTTTGCCATTTCGATATTAAGACTTAAGTTATGAGAAAACGTATTTATATCGCTTATACTGGCGGCACCATTGGCATGAAGCCGAGCGAAAATGGTTATATTCCTCAACAACAACATTTAACCGACGCGATAATGAAAATGCCTGATTTTCATCGCGAAGAAATGCCTGAATTTACCATTAATGAATATCATCCGTTAATTGACTCGTCCAATATGTCACCTGAAGACTGGCAACATATCGCAGATGACATTAAGCAGCATTATGATGAATATGATGGCTTTGTGGTTTTACATGGTACAGATACTATGGCATACACCAGTTCTGCGTTATCGTTTATGTTGGAAAACTTAAGCAAGCCTGTCATAGTCACCGGCTCTCAAATACCCTTTAGCCAGTTAAGATCAGATGGTAAAGAAAACTTATTAAACTCGCTGTATATCGCCGCTAACTACCCAATTCATGAAGTGGGTTTATATTTTAACAATAAGCTTTTTCGGGGCAATCGCAGCATCAAAGCTTATGCTGACGGCTTTAATGCGTTTGACTCACCAAACCTGCCGCCTTTATTAGAAGCGGGCATTAATATTAAGTTAAACCAAGGGAAAATCGCCGAACCCGTTTCGCTTCCTTTAGTGTTAGCGCAAATTACACCACAGCCTATTGGTGTTGTGCATTTATACCCTGGTATCTCAGTAGAATTAATCAAAAATATTATTAAGCAACCCGTTAAAGCACTAATAATTCGCAGTTACGGCGTTGGTAATGCACCGCAGGACCAAGCGTTGCTCGACTGTTTAGAGCAAGCCAATGATGAGGGCATTGTCGTGGTCAACTGTAGTCAGTGCATTAAAGGTACGGTCAATATGAAAGGATATGCGACGGGTAATGCTTTAAGTAAAATTGGGGTGATTAGTGGCCATGATATGACCTTAGAAGCGACATTAACCAAACTACATTACCTGCTAAGTAAAGGTTACAGCCAAACAAAAATTTGCCAATTGCTGGAAGTGAATTTACGCGGCGAACTCAGCCCTGTACTGGTTAATTAATGTTCTGCTATCCACCTTATATGTAAATGGGCATAGAAAATGAAAAAGTCAGCTGTATGAGCTGACTTTTTTAATTGCAGCTAAAACACTATTTATTGAAAAATAGGCTTTAACCGTTGTAATAACGCAAGGTCTTGTTGGCCGAGCTTGCCTGATAATAACCACTGAGAAAATTTCGCGGCTAAATCAATAGGCGCACCAGATAACATCTGTGATTGCATCAAATTGACTTGCACTTGCATTCGGCGTTGTTGTAATTCAGCCGGCGAAGGTACGCCGGATAAAATTTCCAGCTCTAAAGTAGCTTCTTCTCGGTTAACCTCAGCAGCTTTATTAGCTAATTCTTTCAGTTTTTTCTGCCAAAATGGCTTGAGTTGTTGATAATGGCGGTGCTCGGTAAAGCAAAACTCATTAGCAATGCTTTCTTCAAGCGTTGAAAATAAATGCCGCCATTGTTGCTTTTCATTTGTCTGTTTAGCCGTAATGATTTTTTTAGCGATGGATTTTTCTTTAGCAAGAATTTGCTTTTCTAATTGTGCCATTTTAGGCTGTTTTTTTGCAACATCGTTATATAAAGCTTGCAGTGCTTGTTCAAATGCTAGCAAATCTTTGACTTGTGTTGCTTGAGCAAATTTATCTTCGAGCGCGACTAAAGCATTTTCTAACTCGGCGGTTTTAGCAGCCGATGCTGATTTTTCCAGGGCATTTTGCTGATCTCTTTTAGCAAAAATATCATCATTAATTTTTCTGAATTTTTGCCAAAGTCTATTTTCGACTTTCGGACCTGCATAACCCGTGGCGCGCCATTGTGTTTGCAATACTTTAACTTGGTTCACGGCAGCAAAAACATCGGCTTGTGTTAATAACTTTTCCGCACTATGGATCAACTGTTGCTTTAAAGCTTTATTTTCTAGATGAAAGGCTTTAATTGCCGACTTTATAGGCGCTAACGAGAGATTAAAGGCATGGTTAATTTCTTGATAAACATTGCGATCAACCTGCCCGGCACTTTGCCATTGTTTGATCAACTGATTTAACTCTAGCTCTAGTCTTTTGTAATCAACCTCGGTATTGGCTCGTTCGGTGCTTACATCATTCATCACTTGCTCAGCAAGTTGTTTGGCTTGTGCGAGATATGACTGACGAGTTTGTAAATGTTGCTCCCTTAACTTTTCTTGCTCAGCAAAAAATAATCGACAAGGAGTGAAGGCCGTTTCACATAATTGGTTAAACTCAGTATTTAAACGCTGCTCTTCATCATCATCAGCGTGGCCTAAACTATTCCAAATTTGACGATATTGCTTAACTTTTTCGGCTTGCTCATTCGGGTTATCAAGAGGAGTATCAACAATCGCTTTTATATCCGCTAACAATTGTTGCTTGCGCGGTGTCGCGATGTAATGCTCCCAATCTGCTAAATCGGCAATTTTTTCGCTAAGGCTGTCATAATCTTTTTGTAGACGATGTTGTTGTTGTGCAGATAAAGCATTAAATAGTTGTGTTGCTTTCTTGAAAACGCCAAATGCTGCATTGTATTTTCCAGCCGCGATCAGTCTTTTGACATCATGAAGTTTTTTCTGCGCTTTTGAAAACTCTTGCTTTTGTATTTGCTGTAACGGTTTTAGTGCCTCACGCCAGTTAGTTTGAATCTCATCAGCGGCACTTTTAATTGACTCAGGTAACGTGCCAGATGCATTTTTCTCAGCATTTTTCCACTGTGTTAGCCAGTCTTGGTAAGTACTCAAACGCTCATTCATTTCTATAATCGTTGTCGGTAACGCGAGCTGAGAAATTTTAGATATTAAATGAGTTGCATCACTAACCGACTGTGCTATTTCAGGTAATTGTTGCAATTTCTTCTGTTGTTGACAGATTTTTGCAATAAAAGTGTTCTGTTCATCTTTAGTTAACGGTGACGCAATGATTTCGCTGGTTAATTTATCAAACACAGTTTGATATTGCTGCTCGTCAATGACATCATTTTCAAAAATGCTAGTGCTTAAGGTTTGATCGATAATCATCAGCGTTTTATCAAAATGAATACGCGCTTGCTGTTTTTGTTCGTTAAGTTCTCGCTCAATTTGTGCTTGTGCATATTGCTCAGCTTTAGCAACAAACAGTTTATCAAGCTGATTGATGATGCTGGTTCGCTTCTCGTTGAAATTAAGTAATTCAACTTCGTCGAAACAACTAAACTCTTTGGCTAACGCTTGCCATTCACAGTTAAGCTCTTCACGTTTTTCAAGGTAAATCGAGTAGTCTTGTTGGTCTTTTAGTGCTTGGAGCTTAGCTAAAACCAGATTTATTTTTTTACGCAAGGCAATTGGTTGCTCAATGGCAAACTGCAACTGAGCTATTTTATCTACTAGTTGCTGTGTTATTTCAGCATGAGTAGATTTTTTCTTAAGTTTTTCTAGCGTATCTAAATCAGTAGCTTTGTCTATGATATATTGTTGAACGGCTACATTGTGCTTTTGACTGAAAAGATTAAGCAATAAGTGCAGTTTTAATGCCGATTTTGTACTGCTTTCATTGCCTTGTTTTTTATTGGCTATCTTTTCAAATAAGGCGATTATTAAATTAGCATCTGTGGTGATTTTCAGCCAGTCTTCATACAAACTATAATGGTTATACTTAGCTATATAAGCGAGTTTTTCTTGCTCGGATACTTTGATGTTATCTTGGTCGGTTAAAATAGCGGTGACTTTATTGCTGGCATATTGTTTTATTTTCGCCATAGAGTTTGCTTGACTATGGTGTAACCACGATTGAAAATTTGCCAGTTTTATTAACGCTGCCCGTCGTACGTTTTCACTTTCATCATTTTGTGCAAGCTGCGCTATAATTTCGCGTTGCTCTGGTACATCTATTGATAAACTATTATTAATCGCTTCAATACGTACTGTGCTGTTTTTATGTTGCCATTGCTTTTTTAAAAATTTAGAAAAAATCATAAATCTGAAAACCTAGCAATATCATTGCTATCTTTAGTGCTTGGAAAGTCTGAACGTAGTTCACTTTTTGTTTTCATGATCATTTCACCATTAGGCCCAATGGTGAGCGTTTGATCTGAATTTAAATGTTTAGCCTGATAAGCCATGGTAATTTGCACAGCGCTTAATTGTTGCTCTTTATCAACCGCAACGCCTTCAGGCCATTTGCCAGTTTCAGCAGCACATTTTAAGCGTAAGTACATTTCTTCTGACATAGTGTCGACTAACTGAATGATATCCATGAAAATCTCTTTTTAAATAAGGTTGATTACGCTCGGTTACGCTTTGCTAATATAAGTCTAACTCGAGTGACAATATATAGAATGAATCCTAAAATAGTACTGGCGATAGCAATTACATATTGCCAAGTACCTGGTTGTGCATCTTGCCAATATAGAAAAAGGAAACCACCACAAAACAATAGCATGGCGATAAAAGAGTGATTCATCAATTGTTGAGATTTTTCCACTGCACTCACCCGCTTTAAATTGGCTATTTTATCTGCATTCAACTCGGTTAACTCTAATTGACAGTACTGGCACGATTTTGCTTTATCAGAAATTTTTTTCTTACAACTTGGACAGTTTATAACAGCCATATTTCACCCTCTTTTTCGTTGGCTTATTTTACCTAAAAAAAACGCCCTTGCGGGCGTTTTTTTTACAGTAAATAACATTTATTTGTTATTTTTTTCTTCAAAGCGTTTTTCCCAGAAATCAGCATTTTTAATTTGCAGACTTTTCGGATCAAAGGTGTAATTCTTAACACCTGCTTTTTGCTGTTTTTCGTAATCTTTTAATGCCTTAACCGCAGGCTTAGACATAAAGAAAATAATAATAATACCGATGATATTCAACCAGGCCATCATGCCAACGCCAACATCACCCATTCCCCACGCTATGTCAGCGGCTTTAACCGTGCCATAGAAGGTAGCAACCATAATAAGCAGCTTTAATATAAATGTTAAGGCTGGAATATTAAAAGTACGCTTAATATAAGAGACATTATTTTCTGCAATAAAGTAATACGCTAAAATGGTGGTGAACGCGAAGAAAAATAACGCGATAGCAATAAATGGCTTACCAAAACCTGTCAGCATACTTTCTACCGCAATTTGCGTAAAGGCGGGGCTGTTCGCAGCAATGTCACCGGCAATATTTTGCACGATAAAGCTAGCTTCGCCTTCTAACCTAACGTTATAAGATTGTGTGATCAAAATCATAAACGCGGTTGCGGTACAAACAAACAAAGTGTCAATATAAACAGAAAAGGCTTGTACTAGCCCTTGTTGTGCTGGATGGTCAACCTCTGCCGCCGCCGCCGCATGAGGACCTGTTCCTTGACCTGCTTCATTAGAATATACACCACGTTTAACCCCCCAACCAATGGCAGCACCAACACCAGCCATTGGAGAGAAAGCATCCGTGATGATCAACATAAAGACTTCACCTAACCGATCGATATGTAGAAAGATCATCACACAGGCAATAATTATGTAAGCAAGCGCCATAAAAGGTACAACGACTTGGGTAAAATTAGCGATACGTTTCACGCCGCCAAAGATAATAAAGCCTAAAATAACAACAATAAATACCGCAGTATAAAGCTTTGTCATTTCAATTGAGCCCAGCGCTGTATCAATAATGTCGCCACTACCAAAAACCATGGTGACTGCGACACCAATACTGTTAGATTGCACCGTAGGTAAAAGTGCACCACACGCTAAAATAGTGGCTAGGGCAAATATCCAAGCATACCATTTTTGCCCCATGGCTTTTTCAATGTAATAGGCTGGACCACCACGATATAAGCCATCTTGCTCTTCTTTGTAAATTTGCGCATTGGTCGATTCAATGTATGCTGTGGCTGCGCCGAAAAAAGCAACAACCCACATCCAAAATACCGCACCAGGGCCACCAAAACCAATAGCTGCAGCGACACCGGCAATATTACCGGTACCAACACGGCCTGATAATGAAACCGCTAACGCTTGGAATGAGGAAATCCCCTTTGCTGAGCTTTTCCCTGTCACCAATAAGCGCCACATTTCACGTATTTGTCGAACTTGCACAAAACGCGTGATAATTGAGAAAAACAATCCAGCACCCAAGCAAAGATAAATCAAGGCTGGGCTCCAGATAATGCTATTTAGTATATTGACAATTTCTTGCACTCTAGACTCCTAATTATTATTATTTTTTAAAGTTAATATGTCTTGTGAAAAATTTTCAGCTAAGTCTTAAGCTGAATCTAGCGCAAGTCGTCCACTACATGATAAATGGCCGTGAGGAAGTCTCGACCGAATAAGCTACTGCGCTCATCTGACCAACCAACACTATAATCTGGCAATAAATCATTGTCTTTAAATGGCATTTCAACGGTGTAGGCTAAACATTTAAACTGTTCGCCAACCCAATTAGCTGCAACGGTTAAGTTCGCTTGTCCGGGTTCGTCTTTATCGTAACCTTGGTCGTCTTGAAATTCTGGCGTAATGGCCAATAATACATTTTTGAATTTTTCTTCCAGTGCTTGATGACGTGCATCATATGATGGAATGCCTTCACAACCAGCAACGAAGTTAAAAGGTAGTGCTTCATCGCCATGAATATCCAAATGCATGTCTACACCTGTTGCGAGCATTTTTTCACGCACAAGATACACTTCAGGGCTATTTTCCATCGACGGGTTTTGCCATTCTCGATTTAAATTAACGCCTTGAGCATTGGTGCGAAGGTGGCCTCTAACTGAGCCATCTGGATTCATATTTGGCACTAAATAAAATACCGCGCTGTTTAATAGCGAACGGGCAACACCGTCATCTTCATCTAACAAACGGTCGATAAAACCTTCCATAAACCACTCTGCCATGGTTTCACCTGGGTGTTGTCGTGCCGTAAGCCAAATCACTTTTTTGCCTTCACCTTCTTCACCGACTTTTAAAACCGACATATCACGGCCGTCAAGAGTTTGTCCTAACACTTGCAACTGGCAGTCAATATCGAGTTGGGCACTGTGAATGAGGTCTTGATGACGCTCATAACTGTAGGGGGCAAAGTAAGCGAAATAGGTTGAGTCATGTTCAGGTGTAAAAGTAATGGTTAGGTTTTTGCCATCAAATTCTGTTGGCACGCGAAACCAGTGTTGACGATCATAAGAGGCTACCGCTTGATAATTTTTCCATCCTTCAACATAAGCAGATTCACCGGCATTCGTTAAATGCATGACATGTTCGCTATGTTGGGTGTTGTGCAGTTTAAAATGAAACCATTGATAAAATTCAGATTGATGATCTTTTTTAATGGCTAATTGAATATTACTTGGATCTTTTGCTGAGATAACATCGATATTACCAGCATCAAAGTTTGCGGAAATTTGCATAAGGTATTCTGCTCGTTGTTGTTTTAATTGCCTTAGTGTACACAAACAGAGAAAAGATCAGAAGTCTAAAGACTCCTTAAATACAGACCAATTTCAGAAGAATAGCCAAGAGAACGGCCAATAATGGTATTTTCTTCGTTTAAGACATAATAACTGGGATAACCTGGAACTTGAAAGTCTGCTTTTACTGACGCGGTACCTAACGCCACAGGGAAGGTTAATTGATGGTTGTTGGTGAATTTTCTCACTTCTGCAACATCAACAAAATCTAGCGCTATCGCAATAACATTTAAATCAGGATTTTTTTGATAAACACTTTGTAAGTTATCGATACTGAAATTACAGACCTGACACCAAGGCGCAAAAAAATAGATAATGGTTTTTTTACCCTTGGCATGCAAGTTTATGTCTTTACCCATTAGGGTTTTAAGTTGATGCTCAGCGGGAACCGAAGCGCTGCCGGAGAGCATACTCGTTTCTCGCAACATCGAGATAGCATTAAAAATAATGACAAAAACAATGCCTTGGATTAATAAACTACGTAACAAAATACTCATCCCATAAAGTTAATCCGATAACAACTAAGACCGGACAATGCTGTTTTGTGTGCAAAATAAAGCAAAAAAAATCCAATAACACAGTATTGGATTTTTTAATAAACTAACACGGCTTAAATAAACGCATCGGTTAGCTAATGTTAGTGCAACCTTTCATGTAAGGCTGTAATACTGTTGGTACATTAATACTACCGTCAGCTTGTTGGTAATTCTCTAAAACCGCCACTAGTGTGCGCCCTACTGCTAAACCTGAGCCATTTAAGGTATGTACTAGTTCAGGTTTATTGCTTTCACTACTGCGGTATCTTGCTTGCATTCTACGCGCTTGGAAATCGCCCATGTTAGAACAAGAAGATATTTCGCGGTAAGTATTTTGAGCTGGTAACCATACTTCGATATCAAAGGTTTTTGTGGCACTAAAACCAATATCACCGGTACATAACACGACGGTACGATAAGGTAGTTCTAGCTTTTCAAGAATTTTTTCCGCGTGACCGGTCAACTCTTCTAACGCTTTGAAAGAATCTTCTGGTTTAACAATTTGCACCATTTCAACTTTATCAAATTGATGT
>JBFJQB010000118.1:0-9220 GCA_041616855.1 Cognaticolwellia sp. | reverse complement strand
CTTTTGAATGGCATGACTTTTTAGCCCCCAAGCTGTTGCATGAACTCACTAAGGCGAAACTGAACGCAAAAGTAGCGACTAAAGCGTTTTCTGCCAGCGTCAATGGTGCGGTTAAGGACTTTAATCCAGGCAGTATTATTGTACCTGCGGGTAGTCAGAGTGTGGCAAATTGGCGCAGTATTTTGATGAGTTTTGCAGCTAAAAACAAAATAGCCCTACATGGCTTAGAAACGGGCTTAACTATACAAGGTATTGATATTGGCAGTAGCTCATTCCGACCCGTTACAGCTCCGAAAGTATTACTGATAGGAGGCAAAGGGGTATCACAATATGAAGCAGGTGAAATACTTTACTACCTTGATAACTTGTTGGAAATTCCAGTGACTGTTGTTGAAATACCACGCTTAGCCACGTTAAATCTAGCGGATTATAGCAATATCATTATGGTTGATGGCAATTACGCTAGTTTAGATACCAAAACACTTAATAAGCTGCAATCATGGGTAAAAGACGGTGGTGTGCTATTAGGTCAAAAGCGCGCAGCACATTGGTTATCCGAAAAAGAATTGTTAAAAATTGATTTTGTTAGTAAAAGTCATATTAATCAATTGTTTGATACCGAAACGTTAAGTTATGGTGATAAAGAGCAACTTGCCGGCAGAAAACGTATAGCAGGGGCAATATTCCAAGCGCAACTTGATCTCAGTCACCCACTGGCTTATGGCTATCAATCAAGCGAGTTACCCGTGTTTCGAAATAGCACCGTAATCATGGAGCAAACAAGCGTACCCTTTATCACGGTGGCAAAATACACCAAAGCACCGTTAATGAGTGGTTATACCGATCAAAATTTAGTAAATCGTGTAGCGCATAATCCAACACTGGTTGCCCATAATGTTGGCAAAGGTCGAGTTATCGCTAGCACTGACAACCTTGCTTTTCGTGGCTATTTCTTAGGTAGCATGAAAATTATCGCTAATAGTTTGTTTTTTGCAAAAGCTTTTAGTGCCAGCCCTGCAGGTTAGGCATTTGATAAGTTAACGTTAGCTAGGTAATGCCAAACATAGACAAAGGAGTGTAATGGTTTGCACTCCGCTGTTTTTTAACAGTTTACAAATCTCATTAGCGGTTGCGCCTGTGGTAACCACATCATCAATTAAGATCACATGCGCTGGCAGTTTTGCCTTTGTTTCGCAATTGAGGCGAAAAGCATTTTTTAGATTCTTCCTACGGGCAGCACCCGTTTTGCCAACCTGATTTTCAGTATATTTTTCACGGATAATAACATCGGTTTGGTAAGTATAATTAAAGTTGAGCGCGAATTTTCGAGCAATAAGGTGCGCTTGATTAAAGCCGCGGGCTTGCCACTTTTTCAAATGTAACGGCACGGCTAGGAGCAGAGTGTTGTCTGGCGTTATATGCGGTTTTTCACTTTTAAGGTAAAGCTGCCAATGCTTAACAAGCAGATAACCTAACAGTTCAGCCAATTCCGTTCTATGTTGGTATTTCAGCTGAGTAATCCAGTTATCGAAAGGCCAAACATATGGCGTTATGGCGAGCAGTTGATCAAAGTGCTTGTCTGGGAGCAGTTTTGAAATAGCGGGCCAAGACAATAAATCAAACCCGATCACTTGGCGATTAAAATAAGGCAAATCTGCTTGGCAATATTGACACAGTAACGGGTGGTGCTGACATGAATTGCCACACAAAATACAACAGCTTATGTGCAATCTCCAGTTGTTCAACTGTTGGGCTAAGATGTTTTTTAACGTCAGCACTAGTTTGCGGTTGAGCTTGCGGGTAAATTCCATTTTTAGCATCCTTTCGTTAAACTACGCGCTCATCAGTTATTGAGCAAACTAAGCATGACAGAAAGATTAAAAATAGCGAGCCAAGGTCAAGGTCTTCCCTTGGTATTTATTCATGGTTGGGGACTCAACTCAGCTGTTTGGCAGCCTTGCTTAGCACAATTGCAAAAAAACTTTGAAGTAATAACGGTAGATCTCCCCGGCTTTGCTACAAATAAAGACTATCAACTTACACAATATTCGTTAGTTGAAGTCGCTGATGCCATAGCAAAAGCGGTCGTGAAACCTGCAGTATATATTGGTTGGTCTTTAGGCGGCTTAGTGGCGAGCCAAATTGCGACGATGCATTCAGAGCAGGTATTAGGATTGGTAACTGTGGCGAGCTCTCCTCAGTTTGTTGAACGAGATAATTGGCCTGGTATCAAAGCAACGGTTTTAGCGTTATTTCACCAACAGCTAGCCCAAGACACAACAAAAACCATCAATAATTTTTTAAAAATTCAAGCGATGGGAAGTCCACATATTCGCCAAGATATTAAGACCATTCGCGATTTAGTCATGCAACATCAACAGCCCGAACGGCAAGTGTTAGATGACTCATTGCGCTTATTAGAAACAGTCAATTTGTCTGAGCAGTTAAGGCAGATTAGCCAACCATTTTTAAGGCTTTACGGTAAACTCGATGGCTTAGTACCAAAGCAAGTGATCCCACTGATTGATGAACTCGCACCTCAAAGTCAACGCTATATATTTGAGCAAGCATCGCATGCCCCGTTTATATCGCACCAAGAAGAGTTTTTAGTTAAATTAACAAGCTGGCTGAACAAGTGCATTAACTAAGAGAGCTAGTTTACTTTTTGGTGTTTTTGGTTAATAATTGAACAGGTAATTACACTAAATATATTTATTATCGAGTTGGTGACTTAAGGTTCAACTGACCTGTGAGTAATAAAATATATTGAGGAGAATGTTATGGAAATTCAATCTGCTTTTAATGCAGGTGTGCAAGGGTTTCAAAAAGCTAGCCAAGACGCTGCTAAGGCGGCTGAAAATATAGCAACCAGCGTAGTTGAAACCCCTGATTACAGCATAGAGCAAGAAAGCAATAATCCATCTGCCAATGTTGCTCAGAACAGTGAGAGCCCAGTAAATTTGACACAGTCGGTTGTGGATTTGCGGGTGGCTGAGTTTCAAGCTAAAGCGTCTGCAGAAGTTGTTAAATCTGCCGATGAAAATTTGGGTACACTTTTGGACGTTCGCGTTTAACCATTATGAATATCACGCAACCAAGTAATAATCTACCCATCCAAACTGCGGTTAATCTACAGACTGATAGCTTGCGTCGTGATAATCAACAACGTGAAATCATCACCAAACCTGAAGCATCTAATCAATCTGCAGCTGAAAAAGGTGTCGCCTCTGATAAAGAACGCGGTCGAACCCCTGCACAAAATAATGAGCAAGTTGACTTTGCTAGTTTACGTAAGCAAGCACAACTTGCTAATGATGTTATTGGTGATGATTCAGGCAGTAATCAGCGCTCAGGGCAAGACTCGTCGCAAGGTTCATCGCAACAGAATAGTGAAAGTGAGCAAAATAATAGCGTAGAGCAGTCAACAGACGCTAAAAAGAGCACAGATAAGTCGAATAATGAACTGTTTATCGAACAACAAGAAATAAAAGCTTTAAAAAGACGAGATCAGGAGGTTCGTTCACACGAGTTAGCGCATGATGCTGTTGGTGGGGCATACACAGGTGCTCCTGCCTATTCCTTTGAAGTTGGTCCAGATGGTAAGAAATATGCTGTCGGAGGAGAGGTGTCGGTTGATCTAGCACCTATTAAAGGCGACCCACGTGCCACTATTACGAAAATGCAAAAAGTGTATGCCGCTGCGTTAGCACCAGCGAACCCCTCCATACAAGATACCCGTATTGCTAATTCAGCTGCTAAATTAATAGCGCAAGCCCAATCTGAATTATCAGCAATTCTCTTGGCGGAGCCCAATGCCAGAAAAGACTTTGTTGGTTTAATAAAGCCTAACGAAGTGCTTGAAATCAAGAACACTATTGGTAATGAAAGTTATAATGAATTCGACCAATTTATGGCACAAACTTTATCGGCACAAGAAGCCGTTGCACCGAGCAGGTCGTTAGCTATTGATGAAAGAGCGGGTCGTATTGAGCAGTTTTATGCCAATATTAATCATGCTTATGAAAAGCCAAGCAGTTATCAATTTGAACTAACTGCCTAGCACGACAGGCTTAGTTACGGTAGCTAAAAATAACAGACAAAAAAGCCTGCATTTTTGCAGGCTTTTTTCATTATTGTTAGGCGTGATGATTAATGAATTAATTAAATGCCGTAGTCTGCACGATACTTTTTAATGCTAGCTAAACTATCAACCATATCGGGCTTTTCTTCCAAATAACTAATTAAATCGGCCAAAGTCACGATAGAAATTACCTTAGTATTAAAATCGCGCTCTACTTCTTGAATGGCAGAAAGTTCAGCTTGACCTCTTTCTTGTCTATCAAGTGCGATCAGTACACCTGATAATTCTGCTCCGTGTGCTTGAATGATCTCCATCGATTCACGAATAGCCGTACCTGCGGTGATCACATCATCAACCAACATTACTTTACCTTCGAGTGCAGAACCGACTAAGCTACCGCCTTCACCATGCTTTTTGGCTTCTTTACGGTTAAAACAATAAGGCATATCAATATTATAGCTGTCAGCAAGTGCGACAGCCGTGGTGGTAGCAATTGGGATACCTTTATAGGCAGGACCAAACAATAAGTTATAGTCGATTTTTGAATCTTGTAATGCAGCGGCGTAAAAGCGGCCTAAACGCGCTAGATCACCACCGGTATTAAATAAACCCGCATTAAAAAAATAAGGACTCGTTCTGCCAGACTTTAAGGTAAATTCGCCGAAACGTAATACTTGTTTAGATAAGGCAAACTCAATAAATTCGCGTTGATAATCTTTCATAATCAGTTCCTTACAAGGTTTAATTTAAAGCAGTTTTTTGAATGTCCAATAATTCGTTAATGCTGTTTTTCGCCAGTACTAACATTTCTTGCATTTCTTCGAAGCTAAACGGCTCTTCTTCTGCGGTGCCTTGTACTTCAATTAATTTGCCTGTTTCGGTCATCACAACATTCATATCCGTATCTGCGGCAGAATCTTCAGGATAATCCAAGTCAGAAATAGCTTCTCCTTGGTAGATGCCAACAGAAACCGCAGCAATCATATGCTTAAGTGGGTTGCTATTAATAATGCCTTTAACGCGCATATGGTTTAAAGCATCTACTAAAGCGACACAAGCGCCAGTTATTGACGCGGTGCGCGTACCACCATCAGCTTGGATAACATCACAGTCAACGGTAATGGTATTTTCACCAAGTGCGGTTAAGTCAACCGCAGCGCGTAATGAGCGCGCGATTAAACGAGAAATTTCTAAAGTACGGCCACTTTGTTTGCCATTGGCAGCTTCACGGCGCATACGGGTGTGAGTAGATCGGGGTAACATGCCATATTCAGCGGTGATCCAACCTTTGCCTTGACCTTTAAGAAAACGAGGCACTCCTAATTCAACTGTCGCGGTACAGATAACTTTGGTATCACCAAACTCAATAAGCACTGAGCCCTCTGCATGAGCTGTAAATTGACGAGTAATAGTTACCGGACGAATTTGCCCTAAAGTTCTGCCGCTTGGACGCATGTTGAATTTCCTATCGTAGTATAATTGCTGCGCATTATAATCGTTCACATGCTAATTTGACATAATGACCTTACAAGTATTTTGAAATATAGTTAATTATTCGCAGGTCATTGTATTATGTGGTGGTTGCTCTTGTGCATCAGATGCCGATTAAATAGGAAAAATTTATGAAATTTCAGCTGATTATGGTTATATTTATTGTCAGTTCATTTATTACTAATCAAGCGAATGCGCAAGGGTCAACGCGACAGTTCATCAATGAGTTACCGTTATACAGCCAAATTTATGATGACAAACGAGATCCATTCAAAGATGCTCAAGCGGCCATTGCTTTAGCGCAAAAAAGTAATCGAAATGTCTTAATTGAAATAGGCGGGAACTGGTGTACTTGGTGCCATAAAATGGACGCATTTTTGGCAAAAAACCCGCAAGTCTATCAAGCGTTACATGATAACTATGTGCTGCTAAAAATAAATGTGAGTGATAGCAACGACAATGAAGCGTTTATGAAGTCATTGCCTCCGGTGCAGGGTTATCCTCATATGTATGTTTCAACCAATACGGGCAAAATGCTTCTATCGAAAGATACTGCGGAGTTACTTGATAATTTGCAGTACTCTGCCGAGTACTGGCTGAGGTTTTTAAGCAAATGGCAAGCAAAAAACAACAAGGAAAATGCCCATGACTTCATCGCTGACGAATAAGGAGGTTGACCAATTAAAGATGGTTAAAATAGAGTCGTTTTTTGATGGGAATTTCCAAACGCCAAAATGGCTAGAAAAGAAGATTTCACGCCGTAACGCCTTAAAGTCAGCAGCAGGAGCCACTATGGTGGCTGCTATGCCCATGCGCAGTTGGTCAGCAGATATTGATAATAAACTCAATAGCGCGGTGCAAACTGACCCATGGTTAACTCTTGATGCCGTGCTTGCGCATTTATTACCAGAGTCGCCAACTGGGCCAAGTGCAAAAGACATTCAAGCCACACAGTATTTATATAATGTGGTGTTTTTGCAGCCCACGCAAGAAGCTGAAGTGACGTTTATCTATAACGGTGTTGGCTGGCTAAATGACTTTAGTCAAAGCCAATTACAGAAAAATTTTTTTAACTTATCTTTTGATGAAAAAGAAACTATTTTACGTGCCGTCAGTAATTCCACCGCGGGTGAAAATTGGTTGAGTAATTTAGTCAGTTATATCTTTGAAGCGATGTTGACACCGCCAATTTATGGCGGTAATCCTAATGGCATTGGCTGGCAGTGGTTAGATCATCAAGCCGGTTTTCCATTACCGCAAGCCGGTAATCGTTACTACGAATTACCTGGGCAGCGAGCAAACCTAATGCTCAATAAAGTTTCGACTGAAAATGCCATTCCAACAACCGTTGTTAGCCACCAGTTATATACTCATCAGAAAATAGGGACTCGTAAAGCATGAAATATGATGTTTGCATAGTGGGTAGTGGCGCAGGGGCTTCGCCTGTTGCTTACACCTTAGCTCAGGCTGGCGCCAAAGTGTTAGTACTTGAAAAAGGGCCATGGTTAACGGAAAAAGAATTTTATAAAGATGAACTGGCTATTAGTTTACGTGATGCTTATAACCCAAGCCTTGAAGACGAACAGCATGTTATCGAAGAAGAGTATAAAAACGAGCAGGGTGAAAGCTTTTGGCAGGGTGAAGCAACAAGCGAGTCGGGTTGGAGTTTCTGGAATGGAAATGTCGTTGGCGGTTCGTCAAATTTTATGAGTGGCTATTTTCATCGATTAAAACCGGTAGATTTTCGTTTAAAAACGGAATTTGGCGCAATCCAGGGGGCCAATGTTGCAGATTGGCCTATCAGTTATGATGATCTTGAACCTTACTATGCGTTAGTTGAAAAGGTGGTAGGCGTGTCAGGCCGAGTTTCACAGCACCCTCATCAAGAACATCGCTCAACAGACTTTCCTTTTCCGCCATTAGCAGAGCATGGTATTTCATCTTGGATCGATAAAAGCGCAAAGAAAATAGGTTATCACCCCGTGCCCGTGCCACGAGCAATATTATCTCAACCGGCAATGGGCAGAAATAGTTGTGAGTACTCAGGTTATTGTAGTAGTTATGGCTGTTCGTCTGGTGCTAAAGGTAGCGGTAGAGCAGCATTATTGAATCATGCGGTTGCGAGCGGTAACTGTACGATAATACCCAATGCGAAAGTTTATAAAATTCAAACAGATAGTAAGGGTGAAATATCTGGTGTGCTTTATTACGATAAAGCTGGTCGCAAACAGACGGCAACGGCTACTTACTATGTTGTGGCGTGCCAAGCGGTAGAAACCTCGCGTTTGTTGTTGGCGTCAAAAGGTGAGAAATTCCCGAATGGTCTTGCCAATAATTCTGGTCAGGTCGGTAAAAACTTACTCTTTTCCGGTGGTGGCACGGGCCGTGGTGATTTCTTTTATCAAGATTTAACGGAAGAAAAACAAGCGCAATTAAAGCAAGTAGGGCCCTTTATTAACCGAGCATTACAAGATTGGTATCAGATTGACGATAAAGCTTTTACGGGTTTTAATCGCGATGGCAAAGCAAAAGGCGGCACCATCGACTTTTTGTTCTATCAAAACCCGATAGCTCGCGCGCAAGGTACGAAATGGCAATATGATGAAAGCCAGAACAGTGAACAGTTAATTTGGGGCGAAGCCCTAAAACAGAGTATGGAAACAGAGTTCACTACCTATAAAACCCTGCGCTTTGAAGTGTTTAATGACTGGTTGCCGACCGATAATTGCTTTGTCGCGTTAGACGACGATGTGACGGATAAATGGGGTGATCCAGTGGCGAAAATACGTATCGGTGCACACAATCATGATTTAGATGTGGGAGAATACCTTGCGAAAAAAGCTGAAAAATTGCTAGAAGAAATGGGCGCAAGCAACATTTCTTCATCGATAAGCAGCGCTCCAGCATCAAACTTAATGGCGGGAGGGTGTCGGTTTGGCGATGATCCGAAAACCTCAGTGTTGAATAAAAACTGCCAAGCACATGAGCTTGATAACTTATTTGTAACTGACGCTTCATTTATGCCAACCGGTGGCAGCGTACCTTACACGTTTACTATTTACGCTAACTCGTTTCGTGTTGCCGACCATATTAAAGCGCGTTGGCAAAAAAGTATCAGCTAAATGCTAAAGCCGTTCAAGGGCGATAAATAAACTCTGCACTTATGTTTGAAGTAGATACCTGCTCTTAGCTAGGGCATAATCTCAGTTAATTACCATATTAGAGAGTTAGGAAATTCAATGATCCATAGTATGACAGCATTTGCACGCCACGAAATTAAAGGCGAATGGGGCAATGCCGTGTGGGAAATCCGTAGTGTTAATCAACGCTTCCTCGAAACATATTTCCGTTTACCTGAGCAATTTAGAAGTATAGAGCCAGTTTTACGTGAACGATTTCGTAAGCAATTGAATCGCGGAAAAGTTGAATGTAGTTTACGTTTTAATGCTAACCCAGCGGCAAAAAGTAACGTGACATTAAATAAAGAATTAGCGTCAGAGCTTGTAACCCATGCCAACACTATTGCCAGTTTAGCTAACAATGCCGTGGTAAATCCGGTTGAAATCATGCGTTGGCCAGGTGTTATGGAAACTGAAGAAGCAGATATGAGCACCATTCAAGCGGAAATATTAGCCGGTTTTGACCAAG